>JAKLLE010000049.1 GCA_023150295.1 Giesbergeria sp. | reverse complement strand
CGAGGGAGCACTGCGGGTCACCCACGGGGGAATCGATGCGATAGCGCTGCGCATTCTTCCTGACAACCGCAAAGTGCTCAAATATTGAGCACCGAAGTGTTTCCGCCATGTTGCGGTTTTGAATTTTGCAAGTCCCTCCAACAATAAATCCCACAAAAACGCACGGTCGTTCGTTTTTGTGCAATACAAAATCCACAGGAGACATTCATGACCGGTTTCATTCGCCGCGCGCTGCGCGGC
The DNA here is from genome assembly GCA_023150295.1 of Giesbergeria sp. Classification (GTDB taxonomy): domain Bacteria; phylum Pseudomonadota; class Gammaproteobacteria; order Burkholderiales; family Burkholderiaceae_C; genus Simplicispira. The sequence continues at coordinate 55,194 of JAKLLE010000049.1, read as the reverse complement.
CTGGCGTTTGCCTGCGCGTCCCTCGCTCTGTTGCACGGCGCCCATGCGGGCACCTACACCCAAACACGCTACCCCATCGTGCTGGTACACGGGCTGTTTGGGTTTGATTCGGCGCTGGGCGTCGATTACTTCTACGGCATCCCCGAAGCGCTGCGCCGCGATGGCGCCAAGGTCTATGTGGCCCAGGTGTCGGCCGCCAACAGCACCGAGGTGCGCGGCGAGCAACTGCTGGCCCAGGTGAAGAACATCCTGGCCATCACGGGTGCACCCAAGGTCAACCTGATCGGCCACTCCCACGGTGGCCCCACCACCCGTTACGTGGCCGGTGTGGCACCGCAGCTCGTGGCCTCGGTCACCTCAGTGGGCGGCGTCAACCGCGGCTCGCGCGTAGCCGACATTTTGCGCGGCGTGGCGCCCGCAGGCAGTGTGAGCGAGAGTGTGGCAAGCGCCGCCGCCAAGGCCTTGGTCACCCTGATCAACCTCACCTCCGGCGGCAGCAGCCTGCCGCAAACACCGACCGCCGCGCTGGACTCGCTGACCACCGTAGGCTCGGCCAAGTTCAACCAGCGCTTCCCCGCCGGGGTGCCCACCAGCGGCTGCGGCAATGGGGCCGAGTTGGTCAACGGCGTGCGCTACTACTCCTGGACCGGCACCAAGACGCTGACCAACCTGCTGGACGTGAGCGACGCCCCCCTGGCCGTGCTGGGCCTGGTGTTTGGCGAAGCCAACGACGGCCTGGTGTCTGCCTGCTCGTCGCGCCTGGGCAAACACCTGGGCGACTACTCGCAAAACCACCTGGACGAGGTCAACCAGGTGCTGGGTCTGCGCGACTGGTTCGCCACTGACCCTGTGACGGTATACCGCCAACAGGCCAACCGCCTGAAGAACCTGGGGCTGTGATGCACAGGGCGGTGTGGGCCGGCGGTGCGGTCGCTGCCCTGGCAGGGGCGGCCGGACTGTGGTGGTTCCTTGGGGGGCACCCCACCCGTGGACACCGGACACCCCGCCGCCCAAGGCCAGGGAAGTGTGCAGGCCCATGCCAACGCTGGGTTGACGCCCTACCCCCTCGGCAAAGGCCCCACAGCGCCCGGCGCGGCGGGCAGCGACCCGCTGCTGACCCCGGGGCTGCGCGATGCCATAGAAGCCCTGCTGCACGACGCGGGGGAAACCAGCGACCCCGAAGCCCTCAAACAGCGGCTGGAGGCGCTGGTAGGCCGCCACTTCAGCCCCGAACTCGCCACCCGCGCCCTGGCCATTGCGCGGCGCTATGTGGACTACCGCGTGGCGCTGGGCCAACTGAAGCCACCCACCAACCCGCTGGACCCCCATGCCATGCGCCTGGCGCTGGAGCAGCGCCAGAAGCTGCGCATGCAGTTCTTTGACGGCGATGAACACGAAGCCCTGTTCGGCCAGCAGCAACTGCTGGACCAGGCATTGCTGGCTCGCCTGGAAATCGAGCGCAACACCGCGCTGAGCGCAGAGGAAAAGCGCAAGGCTCTGGCCGAGACCGAAACCCAGTTGCCTGCGCCACTGCGCGCGCAGCGCAGCGAATCCGTGGTCCATGTCGGCGCCGCCCAGCAGACCGCCGCCTTCAACGCCCAGGGCGCAGACGATGCCACCCGCTTTGCCCAGCGCAGTGCCGCCTACGGCGCCGAGGCGGCGGAGCGCCTGGCCCGTCTGGACCGGGAAGAGCGCGACTGGAACGCCCGGCTGGACCAATACCAGCAAGCGCGCAGCGCCGGGCAGGATGCCGCCCGCCTGGAACAACTGCGTCAGACCCTGTTCACCCCCGAAGAACAGCTGCGCCTGGAAGGCGCGCTGGCTGCGCGCACCACCCCCGCCGCACGCTGAACCAACATCCACACAGAGACCGCTGTTTTGACGTAACGCAACTTTTTTGCATACAGATCGCCATTTACTGCGCACTTAGCCCGAATACTGAAGGCCGTCGCTCCTACAGTGTATGACTCAGGTCAAGCAACTACGGAGACACCATGAACGCTGCACTGCCGGAAACGGCCACCGCCCCCCAAGACGCCTGGGACAACCCCATGGGCACCGACGGCTTCGAATTCATCGAGTACGCCGCACCCGATCCAGCCGCACTGGGACGCAGCTTTCAGGCCATGGGCTTCCAACCCGTGGCACGGCACCGCCACAAGAACGTGCTGCTGTACCGCCAGGGGAGCATCAACTTCATCGTCAACGCCGAGCCCGACAGCTTTGCCCAGCGCTTTGCGCGCCTGCACGGGCCCAGCGTCTGCGCCATTGCCTTTCGCGTGCACGACGCCAAGGCCGCCTACGAGCGCGCCGTATCGCTGGGCGCCTGGGGCTATGCCGGCAAGGCGGGCCCTGGCGAACTGAACATCCCGGCCATCAAGGGCATTGGCGACAGCCTGATCTATTTTGTGGACCGCTGGCGCGGCAAGGGCGGCGCGCAGCCCGGCGACATCGGCAACATCGGCTTTTACGACGTGGACTTCGAGCCCCTGCCGGGCGTGAGCGCACAAGAAGCACTCAACCCCGTGGGCCATGGCCTGACGTACATCGACCACCTCACGCACAACGTGCACCGCGGCCGCATGGCCGAGTGGGCTGACTTTTACGAACGCCTGTTCAACTTCCGCGAGATCCGCTATTTCGACATCGAGGGCCAGGTCACGGGCGTCAAGAGCAAAGCCATGACCAGCCCCTGCGGCAAGATCCGCATCCCGATCAACGAGGAAGGCAAGGACAAGCCGGGCCAGATCCAGGAATACCTGGACATGTACAAGGGCGAGGGTATCCAGCACATCGCCATGGGCTCGGATGACCTGTACACCACCGTGGACAAGCTGCGCGCCAGCGGCGTGCGCCTGCTCGACACGCCCGACACCTACTACGAGCTCGTGGAAAAGCGCATCCCCGGCCACGGCGAGCCGCTCGACGCGCTGCGCGAGCGCAAGATCCTGATCGACGGCAAGAAGGACACACTGCTGCTGCAGATCTTCAGCGAGAACCAGCTCGGCCCCATCTTCTTCGAGTTCATCCAGCGCAAGGGTGACGAGGGCTTTGGCAACGGCAATTTCAAGGCCTTGTTCGAGTCCATCGAGTTGGACCAGATCCGGCGCGGCGTGCTCACCGCCCCGACTCCGGCCTGAAGGGCCGCGACGCCACGGGCCGCTGCCGCAGCGGCCTGCCCACAAGAACAATTCAGGAGACCCACCATGGCCGCCGAACCCGTCGTCTATGGAGCGAGTGAGCGCCCCCCGCGGGGCGACTACGCCCGCGCCCGCCCCGATTACACCTGCACCCAGGACTGGCACGCCTACACCGCGCAGGACCACGACACCTACCGCCGCCTGTACGAACGCCAGAGCGCACAACTGCCCGGGCTGGCCTGCGATGCCTTCATCGCCGCACTGCCCCGGCTGGGCGCACGCGAGCGCATTCCGCGGCTGGACGACATCAGTGAGCACCTGCACCGCGCCACCGGCTGGGAGCTGGTAGCCGTGCCCGGCCTGATCCCCGAGGTGCCCTTCTTCACCCTGCTGGCCCACCGCAAATTCCCGGTCACCGACTGGATTCGCACCCCCGAGGAGTTCGACTACATCGTCGAGCCCGACATCTTCCACGACCTGTTCGGCCACGTGCCGCTGCTGTTCGACCCGGTGTTTGCCGACTACGTGCAGCGCTATGGCGAAGGGGGGCTCAAGGCCGAGCGCCTGGGCGCGTGCGAGATGCTCTCGCGGCTGTACTGGTACACCATCGAGTTCGGTCTGATCCGCCAGCCCGAGGGGCTGCGCGCGTATGGCGCAGGCATCCTCAGTTCGGCCGGCGAACTGCGCTACGCCGTGCAAAGCCCCGAGCCACAGCGCCTGCCGCTGCGGCTGGAGCGCACCATGCGCACGCGCTACAAGATCGACAGCTTCCAGCAGACCTACTTCGTCATCGACAGCTTCGAGCAATTGTTTGCCATGACCGACCCGGACTTCGGCCCGATGTACGAGCGCCTGCGCAAGCAACCCGAACTGGCAGCCAATGCGCGCGATCCGGACGATGGCGACAACGCCACGGACGCCGAAAGCTACCCCGGTTTTCGCTGCATGCTGGAGCGCTGAACGCCCTCAATTCGCCTGCGCCATTTCTTCCAGGCATTCAGCCATCACCTGTTCATCACAGGCCATTTCCACATGCGCCAGACCCGCCACGAAGCGCTGGCGGGCGCCAGGCAACGCCGCCGTGCGCGCCGGGAAAACGATGTTGTCGCAGTTGGAATACCAGCAGGTGAACAGGCGGGCGCGGGTGAGGGGTTCGTCAAGCTGTAGTTGCTGCAGCCACGGGCTGGCCTGTTGCATCTGGCGCCCGTTGGTGGCCTGGCTCCAGCGGCCCAGCCAGGTGCCGCCGTGCGGCGTGCCCAAGGTGATGACCCGGTGTACCCGCGCATCGGCAGAAAACGCCCGCAGCCAGGCCCGCGTGGCCAGGCCACCCATGCTGTGCGCCACGATCACGGGCGGCAGGCCGGTGGCCTGCGTCACACGGCGCACCGCATCGTCCACCGTGGCGGCATAGGCATCGATGGAGCCGAACACTGGCTCCAGATTCACCGCCACGTAGGCATGTCCGCGCGACCGCAGCAGCGGCATCCAGGACAGCCACAGCCCACGGTTGCACAAAAAGCCGTGCACCAGCACCACGCCACGATGGCCGGTGGGGGCATCGGGCAGCCAGTCGGGCACGCTGGTGCTGCGCAGTGGCTGGCGCCAGCCAAACACCACCAGCGCCCAGCGCGCCTCGGCCACGGCCGCCCGCAACACCTGCGCCAGCGTGGCCCGGGGCGCCACATCAGCCTGGTTGACGGCATGCATCAGCACAAAGGGCAGGCCCAGGCCCAGCACATACATCCCCGCAAAAACACCCATTCCTGCCCAGGCCAGATCCAGCCCCTGGGGCAGCGCCCAGGCCCACCAGGCCGCCAGGGATAGCACCAGAGACACCAGCGCCAGCAATTGCATGCGCGCGATCATGGTGTACCTGCAGCGAAGTGAAGAGAGGGAAGACTATTCATGCGGGCTTTCGAGGTGGCGCAAGGGGGAAAACGCCGTTTTTCGGTGTAATGGCGAAAGCATAGACCATCCCCTCCAGCCATGGACGCTGCCGACACCATCCGCCACAGCCTTGCCGACGTGACCGCGCTGCGCGTGCAGCAGCAGGCCGACCCATCGCTGGCCCAGGCCGTACTGGCCGTCAAGCAATGGCAGTCGCGCCGCTTCGCTGGCACCTATGCCGACCTGATGGCCGACCCCCTGTACCAGGGTGCCACGCGATTTTTCCTGGAGGAGCTGTACAGCCCCGGCGACTACAGCGAGCGCGACACGCAATTCGGTCGCATCGCGGGCACCTTGCAGACGGTGTTTCCGCAGGCGGTGGTGCAGACCGCCACCGACCTGGCGCTACTGCACATGCAAACCGAGCGGCTGGACCACGCCATGGGGCTGGCCTGGGTGCACCTGCCCCCCACCCCCGCCGACGCCGCCCGCTACGTGGCCGCCTGGCGCGGCGTGGGCGAGCGCGCCGAGCGCGAACAACAACTGGCCAGCGTGATGAAGCTGGGCCAAGACCTCACCCGCTTCACGCGCATGCCCGGCCTGCGCATGATGCTGCGCATGATGCGCAAACCCGCCCAGGCCGCTGGCCTGGGGGCCTTGCAGCACTTCCTGGAAACGGGCTTCGACACCTTCGGCGAGATGGCGCGCAGGCGCGGTGCGGTGGAGCATTTTCTGGCCACCGTGCACGAGCGCGAGTCCACGTTGATGCAGGCGCTGTTCGACGGCGACCCTGTCGCCTGCGGGACGCAATTGGAGGCCACCCTGGGACTTGCCCGGTAGCCCTTGCGCACTGCAACACAGAGAATGGGGGCTCCCTTTTTCCTCCACCTGACTGCAGAACAACGCATGGACAAGATCTGGCTCAAGAACTACCCCGCGGGCGTACCGCACGAGGTGCAGCCCGAGCAATACCGCTCGGCCGCCCACCTGCTGGAAGAGGCGATGCGCAAGCATGCGGCCCAACCCTTCTCGGTGTGCATGGAGCGCTGGATGAGCTATGGCGAGCTGGACCGCCACTCCGCCGCCCTGGGTGCCTGGCTGCAGGGCCAGGGGTTGGAGCCCGGCGCGCGCGTGGCCATCATGCTGCCCAACGTGCCGCAGTTCGCCGTGACCATGGCCGCCGTGCTGCGCGCGGGCTACACCTGCGTGAACGTGAACCCGCTCTACACCGCACGCGAGCTGGAACACCAGCTCAAGGATTCCGGCGCCACGGCCATCGTCATCCTGGAGAACTTTGCCCACACCCTGTCCGAGGTCATCGACCGCACCAACGTCAAGCATGTGGTGATGGCCTCCATGGGCGACATGCTGGGCTTCTGGTACGGCCAGTGGATCACCTTCGCCGTGCGCCACCTGGCCAAGATGGTGCCCGCCTATGAGCTGCCGCTCACCGGCGGCCGCCAGGTCACCAGCTTCAAGAAGGCGCTGGCGATGGGCGCGCGCCGCACGCTGCAACCCAGCCAGGCCAACCACGACTCCATTGCCTTCCTGCAGTACACGGGCGGCACCACGGGCCTTTCGAAGGGCGCCGTGCTGACCCACCGCAACATCATCGCCGCCACGCTGCAGGCCGAGGCCTGGTTCACGCCGGCGCTCGCCAAAATTGGCGACCTGAGCAAGGCCAACAGCATTGCCGCGCTGCCGCTGTACCACATCTTCGCGCTCACGCTGTGCCTGCTGGCCATCCGCCAGGGCTCGCGCCTGACGCTGATCCCCAACCCGCGCGACATTCCGAAGTTCGTCGAGGTGCTGAAGAAGCGCCCCTTCCACATGCTGCCGGCCGTGAACACGCTGTTCAACGCGCTCTTGCAGAACCCGCAGTTCCGCGCGCTGGACTTCTCGCACCTGTGCGTGTCGCAGGCCGGCGGCATGGCGGCGTCCGAGGGCACGGCCAAACAGTGGCAGAAGGTCACGGGCAGCACCATGATCGAGGGCTGGGGCATGAGCGAGACCTGCGCCATCGGCACCAACAACCCGGTCAACAACACCACCTTCACCGGCACCATCGGCCTGCCGCTGCCGGGCATCGAGATCGCCATCAAGGACGATGACGGCAACAGCCTGCCCCAGGGCGCCTCAGGCGAGATCTGCATCCGTGGCCCCAACGTCATGCCGGGCTACTACAACCAGCCCGAGGAGAACGCCAAGGCCTTCACGCCCGACGGCTTCATGCGCACGGGCGACATCGGTATCATGGACGCCGAGGGCTACACGCGCATCATCGACCGCAAGAAGGACATGATCCTGGTCAGCGGCTTCAACGTCTTCCCCAACGAGATCGAAAACGTCATCTCCACCTGCCCCGGCGTGCTCGAATGCGCCGCCGTCGGCATCCCCGACGAGAAGTCGGGCGAGGCCGTCAAGGTGTTCGTGGTGCGCAGCGATCCCTCGCTCGAAGAAAGTGACGTGGAGCGCTTCTGCCACGAGAACCTCACCGGCTACAAGCGGCCCAAGTACATCGAGTTCCGCGAAGACCTGCCCAAGACCAACGTGGGCAAGATCCTGCGCCGCGAGCTGAGAACCACCAAGACATGACGCTATTATTTTTATAGCTTATGACGCACCATTCATCAGCCCTACCGCCCGAAATGACCGTGTTCGAACGCGGTTGGCTGTCGTCCAACAACATCCTGTTCACGGGGAAGCGTTCGGGGGCGGCGCTGGTGGACACCGGCTACTGCACGCACAGTGCGCAGACGCTGGCGCTGGTGCAGTCGGCGCTGGGCGGACGGCCGCTGGAGCGCATCCTCAACACCCACCTGCACAGCGACCACTGCGGTGGCAACGCCGCGCTGCAGCAGGCCTGGCCACAGGTGCACACCGCCATCCCGCCCGGCCAGGCCGCCCATGTGCGCAACTGGGACCCCTACGCCCTGAGCTACACGCCCACGGGCCAGGAATGCCCGCAATTCCGCTGCGATGCGCTGCTGCAGCCTGGCACTGAGGAACTGCTGGGCGACCGCCCCTGGCAGGTACATGCCGCGCCGGGGCATGACCCGCACTCCATCGTGCTGTTCGAGCCGCAGGACCGCATCCTCATTTCGGCCGATGCACTGTGGGAAAACGGCTTCGGCGTGGTCTTCCCCGAGCTCGATGGCGCCGACGCCTTCGAGGAAGTGGCGCGCACGCTCGACCTGATCGAGCGCCTGGCCCCGCGCACCGTGATCCCCGGCCACGGCCCGGTGTTCCAAGACGCCCCGCGCGCCCTGGGCGTGGCACGCAGGCGGCTCGATGGCTTCGCCAGCAACCCCGGCAAGCACGCGCTCTATGCCGCCAAGGTGTTGCTCAAGTACAAGCTGCTGGAGTGGCAGCGCATCAGCCTGCCCGACCTGCGCGCCTGGACCGACGCCACGCCCTACTTCGGCACCATGCACCAGCGGCATTTCGGCGACCGCGGCCAGACCGAATGGCTGGAGGGGCTCATGGACGAGCTGGTGCGCTCTGGGGCAGCGCGGCGGGAGGGGGACGTGCTGGTGAATCTTTGAGGCCATTTTGGCCTCTTGCGCTTATATGGCAAGCGCTAGTAGCTATATTTTTCATAGCAAACGTCGCGTTTTTGCAGAGGCCGGAGGCCGGGTCTCGCCCCGGCGGGCGACTCACTTTCTTTCGCTTCGCCGAAAGAAAGTAAGCAAAGAAAGGGCGACCCTGCAGGATGCGTCCCTCCGCTTCGCTGCGGGCAACCTGCGGTGCTCGCGACCAGCGGGGTCTCGCTCGAACTCGCGCCTGCGGCGCTCAAACAATCGCGAGCCCTGATCCGCTGGCCACTGCGCTCCTCGGCGCATCCTGAAGGGACGGTGGCAGCCCAACAGCCCCACGGGCCATTGCTGCGCTCGGCCTGGATGACTTAGGCGCTGCGCGTGGCGAATATAGGGCCGAGCGCAGCAATGGCCCGTGTTCTTTTCCAACCCCTTCTGGCTGCGCCTGCGGCGGGGCGCTTGCGGGGTGGCATGCGCGTCGGAGCGCGCATGCTTCGTCAACTGACTCGCCGCATTTGTCCGAACGGAGTGCCGCAGGCACGCAGTGAGTTATGCGGCGCACCCCGCAAGCGCCCCGCCGCAGGTGTGCCCCTTCGCACCGCGAAGGGGTCGCAGACAGTGGGTCGCCTTTTCTTTGGTGACTTTCTTTTGGCGAAGCAAAAGAAAGTTACTGCGCCGCCGGGCGCACATCCCGGCCAGCCACCCTCAAACACAGCCCCCAAGAACCATCAAGGCAGTTCCTTGTTCACCTCCGGCTCCGCAACCCCCCGCGGCCCCACCGTCCCCAGCCGCGCCTTGAGCGACTGCGGCTGCCCCGTGATCAGCGCCGCGTAGTTGGTGGTGTTGGCCAGCACCTTCTTCACGTAGTCGCGCGTCTCGCTGAACGGGATGTTCTCGGCCCAGATGGCAGCGTCCAGCACGGTGCCGTTGCGCCACACCCGTGGGCGGCCGGGCCCCGCGTTGTAGGCGGCAGCGGCCATGGGCATGGAGCCGCCGAAGTCGTCCAGCGCGAGCTTGAGGTAGGCCGTGCCGATGGCGATGTTGGTGTCGCGGTCGGTGATCTGCTCGGCACGGAAGTCCGTCAGCCCGATGCGCTTGGCCGTCCAGCGTGCGGTGGCGGGCATCACCTGCATGAGACCCGAGGCACCCACGTGCGAGCGGGCGTCCATGATGAAGCGGCTTTCCTGCCGGATCAGGCCATAGACGTAGGCCGGGTCGAGTCCGATGGACTTGGCACGCTCCACCACCGCGTCGCGGAAAGGCATGGGGAAGCGCTGCACCATGTCGATGGTGCCGCGCGTGCGTTCGCTGGTGTTGATGCAGCGGTCCCACACCTCGCGCTGGCAGGCAAAGTCGGCGGCGGCCAGCAGTTCGCGGTCGTTCATGCCGCCGGGGCGGTGCAGGTTGGTGGTGTAGTTCCACTCGCGCACGCCCTCGCCACGCAGGCCGATGAGGATGGCGTACAGCCCCCGGTTGAGGCCGGGGTTGGCGCGCGCGGCGGCTTTCTCTTCCTCGGTCAGCGGTGCGGGGGCGGGGGGCAGCGTCACGCGCTGGCCCAGTTCTTCCAGCGCCAGTTGTTCGTAGAAGCCGCGTGTACCGGCAATGCCTTCGAGCAGGCGCTGGGCCTGGGCGCGCTCGTGGTCGTTGGGGCGGCCGGCCTGCAGCGCGCGGGCCTTCCAGTACACCCAGGTGGCGTCCTGGCGCTGCTCCTCGCCCATGGCGTCGATGGCATGGCGCACCTCCCTCCACTGCCCGGCGCGCAGGGCGGCACGCACCTTCCAGGCCAGGAGGTCGTCGTTCAGGTCCGTATCGCGCGATACGTTGGCGTAATAGCCCATGGCACTGGGCGAGAGCTTTTGCGCCGCCACCTTGCCCATCACGCCCCAGGCCCAGTTGCGTTCTTCGGGCGACAGGTGCACGCCCCACTTGGCATCCAGCTGCGACGCGGCGGATTCGATATCGCTGCCCGCCAGCTTGATGAGGGCCAGCAACACCAGCTCCTGCCGCATTCGCCCGCGGGCCGTGGAGTGCGCGCGCAGGAACTTGCTGGGCGCGTCCAGGGCCTCGCGCAATGTGGGCAGCGCATCGGGCGCCACGATTTCCACCGCCTTGCGCGCCACACCGGGGCGGTTGGCTTCCACAGCCAGGCGCGCCTTGCGCCACACATCCAACGCATTGAGCTTGCGCGCCGCCAGCAGCTCAGCCGCAGCGTGGGCGCAGCCGTCATCGGCGTCGCGCTGGCTGTGCCACAGGCGGCGTACTTCATCCCCCACGTTGGGGCCGGCAGTGCCCTTGATGTCTTCGATCAGCAGCGCGTAGCAGCGCACCTCCTTGTCGTCCTGCATGCGGTACTGGGCGTGGTGCTCGGCAAACTGCGCCCAATCGCGGCGCTGGCCCAGCAATTGCAACCAGTCGTTGCGCAGGCGGTCTTCGTGGTAAGTGCCCGCCCAGCGCTGCAGAAAGCCCTGCACTTCCTGTGCCGAGGCGTCGTTCAGCCGGGCCTTGAGCTCCCAGTAGGCCGCCCAGGGCTCCAGCGCATGGCCCTTGGCCTGGGGAAGGAGCTGTTCGAGCCTTTTGCGGTCGCCCTTGCGAAAAGCCTGCTGCATGTCCAGCAGCACCTGGTCCCCCTTGGGCTGGGCCAAAACAGGGGCCGTGGGCGTGGCCAGCAGCGCACAGGCCACCAGCGGTGTCAGAATCTTCGATAAATACATTCGGGGAATTATGTGATGGACAAAGCAGCCCTGCGGCGCACTCTGGTGGAACAACGCCTGAACCTGCCCGATCGCCTACAGCGCGCAGACCTATTGCAACAGGTCATGCGCATCTGGCTCGTGAACCGGCCCGACACCATCATCGGCGCCTACTGGCCCATCAAGGGCGAGTTCGACCCCCTGCCCGCACTGCACCGCTGGAAGGAAGACGGCGAACTGCTCGACGAACCGCAGTTGCGCCGCATCGGCCTGCCCGTGGTGAACAAGCAGCACAAGACCCTCACCTTCCACGCCTGGTACCCCGGCTGCCCCATGGAGGAAGACGCCTACGGCATCCCCAAGCCCAAGGACACCGAGCTGATCGTGCCCACGCTGCTCTTCGTGCCCTGCGTGGGCTACGGACCGGGCGGCTACCGCCTGGGCTACGGTGGCGGCTTCTACGACCGCACCCTGGCCGCCCTGCAGCCCCGCCCAACCACCGTGGGCCTGGGCTACACCCAGGGCTACCTCGACGACTTCGAGCCCGAGGCGCACGACCTGCCGCTGGATGCGATCCTGAATGACAACGGGGTGGTGTGGCCGGTATAAGGCACATCCCCCTGAGTCGCCTTCGGCGCCTTCCCCCTTCTCTCGACTTGCTGCGCAATTCGGGAAGGGGGACGACACCAGCGCGGCGGGGCGGCCCTTGCGCGGTGTCTGGTGGCCCCCGCTGCTGACGCCGCTGCATCGATAAGCAAAAACCGACGAACCCGCAGTGGCTTCGCACGCACCGCGTTATTACACATATTTGCTTTGATTTGATATTTGTGTAATATTTAACACATGCATTCTTCCCTCGACGCCAAAGTCCAACCCAAACACCTGCTGCTGGAGCTGCTACTCGCCAGCGGCGACGACGCCCTGCCCGTCAGCCACGCGGTGGCGGCGGGCGCGGTGTTCGGCATCAGCGAGAACCATGTGCGCGTGACGCTGGCGCGGCTGGCCGCGCAGGACATGGCGCAGGCCACCGAGCGCGGCGCCTGGCGCCTGGGGCCGGCGGCGCAGAGCCTGGCGCAGGACGTGTCCCACTGGCGCCACACCGCGCAGCGCCTGCGCCCCTGGAACGGGCAGTACGTGGCGGTGCACTGCGGCGCGCTGGCGCGCAGCGACCGCGCCGCCACGCGGCAGCGCGAGCGTGCGCTGCACCTGCTGGGCTTTGCCGAGCTGCAACGGGACTTCTGGCTCCGCCCGGACAACATCGAGGCCGACATTGCCGCCATCCGCGCGCGCCTGCACGCACTGGGCCTGGAGGCACAGGCCGTGGTCTGCGGCTGCACCTCGCTCGATGCCGCGACCGAGGCCGCCGTGGACGCGCTGTGGGATGGCGTCGCCCTCAACCAGGGCTACCGCGCCACGCAGGAGCAGTTGCAACGCTGGCTGGATGGCGCGGCGCGCCTGCCCATCGACCAGGCGGCGCGCGAGTCGTTCTTCCTGGGTGGCGCGGCCATCCGCCAACTCGTGTACGACCCGCTGCTGCCCGAACCCATGGTGGACGGCGCGTTGCGCGCCGCCTTCATCGACAGCGTGCACGCCTTCGATGCGGCGGGCCGCGCCATCTGGGACCGCTTCTACGACACCCTTTCCACCCCCGACACCACCACCCGCAAGGCCCGCCTGCGTGTGGCCTGACCAACTTTCTGCCCCCCGGAGACACCGCCATGAACGCGCTGAACAACACCACCGCCCTGCACACCCGCTACCTGGCCGACACCCACCAGGTCGAGAACGTGTCCTGCGAACTCGCCGACTACAACATGTACGCGCAAGACACCGCGCTGCGCGAGGCCGTGCAGCGCGAGGGCGCAGCCTGGGCCGATGCGGATTTGCTGCGCTTCGGCCAGCTCACCGGTTCGGCCGAGTACCTGGAGCAGGGCCACCTCGCCAACAAACACCAGCCCGAACTGGAGACGCACGACCGCTTCGGCAACCGCATCGATCTGGTCAAGTTCCACCCGGCCTACCACCGCTTCATGGGCACGGCCATTGAGCACGGCCTGCATTCCTCGCCCTGGACCGACCCACGCCATGGCGCCCATGTGGCGCGCGCCGCCGGCAACTACCTGCAAACCCAGGTGGAGGCCGGCCACGGCTGCCCCATCACCATGACCTTCGCCGCCATCCCCGCGCTGCGCCTGCAGCCCGACCTGGCCGCGCTGTGGGAGCCCAAGATCACCGCGCGCGTGTACGACCCGCGCAACGTGCCCGTGGAGCAGAAACAGGGCGTGACCATCGGCATGGCGATGACCGAGAAGCAAGGCGGATCCGACGTGCAGGCCAACAGCACGCGCGCCTACCCCGTGGGCCAGGGCGGCCCCGGTCAGGCGTATGAACTGGTGGGCCACAAGTATTTCGTCTCGGCGCCGATGTGCGATGCCTTCCTGGTGCTGGCACACACCGACAAGGGCCTGTCGTGCTTTCTGCTGCCGCGCTGGCGACCCGACGGCACCAAAAACCCGCTGCAGGTGCTGCGCCTGAAGAAGAAGATGGGCAACGCCTCCAACGCGTCGAGCGAGACCGAGCTGCGCGGCGCGCTGGCCTGGATGGTGGGCGAGGAAGGGCGCGGCGTGCGCAACATCATTGAGATGGTGGCCATGACGCGCTTTGACTGCATGGTGGGGTCGAGTGCGGGCATGCGCATGGCGCTGTCGCAGGCACTGCACCACTGCGCGCACCGCAGCGCCTTCGGCGCCCGCCTCAACCAGCAGCCGCTGATGCAGAACGTGCTGGCCGACCTGGCGCTGGAGAGCGAGGCCGCCATGACCCTGTCGATGCGCGTGGCGCGGGCGCTGGACCACCGCGACAACCGCCACGAGGACCTGCTGGTGCGCCTGGTGACCGCCGTGGGCAAATACTGGATCTGCAAGCGCACGCCCGGCCACGCCTACGAGGCCATGGAATGCATCGGCGGCAGCGGCGTGATGGAGGACAGCATGTTCCCGCGCCTGTACCGCGAGGCGCCGGTCAACGCCATCTGGGAGGGCAGCGGCAACATCCAGTGCCTGGACGTGCTGCGCGCCATGGCCAAGACGCCCGAGGTGGTGGACGCCTTCTTCGCCGAACTGTGCCACACCCAGGGCCAGAACACCTTGCTCGACCAGCATGTGCGCGACCTGGGCAAGGAGTTCGCCGACACCACCGACCTGCAGTACCGCGCCCGCCACGTGGTCGAGCGCATGGCGCTGGCGCTGCAGGCCTCGCTGCTGGTGCGCGGCGCGCCCGCCTTCGTGGCCGACGCGTTCTGTGCCTCGCGCCTCGCGCCCGAGGGCAGCTTCAACTACGGCGCGCTGCCGCGCGGCGTCGATGTGGCCGCCATCATCGAGCGGGCCACGCCACGGATACAGTGACACCCCCCTGTGGCGCTGCGCGCCTTCCCCCCTCTCCTGCGGGAGGGGGGACGCACCCAGTGGCCCGGCAAAGCCGGTTCCACGGGTGCCCTGGCACAAGCCCGCTACACACGCCGGAGTGCATTGACGCACAATGGGCCGCTCTTTCGCGGCCCCTTTTCTTCAGCAGGTGAACCATGCTCCAGCTCTACATCGGCAACAAGAACTACTCCTCCTGGTCCATGCGCCCCTGGGTGCTGCTGCGTCAGGCGGGCATTCCCTTCGAGGAAGTGCTCGCGCGCTTCGACAGCTTCGACCCCGATTCGAAGTTCAAGGCCACGATCGCCGGCATCTCGCCCACCGGTAAGGTGCCGGTGCTGGTCGATGGCGACCTGGCCATCTGGGACACCCTGGCCATCGCCGAATACCTGGCCGAAACCTACCCGGAAAAACACCTCTGGCCCCAGGACAAGACCGCCCGCGCCCGCGCCCGCAGCGTCTGCGCCGAAATGCACAGCGGCTTCACCGCCCTGCGCGGCGCCTGCCCCATGAACATCGAGGCGCACCTGCCCGAGGTGGGCGCACTGATCTGGCGCGACAAACCCGCCGTGCGCGCCGATGTGCAGCGCCTGGTGGACATGTGGACCGGCCTGCTGGAGCAGCACGGCGGCCCCATGCTGTTCGGCGACTTCAGCATCGCCGATGCCTTCTACGCTCCGGTCTGCATGCGCCTGCACAGCTACGGCCTGCCGGTGCCGCCGCACATCCAGGCCTATGTGCAGCGCGTGCGCGCACTGCCCGGCGTCAAGGCCTGGATCGACGATGCCCTGGCCGAGGCGGATTTCCGCGAATTCGAGGAGCCGTACCGGCTGGGGCGCTGAGACGCTGATTTCGCTCCCGGCATGGCACTTGTAGCACTTGTGTGCTACATTGATTCACCACCGGAGCCGCCATGCCCACCACCACCATCCGCCTCGAAGACGAGCTGAAAGCCCGTATCAACGCCGCTGCCGCGCAAGCGGGCAAAACGGCCCATGCCTTCATCCTGGACTCCCTGGCCCAGACGGTGGAGCAGGTGGAACTGGACAACGCCTTTCACGCAGTGGCCGAGGAGCGTTGGGCCCGCATCCGCGCCACGAGCCAGACCGTGGCCTGGGACGACGCCAAGGCCTACCTGGTCGCCCGCACCCATGGCGAACGTCCGCGCAAGCCCACTCCCGGCACGCTGGGCAAGTAAGCGGCCACGCCCACCTGCGCATGACCCGCATCGAGCTGGCCCCGGAAGTCCTGGACGACTTCGACCGCTTCTTCGACCACATCGCCCAACACGACCCCGAATCCGTACCCGAGCACATTGACACCATTCTGGAGGCCCTGCAGATCCTCACCCTCAGCCCGCTGATCGGGCGCCCTGTGCGGGGCGGAAAGCGGGAGCTGGTGATAGGTCAAGCCTCGCGCGGCTATGTGACGCTGTACCACTACGTGGCTGCCATCGATACCGTGTTCGTGCTGGCGGTGCGCAGTCAGCGGGAGGCCGGTTTCAAGCGCTGAGGCCCGGCCTCACCCCTGCCGGAACTGCTTGCGCAAAAACGGTTTGTGCCGCCCGATGTGCGCCAGTTGCTCGGAGGTGATGCTGCTACCGAGGGATCGCCCTCGGCGGCTGGATGGATACTTAAATGGCGAAGCCATCACGGCAACACATCCCCCGGAGCTGCCGGAACATCAGGCACCAGATCCAGTGCAGCCGCATATTTTTCAGCGCTGGCGCGCTGGCCACGCTGGGCGATGTAGTCCTCGGCGGCGAGCGCTGCCAGTTTTTCAGCCAATGCCGTCGCCGCCAACTGATTGACGGAAATGCCCTCCCGCTGGGCATAGAGCTTGGCGTTCTGGTGGATCGATTGCGGTAAACGCAGGCTGAGTATGCTCATAGTGCTCCTCCATCCAATAGCTTCAAGAACTGGCCGGGTGTGACCACCTGGACTGCGTACCCACCTGCGGCAGCAAAGTCGCGCAGGTTGTGCGTCACCAGATAGTCTGCCGAGGCATTGACTGCGGCCTCCAGCACCAGTTCATCGCGGGGGTCACGCAATTGAGGCCGCCACAGAAAATGAACCGGCTGCTGAACCGCGACGGCACACACCATGTCCAAAACAGCGTCGATCGCGTCCACAGGCAAGGGCAACAGCCCGGAACGGTGCAAGACATCCTCGTACTCCATGGCCAATGGCACCGTCAGATGCAAGCGATATTGCCCTGTAGGCAAGCGCCGGAGCAATTCAAACGACGCACCATTGCGTGAACGCAGCCCCGCCACCAACACATTGGTGTCCAGCACAATCTGGGGACAAGCTTTCATGGTATTGCCCATAATACCATATCTCATCCAGCGAGGCGACCTACCGCCCTCCTCACCCCTGCCGGAATTGCTTGCGCAAAAACGGCTTATGCCGCGCGATGTGCGCCAGTTGCGCGGGGGCGATGGAGCCGCCCAGGGTCTCGTCCTCGGTGTTGAGCACCGCGTTGGCGTAGCGCATGGCGCGCGCCACCACCTCGGCCTCGCTCACCCCCTGCTGCGCGGCCAGGTCCATGGCCACGCGGCGCATGGCGCGCTGCGAAAGCACCCACATGGCGCCGAAGGCATCCCATGCGCCAGCAGCCTCCAGGGCTTTTTCACGGTCGGCCAGGATTTCCGACAGAGGCTTGTTCAGGATTTGCTGCAATCCCTCCAGTTGGTTCTGCAGTTCCTGTGCCCGCGCCTGCAAGGCCTGCGCGGCCTGCTCGGTGGCGGCCACTTGCTCTGCCGAGGGCGCTGCCTGCGGCACCGGAATGCTCCCATCGGGTTGGGGCTGCACAATGGTCAATGAATCAGACAAGGACATGATGGGCGTACTGTAGCAACGCATGCCTGCAACCAACACACCCGCCACGCACCCATGAAGACGATCTACCAAGCGGCCAACGCCATCGAAGCGCATATGTTGCGCGACCTGCTGGCCCAGGAGGGGCTTTCGCCCGTCATCCAGGGCGAGCATCTGCAGGGCGCCATGGGCGAACTGCCTGCTGCCGGGCTCGTCCGACTGGAGGTTCCAGAGCCAGAACAAGCGAAAGCCCGCGAAATCATCGCGCGCTGGGAGGCGGACCAGCCCAGCGAAACTGCCCCCATACCGCAGCACTCCCGGCGCGCCGGTGGGTTGTGGTACTTCGTGGGCGGCATGCTCCTGGGGGCGGGTTTGTTGTACGCCTTCGTGCGGACACCGGTCTCCAGCGATGGCATTGACCACAACTGGGACGGAGTGTTGGATGAGCGATGGAGCTACACCGCGCGCGGCAATCTGCTACGCACGGAAGTGGACCGCAACCTGGATGGCAAGATTGACTACATCGTGCAATACGACAAACGAGGGTTGGCAGAGTCCGCAAAAAGCGACGACAACTTTGACGGAACATACGAGACCACGACGAGCTTTCGTGACGGCAACGCCGTGACTACAAGGACAGACACCAACGGAGACGGTCTCCCGGATCTGGTAACCCACTTTGTCCATGGCGTTCAACGGTCCACGCAATACATCAACCCCACCTCGGGCCTGCCCGTGCGGGTGGAGTATTTCAATCTAGGCGTGATGCTGCATGCCGACTTGGACACCGACAAAGACAGCAAACTGGACACCCGCGTGACCTACACCCCCCTGGGGGAGGAGGCTTCACGCGGCCCTATTCCCCGGTAGGTACACAAACGCCCCCCACCCCCGATACACTGCCCCCATGCAAATCTACATGGTGGGGGGCGCCGTGCGCGACCGGCTGCTGGGCCGCCCCGTGAACGACCACGACTGGGTGGTGGTGGGCGCCACACCCGAGCAGATGGTGGCCCAGGGCTACCTGCCCGTGGGGCGCGACTTTCCGGTCTTCCTGCACCCCCAGACGCGCGAGGAGTACGCGCTGGCGCGCACCGAGCGCAAAAGCGGGCGCGGCTACCGGGGCTTCGTGGTGCAGACCTCGCCCGACGTGACGCTGGAGGAAGACCTCTCGCGGCGCGATCTCACTATCAATGCGATAGCGCTTGGCGCAGATTCCACGGGGGCCAAGGCCGTTTTTGATCCCCATGGTGGTGCGCGCGACCTGCGCGACAAGGTGCTGCGCCACGTGACCCACGCCTTCCACGACGACCCGGTGCGCATCCTGCGCGTGGCGCGTTTCGCGGCGCGCTTCACCGACTTCAGCGTGGCGCCTGAAACGATGGCGCTGATGCGCTCCATGGTGGCGCACGGCGAGGCCGACCACCTGGTGGCCGAGCGCGTGTGGCAGGAGCTGGCGCGTGGCCTCATGGAGGAAAAGCCCTCGCGCATGTTCGAGGTGCTGCGCCAGTGCGGCGCGCTCCAGGTGGTGCTGCCCGAGGTGGACCGCCTCTGGGGCGTGCCCCAGCGCGCCGACTACCACCCCGAAATCGATACCGGCGTGCACCTGATGATGGTGCTGGACATGGCCGCGCGCCTGCAGGCGCCGCTGGGCGTGCGCTTTGCCTGCCTGACGCACGACCTGGGCAAGGGCACCACGCCCCAGGATGTACTGCCGCGCCACATCGGCCATGAGCAGCGCAGCGCCCAGCTCCTCAAGGGCCTGTGCGAGCGCCTGCGCGTGCCCACGGACTGCCGCGAACTGGCCGACGTGGTGGCGCGCGAGCACGGCAACATCCACCGCAGTGGCGACCTGGGCGCGGCGGCCCTGGTGCGGCTGCTGGAGCGCTGCGACGCCATCCGCAAGCCGGCGCGCCTGGACGAGATCCTGCTCGCCTGCGAGTGCGATGCACGCGGGCGCCTGCACTTTGAAGAGTCGCCCTACCCGCAGCGCGCGCGGATCAACGCCGCGCTGGCTGCCGTGCAATCGGTTGCTACCAGTGTGATAGCTGCTCACGCAGCATCCAAGGGCGTTACAGGCCAAAAAGTGGGTGAACTGATCCACGCCGCGCGCGTGGAGGCCGTGGCCGCCTGGCTGGCCCAGCCCGCCAGCTGACAACCGGCTACCAGCGCAGCACGCGCGGCCCCAGCCAGGCACCCGCCAGCGTGGGCAAGGCCATGCCCGCCAGGTACCACACGGCCAAAAAGGGCGCGGCCATTTCCGGGCAGTGCAGCGCATAGGCCAGCGCGCCCAGGGCACCCGCCAGCAGCCCGGCCCCGGCGCCCGCCCAGGCCAGCCGCGTGGGCGCCGCGCCGCGCAGCGCCCACAGGCTGGCCACCAGGGCGGGCAGCGACAGCGCCGCGATGTTGAAGGCACAGCTGCGCCAGGTGCTGCCCAGCACCAGAGGCAGACGCTCGCCGGCCCCAGCCTGGCCTAGCGCCACGGCGGCCAGACCCCACAGCACCAGCGGCGGCAGGGCCAGCAACGCCAGGCTGTGCCCCAGGCCCATGCCGGGCCGCGCCAGGCGGCGCAACACGGCCAGGCCGCCAGCGGCCAGCAGGCCGGCAAACACCAGCTTGCCCCAGAACATGGGCAGGGCCATGTCCTGCACCACCCCAGGGCGCACGCCAAACAGCACCAGCATCAACACCAGGCCCCCGCCCAGGCCGGCCAGCGCCGCCACCGCAAAGCGTTGCTCGATGGCGTGCGACGCCACCGGCTCTGCGTCCTGCGCCAGCAAACCAATCAAATCGTCCGTTTTCATGCCGTTCCCCTGATACGGGCGGCCAGGGCCTTGAGCCCCCGGTGCACGCCCACCTTGACCGCCGATTCCGACAGCCCCGTCAGGCGCGCCGTTTCCACCACCGACAGGCCTTCGAGCTTCATGTGCACGATGGGCAGGCGCTGGCGCTCGGGCAGCGTCTGCAGCAACAGGCCCAGGTCTCGCCGGGCCTGCGCGGCATCGCTGTCGCTGCTGGAAAACAGCTCCTGCGCATCGTCCAGCGGCACGTCGAGCGCGCCCTTGACCGCGTGCGAGCGCAGCCAGTCGATGAGCTTGTAGCGCGCAATCGCATGAGCCCAGGCCGTCACCGGCAGGTCGGGCCGGTAGGTGTGGCGCTGGTTGTGCACGGCGAGCAGGGTCTCCTGCACGAGGTCCTCCACTTCATCGGGCCGCTGGGCCAGGCGGCGGCGCAAAAAGGCCCGCAAATGCGCGCTCAGCTCCTTCAGGAAGCGCTGGTAGGCGTTGCTGTCGCCCTCCAGGCCCTGCAGCAGCAGCGGGCGCAGCCGCTGTTCTATCTCCATGGCGTCTCCCTCGCTGGTATTCGGGGCCGGTGCGCGGCCGGTTACACGGGGGCCGAAAAATAAATTTTCGACCACAGCGTAACCCGCACCGCCGCGCCCGCGAATTACAGCGCAGACCGGCCGGGTGCGTTGGCATTGCAGGCAGAGGTCTCGTTCATCACCCAAGGAGCTATCAGCATGACCACCCGTTCCCTCACCCTCGGCGCCCTGGCTTTTGCCGCCCTCGCTTCTGGTGCCGCCATCGCCCAGTCCGACAGCATGAACAAGTCCGGCGACATGGCCAAACCCACCATGGAGAAGTGCTACGGCGTCTCCATGGCCGGCAAGAACGACTGCGCCGCCGGCCCCGGCACCACCTGCGCGGGCACATCCAAGGTGGACTACCAGGGCAACGCCTGGAAGTATGTGCCTGCGGGCACCTGCACTAGCATCCAGACGCCCAAGGGCATGGGCTCACTCAGCGCCATCAAGGCCTGATCCCCGATAGGAACGCACCATGCCCCACCTTCTCACCGCAGGCCTGGGCCTCAAGCCCCAGCATTACGACGAGGCCCTGCACTGCACCGCCAGCGGCCTGTGGTGGGAGGTGCACCCCGAGAATTACCTGTCGGGCGGTGGCCCGCGCCTGGCCTGGCTCGAAGCCATCCGGGCGCGGCACCCGGTGTCGCTGCACGGTGTGTCGCTCTCGCTCGCGGCCGATGCGCCGCCCGATGCGGAGCACCTGCGGCGCCTGGCGCAACTGGTGCGGCGCATCGAGCCCGCGCTGGTGTCCGAGCACCTGGCATGGTCGGCCTGGCGCGGGCGCTACCACCCCGACCTGCTGCCCTTCCCGCGCACGCACGAGGCGCTGACGCGCATTGCGGCCAACATCAGCGCCACGCAGGACGCCCTGGGCCGCACCATCACCATCGAGAACCCCACACACTACCTGCACATCGACGGGCACAATTGGTCTGAGACCGATTTCCTGGCCGCGCTGGTGCGCCGCACCGGCTGCAGCCTGCTGCTGGACGTGAACAACGTGGTCCTCAGCGCGCACAACCTGGGCACCCGCGCCCACGACTATTTGGACGCGTTTCCGGTGCAGGCCATCACCGAAATCCACCTCGCGGGCCACCATGCCGACCCGCGCCTGGGCGACGCGCTGCTCATCGACAGCCACGACGCCCCCGTGGCCGAGCCCGTGTGGGCACTGTACGAGCGCCTGATCGCGCGCACCGGCCCCCGGCCCACGCTGATCGAGCGCGACGACGCCATCCCGCCCCTGCCCGAGCTGCTGGCCGAGCGCGAGCGCGCGCACCGCATGCTCACCACCCCGGAGGCCCTGCCATGCGCCTGAGCGATTTCCAGGACGGCCTGGCCAGTGCCCTGATGCCCCCACCCGGCGCCAGCGCACCGCCGCCCGCCTGGCTGGATGCGCTGCTCGCCCAGCCCGGCTTTGCCGTGTACCGCAACACCGTGGCCAAGGGCTGCATCGACGCGCTGCAGGCCAACTACCCCGCCGTGCACGCCCTGGTGGGCACCGACTGGCTGCGCGCCACGGCACATGCCTTCGTGCACCAGCACCCGCCGACGGACGGGCGACTCATGGGCTATGGCGCGGGCTTTGCCGATTTTCTGGAAGGCTTTGGCCCGGCCGCCAACCTGCCCTACCTGGGCGCCGTGGCGCGGCTGGACCGCTGCTGGACCGAGTCCCACCTGGCCGCCGACGCGCCCGCGCTGCAAGTCGCCTGGCTGGCCCAGCAAGCGCCCAAGACCCTGGCGCTGCTGCGCCTGCAACCCCACCCGGCCGCGCGCTGGCAGTGGTGCGCGGAGCACCCGGCCTACCGCCTGTGGCAATGCCAGCGCGAGGGGCTGCCCTGGGATGCCAACCTGCCCTGGAAGGGTGAAGGCGCCCTGCTGACCCGCCCGCACGACGCCGTGCAATGGGCGCCCCTGCCGCACGCGGGCTGCGCGCTGCTGGACGCCTGCGCTGCCGGCGCCACTTTTGAAGACGCCGCCGCCCAGGCCCTGCAGGCCGCCCCCGCCACCAACCTGCCCGCGCTCGTCGCACTGCTGCTGCGCACCGGCGCCCTGCGCGCCCCCGAACCCTGTTGAACGAGGAGCACCCCATGCACACCACCCATTCCCCTGTCGGCCCTGCGCCCGCATCCCTCCCCGGCGTGCGGGGGCTGTGGAACGGCCTGGCCCAGCGGCTGGAGCAGTGCACACCGCACGGCCTGATCGCGCTGGCCGCGCGCCTGGCGCTGGCGGGCATTTTCTGGATGTCGGGCCGCACCAAGGTGGAGGGCGTTTTCACGATCACCGACACCACTTACCTGCTGTTCCGCGAGGAGTACAGGCTGCCGCTGATCCCCCCGGAATGGG
The DNA here is from genome assembly GCA_023150295.1 of Giesbergeria sp. Taxonomy (GTDB): domain Bacteria; phylum Pseudomonadota; class Gammaproteobacteria; order Burkholderiales; family Burkholderiaceae_C; genus Simplicispira. The sequence continues at coordinate 31,990 of JAKLLE010000049.1, read as the reverse complement.
CGGCGCCCATGGCCACCCTGGCCGAGCACCTGTTCCCGGTGCTGCTGGTGCTGGGACTTTTCACGCGCCTGTCGGCCCTGGCGCTGCTGGGCATGACGCTGGTGATCCAGGTCTTTGTGTACCCCGACGCCTGGCCCACGCACCTGTCGTGGGCGGCGCTGATGCTCTACCTGGCCGGGCGCGGCGCAGGCCGCCTGTCGCTGGACCACTTTCTGCGCCTGCGCTGAGGCCTTTGGTTCAGAGCACGCTGCGCACCCAGCGCTCGATGTCCGCCGCGCCCAAGGCGCCCGAGATGCGCGCCACCTCGCGCCCGCCCTGGAACAGTACCATGGTCGGAATGCTGCGGATGTTGTAGGGCGCCGCCAGCTGCGGGTGCGCCTCGGTATCGAGCTTGGCCAGCCGCACCTGGGGCTCCAGCGTGCGCGCCGCCTGGGCAAAGGCCGGTGCCATCTGGCGGCACGGCCCGCACCAGGGCGCCCAGAAGTCCACCAGCACCGGAATGTGGTTGCGCTGCACATGCTTGGCAAAGCTGGCGGCATCCAGCGCCAGCGGCGCGCCCATGAACAGGGGCTGGTGGCAACTGCCGCAGTCGGGCTGGCTGCCGAGCTGCGCCGCCTGGACGCGGTTGGTGGTGTGGCAGTGGGGGCAGACGATGTGCAGGGATTCGGTCATGCCCCAGACATCGGGCCGCACCCCGAAAAAATCAAGTCAGAGCCACTTGACGATCAGGCTCAGCACAAAGCTGAGCAGCACGGTGCTGGCCAGCGGGATGTACCACTCGCGCCCGAACAGCCGGAAATGGAAATCCCCCGGCAGCTTGCCCAGCCCCAGGCGCTGCAACCAGGGCGTGAGCCCGTTGATGAGCACCAGCGCGAGGAAGACGACGATGAGCCAGCGGATCATGCGTTACAGCCTGTGGCTGCGGTCGCCGTGCGCAAAGCCCACGGCCTCCCAGGGCACGCCCTTGGCCAGCAGCAGCACCTGGAACAGCTCGCCCATCTCGTGCTCCATCAGCAGCTTGGCCGCCAGGGCGCGCTCTTGCAGCGGCGCCTGCTCCATGGCCTGCGGCAGGCCGCAGTTGATGAGGAAATGCGCCTGCGTGGTGTAGCCCAGCAACTGCCATTCCTGCCCCACGGGCAAGGGCTGCTCTTGCGCGGCCAGCACGATGCCGGTGAAGTTGACGTGCGCCGTGATGTCCTTGGCGCCCACGTCCACCAGCGGGTTGTCGTCGGCCTGGTGGGCGCGGTGGCACATCAGGGTGCCCATGTGGCGCTGCGGGTGGTAGTACTCGCGCTCGCCAAAGCCGTAGTCGATGAGCAGCAGTGCGCCGCGCCGCAGCTTCTCGCCCAGGGTGCGCACAAAGGCCTCGGCCTGGGGGTGGATTTCGGTGAGGTAATCGTGCTCGCCTTCCACGGGGATCGGTGGCCTCAGGGGGGTGGGCCGGTCTTGCCAGACAAACGCCTCCTGTGCCAAGGCCACACCACGCTCATGCCACTGCCCACCCTGGCGCAGCAGCAGTTGCACAGGCATGGCGTCCAGCAGTTCATTGCCCACGACCACGCCTTCCATGGCGTCGGGCAGGACGTCCAGCCAGCGCAGCTTGTGCGCGTGCGCGGCCAGGCGCTCCTGCTGGCGCGCGCGCAGGCTGCCCGACAGGTCCACGATGGTGTAGCGCTGCACCGCGTCGCCCAACGCGTCCAGCAGTTGCAATGCCAGCGCCCCCGAGCCCGCGCCAAACTCCCACAGCTCGCGGGTCTGCGTGCGCTCCAGCGCCTCGCGCACCTGCACGGCCAAGGCCTGGCCGAACAGCGGTGTCAACTCGGGTGCGGTCACAAAGTCGCTGCCCGACTGGGGCAGGTGGCCAAACTTGGGCAGGCCGCCGGCGTAGTAGCCCAGGCCCGGCGTGTACAGGGCCAGCGCCATGAAGCGGTCGAATCCGATCCAGCCGCCAGCGGCGCCGATGGCCTGGGCGATGTGGGAGTGCAGGGCGGTGGAGCCAAGGTGGCTTGCGTTCAGGGACACAGCTCACCTCTCCTGCGCATCGGGCACATCGGGAACGGCCCGCAGGTAGCGGTCAAAGGCCTCGCGCTGGCCTTGTGCAGCCTCCTGGCGCAGGTAGTCCACGGTCAGCATGGAGGCAAGCTTTTCTGCCGCAGCACTGGCGATGAACTGGTTGACGGAAATGGCATCGCGCGCTGCCAGTTCGCGGATTTTGGCGTGCACCGAATGGGGCAGGCGGACGGTCAATGCAGTCATGTCGGGCTCCTCAGCATGTCCAGGAATTCAGCAGGGGTCACCGGGCTGACCCCCAGTGAGGTGATGCGCGCAAAGTCGCGTACGTTGTGGGTCACCAGGTAGCGGCTGCCCGAGGCCACGGCGCATTCCAGCACCATATCGTCATCGGGGTCGCGCAGAAAGGGGCGCCACAGGTAGTGCACATCTTGCAGATGGGCGATGGACGCCAGATAGCGCAGGTAGGCCAGGGCGTCCTGCGGCTGCAGTCCTGGGGGCAGGTGCTCTGGCCGTGTGAGCACCGCCTGCCACTCGGTGTACAGCGCCACGCTCAGGGCAAACCCAAAGCGCGGGTGAGGCAGACTGCTGACCAAGGCAAAGCTGGCCCCCTGGCGCGACCGCGCCGCTGCCACCAACACGGAGGTGTCCAGAACGATTCGCATGGTTGCACCAGTATAACCATATCAGCCACACAAACCCCACGGGGGCGGCATAAACTACAGGCTTTTGCGCTTTGCCCCGCAACACCTCCATGTCCCCCCCCACCCGCCCGCGCACCGTTCTGGTCACCGGCGCTGCCAAGCGCCTGGGCCGCGCCATTGCGCTGGCGCTGGCCGAAGACGGCTGGCAGGTGGCGGTGCACTACCGCAGCGCAGAACAGGACGCTATCGAAACAGTAGCTGCTTGCGCCCGTATTTCGCGCGTTAGCGGCCATTTTGATGCTGATTTTACAGATGAATCAGCCGTGCGCGCCCTGTTGCCGCGCGTGGTGACGCACTTTGGCGCGGTGGATGCGGTGGTCAACAGCGCCTCGCTGTTCGAGCACGACGACCCCGCCACCTTTGGCTACGCCAGCCTGCAGCAGCACCTGGCCAGCAACACGGCGGCACCGATTGTGCTGGCGCAGGCCCTGCACGCGCACCTGAACGAGCGCGCCGCCCAGGGCGAGGCCGACGCCCAGGGCGCGGTGGTCAATCTGCTGGACCAGAAGCTTTGGAACCAGAACCCCGATTTTTTGAGCTACACGCTCTCCAAGGCCGCCCTGGAGGCCGCGGGCACCATGCTGGCGCTGGCGCTGGCGCCGCGCGTGCGCGTCGTGGGTGTGGCGCCGGGGCTCACGCTCACCAGCCACTACCTGAGCGAGGAGCAGTTCCAGCGCCTGCATGCGCTCAGCCCGCTGGGGCGCTCGTCCACCGCGCAGGACGTGGCCCAGGCCGTGCGCTTTGCGCTGGAGAACCGCGCGCTCACCGGCACCACGCTGCTGGTCGATGGCGGCCAGCACCTGATGCGCTTTGAGCGCGACTTTTCCCTCATGCAAGACACCCCCACCCCGCCATGAAACCCACGACCGGCCTGCAGACCCTGACCCTGACCGGGCTGCGCTTTGACGCCAACCTGGGCATTCTGGCGCACGAGAAGAGCTCCCCCCAACCCATCCAGGTCGATGCCGAACTGAGCCTGGGCGCACAGCCCCTGGAGCCGCACGACGACGATATCGCCCATGTGCTGGACTACCGCAAGGTGCGCCAGATCATCATCGACGAATGCACGGCCGAACATGTGAACCTGCTGGAGACGCTGATCGGCAAGCTCGCGCACCGGCTGCTGCAACTGCCTGGCGTACAGGGCGTGCGCGTCAAAATCGCCAAACTCGAAATCTTCGGCGACTGCGAAGTCGCCATCCGCATGGAAGCCGGGCAGTGGTGAGAACCTGTTTACGATCTTTTCATGGGGTACGGTGGCCCGGCGAGGATTTGCAACGCCGCAGACGCTGCTTTTGCGGGGCAACCCTTCGGGCAAGGCAGCAAACCGCCACGCTCGTTGTTGCCCGCCTTGCCCAGGCCGCCAGCATGGGCTGCGGCAGGCGCCTAGATCGTGACGGTTTACTGCCTTGCGTACCCCATGAAAAGATCGTAAACAGGTTCTACACAGCAACACAATGAACACCTGGACCCCCGACACCGACACCCCCGCCGCCGACGCACCGCAGGCCGGCCCCGCGCCCCACAGCTTCAAGATCGAGCGCGAGGCGCACAAGCTCGAAAAGCGCCTGTGCCGCGAGGTCGGCAAGGCCATCGTGCAGTACAACATGATCGAGGAAGGCGACAAGGTCATGGTCTGCATGTCGGGCGGCAAGGACAGCTATGCGCTGCTGGACATCCTGCTCAAGCTGCAAAAGCGTGCGCCCATCCATTTCGACCTGGTGGCCGTGAACCTGGACCAGAAGCAGCCCGGTTTCCCCGAGCATGTGCTGCCCGACTACCTGACCAGCGTGGGCGTGCCCTTCCACATCGAGAACGAAGACACCTACAGCATCGTCAAGCGCCTCATCCCCGAGGGCAAGACCACCTGCAGCCTGTGCTCGCGCCTGCGCCGGGGCATTCTGTACCGCGTGGCCGACGAACTGGGCGCCACCAAGATCGCCCTGGGCCACCACCGCGACGACATGCTGGCCACGCTGCTGCTCAACATGTTCTTTGGCGGCAAGCTCAAGAGCATGCCGCCGAAGCTGGTGAGCGACGACGGCCGCCACGTGGTGATCCGCCCCCTGGCCTTTGTGGCCGAGAAGGACACCACGCAGTGGGCCAAGGTGCGCCAGTTCCCCATCATCCCCTGCAACCTGTGCGGCAGCCAGGAGAACCTGCAGCGCAAGCAGGTGAGCGAAATGCTGCGCGAGTGGCAGAAAAAATACCCCGGCCGCGTGGAAAACATGGCCAACGCCCTGCAAAACGTGGTGCCCAGCCATTTGCTGGACGGCGCGCTGTACGATTTTGTGAACGCGCGTGCCACCGGCGTTGCCAGCGAGGACGGCGACAAGGCTTTTGACGAAGAAGAGTTCCCTGTTCCGCCCCCGCTGCCCGGTATGCAGGTGGTTCGCATAGGCTGAACAGGGCCCGCCCGCCGACCGGCCACACCCCCAAGGAGGACAGCATGCTTTCCCGCCGCTCTCTCGGTCTCGCACTGCTGGGCACCGCGCTGGTCGCAGGCTGCTCCACCACCCGCGTGGTGGACAGCCAGGTGCAAAGCTGGTCCACCCTCACCACCCCGCCTGCGCCCCCCGCCTACCGGCTCGACAAGCTCCCCTCGCAGCAGGCGGCGGCCCAGGCCTTTGCCCCCATCGAGGCGCTGGCCCATGCCGCGCTGCAACGCGCCGGGCTGCAGCGCGACGACGCACAGCCCCGCCTGATTGCCGAAGTGGGCGTGCGCTCGGGCCAGGCCCTGCCCGACTGGCCGCACTACCCGCCCGCCTGGTGGGGCTGGGGCCCTGGCCGTGGCTGGCGGCCCGGCATGCGCGCGGGCGCCATGCTGCGCGAGATGCCCCCCACCCTGCACCGGCGCGAAGTGAGCGTGGAACTGCGCGACGCGCGCACGCAGCAGGTGGTGTACGAGACCTCGGCCCTGTTCGAGGACGTGTGGACCGACGACCCCGCCGTGTTTGGCGTGCTGTTCGACGCCGCGCTCAGCGGCTTCCCGCAACCGCCCCAGGGCCCGCGCCAGGTGCGCCTGCCCCTGGCCCCCACCGGTGCCCCGCGTTGAGCGTGCCGATGCAGGCCACCCGCATCATTGCCGTGCGCCACGGCGAAACCGCCTGGAACGTGGACACGCGCATCCAGGGCCACCTGGACATCGCCCTCAACGACACCGGCCGCTGGCAAGCGCGCCAGGTGGCCCGTGCCCTGGCAGACGAGCCGCTCGCCGCCGTGTACACCAGCGACCTGCAGCGCGCCCACGCCACGGCCCAGGCCATCGCCCAGGCCAGCGGCGCCCCGTTGGTGGCCGAACCCGGCCTGCGCGAGCGCAGCTTTGGCGAACTCGAAGGCCGCACCTTTGCCGAGATCGAGGCCGAGCTGCCTGAACAGGCCCGGCGCTGGCGCCAGCGCGACCCGCACTTTGCGCCCACGGGCGGCGAAACCCTGGTGCAACTGCGCGAGCGCATAGCCGCCACCACACACCGGCTGGCGGCGCAGCACACGGAGCAGCTCATCGTGCTGGTGGCGCACGGCGGCGTGCTCGACATGCTCTACCGCCTGGCCACGGGCCTAGACCTGCAGGCGCCGCGCACCTGGCTGGTGACAAACGCCTCCATCAACCGCCTGCTCTGGACGCCCCAAGGGCTGACCCTGGTGGGCTGGGCCGACACACAGCACCTTGACACGGGCTCCCGCGATGAAACCGTCACCTGACACCGCACTGCAACACCCACTGGTCGGCCAGCGCGTGGACCTGATCGACAGCCCCGCGCTGGTTGTCGATCTGGACGCGATGGAGCGCAACATTACCCGCATGGCCGACTTTGCCCGCAAGCACCAGGTGCAGTGGCGCCCCCACGCCAACGCCCACCGCAGCGCCGAGCTGGCCCTGCAAATGCAGCGCGCCGGTGCCGTGGGCGCCTGCGTGCAGAAGATTGCCGAGGCCGAGGTGCTGGCCGCAGGCGGCGTGCGCGACATCACCCTGACCAACCAGGTGGTCGCCTACCCCAAGCTGCTGCGTGTGGCACGCCTGGCCGCGCGCCTGCAGGCCCAGGGCGGGCGCCTGGCGCTGGCCGTGGACAGCCTGGAGGGCATCACCCGCCTGGCCGAAGCCATGGCGCAGGCCGCACCGCAGACACGCATCGACGTGCTGGTGGAAATCGACGTGGGCCACTGGCGCTGCGGCGTGCCGCCGGGCGAGCCCGCCCTGGCACTGGCCCAGGCCGTGGCGCGGCTCACGCAGTTGCGCTTTGCCGGGCTGCAGGCCTTCCAGGGCCGGGCGCAGCACATGCGCAGCGCGGCGCAGCGCCGCAGCGTGGCCACGGCCTGCGTGCAATCGGTGCGATCCACCTGCGAACGCATCCAGGCCGCAGGCCTGAGCGTGCCGCTGGTGACCGGCGGCGGCACCGGCACGCTGGTGCACGAGGCCGCCAGCGGCGTGTACGGCGAACTGCAGGCGGGCACCTTCTTGTTCATGGACGCCGACTACGCACGCAACGAGCGCGAGCCCGCCCAGCCCGCCTTCGAGCACGCGCTGTACGTCAAGACACAGGTGATCTCGCGCCAGGGCGAGCGCGCCGTGTGCGACGCAGGCCACACCAGCCATGCCATCGACGCGGGCGTACCCTGGGTGGCCCACCTGCCCGAAGGCCAGGGCCTGGCCTACCACAGCGCGGGCGACGAGCACGGCATCCTCACCGCCGAAACCGACGAAACCCCGCTGCCCACCATTGGCAGCATGCTGTGGCTGGTGCCCAGCCACTGCGACCCTACGGTGAACCTGCACGACACGCTGATCGGCGTGCGCGGTGGGCTGGTGCGCGGCGTGGTGGAACGCATCATCGCGGTCGATGCGCGCGGCGCGCTGAGCTGACCCCCGTTGCCCATGACCATGTCCCACCCCACACTCCACCCCCAACACCGCACCCTGCTGACGCTGATGGTGCTGTGCGCAGCACTGGCCACCATCACCAGCGAGGCCGGTCTGCTGCACTGGCACTGGCTGTTCAAGCCGCTCACCATGGTGATTGCTATTGTTTTAGTAGCTACCAGCGCTTATCCCATAAGCGCCAGGGGCCAATTTGATTCAAAGTCCTGGTGGCTGCTCGGCGCGGCGCTGGTGGGCTCGCTGGCGGGCGACGCCTTCCTCGTGGTCGAGGGCTTCTTCATCCCAGGGCTGGTGAGCTTTCTGTTGGCACACATCGCCTACATCGTGCTGTTCCGCCAGGGCGTGGCCTGGCTGCCCCGGCCTGGCGCCTTGGCCGCCACGCTGGGCGTGGGCGGCGCCATGTATGCCTATCTGTGGCAAGGCGGGCTGCCCGCCGAACTGCGCATTCCGGTGGCGGTGTATGTCACCGCGATCGCGCTCATGGCGGCGCAGGCCCTGGGCCGCGCCAGCGTGCTGGGCGACCGCGCGGCGCGCCAGGTGGCGCTGGGCGCGTGCTTTTTCATGCTCAGCGATTCGCTGCTGGCCACCAACCGCTTTGTGCAGCCGCTGCCGCTGGCGCAGGTGGGCGTGCTGGCCACCTACTACGCGGCGCAGGCCTTCATCGTGCACGGCATGGTGGCTGGCCTGCGCAGGAAGTGAAGCACCCCCCTGTGTCGCTTCGCTCCTTCCCCCCTCTCTCGCACCGCTGCGCGCTGCGGGAGGTGGGACGCCACCAGTGCCTGCATGCGGGATTTCTGGCGGCCCTTGCACGGTGGCCGCTGGCCTGGGCCGTGCCAACTTGATGCGCTGCGCGTACAGCGCAACGCGATGGGTCACGAAGACCTCTATTCGGCGTCGGGCTGGCGCGCCGGGTGCGCAGCCTGGAAGGGTACAAGACCCTCGCAATGCTCCGCGATGCGCCGCACCGTGGGGTACGGCGCCAGGTCCAGGCCGAAGCGGCGCGCGTTGAACACCTGGGGCACCAGGCAGCAGTCGGCCAGGGTGGGCGTGTCGCCATGGCAGCACAGGCCGGTCTGCGCGTCGCGCGCCAGCTGCGCCTCGATGGCTTCCAGGCCCAGCGCCATCCAGTGGTGTATCCAGGCGGTGCGCTGCGCGTCGGTGGCCTGCAAGGTGCCGGTGAGGTAGTTGAGCACGCGCAGGTTGTTCAGCGGGTGGATGTCGCAGGCCACGCCGAGCGCCAGCGCGCGCACGCGGGCGCGGCTCACGGCGCCCTGCGGCAGCAGCGCGGGCGCGGGGTGCGTCTCTTCCAGGTATTCGAGGAGGGCGAGCGACTGCGTGAGCGTGGCGCCCCCGTCCTGCAGCGCGGGCACGAGCGCGGCCGGGTTCACGGCGCGGTAGGCGGCCTGGAGCTGCTCGCCGCCGCCGCGCAGCAGGTGCACGGGCACGCTGTCATACGCCAGCCCCTTGAGCGCGAGCGCGATGCGCACGCGGTAGGCGGCCGAGCTGCGGAAGTAGGTGTAGAGCCGCAGCATGGTCACTCGGGCGCTGGCACGCGGCGCACGGTCTGGTCGATGGCGCCGAAGATGCTCTGGCCGGTGGCGTCGAACATCTCGATGCGCACGCGGTCGCCAAAGCGCAGGAAGGGCGTGACGGGCGCACCGCCCTCGATGGTCTCGACCATGCGCAGCTCGGCCAGGCAGGCGTAGCCCACGCCGCCGTGCGCGATGCGCGAGCCATGCAGGCTGCCATGCTTGTTCGACACCGTGCCCGAACCGACGATGGAGCCCGCCGCCATGGCGCGCGTCCTGGTCACATGCGCCACGAGCTGGGCGAAGCTGAAGGCCATGTCCTGGCCCGCATCGGGGCAGCCGAAGGGCTGGCCGTTGAGCTGGACGTTCAGGGGGCGGTGCAGCTTGCAGTCCTGCCAGGCGTCGCCCAGCTCGTCGGGCGTGACGGCCACGGGCGCGAAGCTGCTCGCGGGCTTGGACTGGAAGAAGCCGAAGCCCTTGGCCAGCTCGGCCGGGATGAGATGGCGCAGGCTCACATCGTTCACCAGCATGACGAGACGGATCGCCTGCGCGCACCGCGCCACGCCCGCGCCCAGCGGCAGATCGCCCGTGACCACGGCCACCTCGGCCTCGAAGTCGATGCCCCAGTCCTCGGTGAGCGCATCGATGGGTGCCTGCGGCGGCACGAAGCTGTCCGAGCCGCCCTGGTACATCAGCGGGTCGGTCCAGAACGATGCGGGCATCTCGCTGCCGCGCGCCTTGCGCACCAGCTCCACATGGTTGAGGTAAGCCGAGCCGTCGGCCCACTGGTAGGCGCGCGGCAGGGGCGAATGGCACTGCGCGGGGTCGAAGGGCTGGGCGCCTGGCGCCTGGCCCGCGTTGAGCGCGTCGGATACCTGCTGGAGCTGGGGCGCGCAGCGCTCCCAGTCGTCCAGCGCGGCCTGTAGTGTGCGTGCGATGGCCGGGACGGGCTGGCAGCGGGTGAGGTTGCGGCTGACGACGACGAGCGTGCCATCGCGGCCGCCTTGCTGGAGGGTGGCGAGTTTCATGGCGGTGGTTCCGATCCGTCAGGTGTTGGCGCGGTGGCTGCCGTCGTGCATCCACGCGGCGTGCTTGGGGGCTTTCTTGGTGCGCGCCCATTCGTTGAGCATGTCCCACTTCACTTCGTCGAGCTTTTGCAGCATCTCGGGCGTGCCGGTGTTCACAGCCAGTTCCAACCGGTGGCCGCTGGGGTCGAAGAAGTAGATGGACTGGAACAGCGTGTGGTCGGTGGGGCCGATGACCTCGATGCCGTCGGCCTGCAGGCGCGCCTTGGCGGCCAGCAGTTCCTCCATGGTGTCCACCTGCAGCGCCAGGTGCTGCGTCCAGACGGGGGTATTGCGGTCGCGGTCCATGGGCGGCTGGCCTGGCAGCTCGAAGAAGGCGAGCACGTTGCCCTGGCCCGCGTCCAGAAAGATGTGCATATAGGGGTCGGGCTCGCCGGTGGAGGGCACGCTGTCCTCGGCAATGGCGAGCACGAAGCCCATGTTCAGATATTTACCGTACCACTCGACGGTTTCCTTGGCGTCCTTGCAGCGGTAGGCCACATGGTGGATTTTCTGGATGCGCATGTGCAGTCTCCAGGTGTGGGGTTGGCGGTCAGTCAGACCCGCATTACACGGCGTTAACATCTATCATTCAAACAGTATTTTTCGATTGATTCATCACGTTTTCCCATGAATATCACGCTGCGCCAATTGCGCGCCCTGGTGGCGCTGGTCCGCTCGGGCAGCTTCACGCAGGCGGCCGCCTCGCTGCACCTCACGCAGTCGGCCCTCAGCGGGCAGATCAAGGAGCTGGAGGCCGCCCTGGGCGTGCGCCTGGTCGAGCGCAGCACGCGCCGTATCGGCCTGACCGAAGCCGGCAAGGGCCTGTACCCGCTGGTGGACAAGATACTGCAGGACCTGGAAGCCGTGCTGCACGGGGTGGACGACATCAAGGCCCTGCGCCAGGGCGTGGTGCGCGTGGCCGCGCCGCAGTTGCTGGCCTGCACCCTGCTGCCACAGGTGATAGCGGCATTTCGCGCCCAGCATCCCGGCGTGCGGGTGCAGCTGCTGGACTGCGCGGTGGACCGCGTACTGGCCTGCGTGGCCAGTGGCGAGGTGGATCTGGGGCTGGGGCCGCAGCGCCCCACCGTGCCCGGCGTGGACGCACAGCCGCTGTGCGACTGGCCCTTCATGGCGGTGCTGCCTGCGGCGCACCCACTGCTGCAGCACGAGCGCGTGACCTGGGCCCAGTTGCTGGAGCAGCCCTTCATTGCGCTGCAGGGCCAGTTCACCGAGTTGCTGGCCAGCGACCTGCACGGCGTGGTGCACAAGGCGCCCCTGCGCCCGCGCCACGAAGTGGCCTTCATGAGCACCGCACTGAGCCTGGTACAGGCGGGCGAGGGCGTGACCGTGTGCCTGCCCTATGCGGCCGACTTGGTGCGCATGCACCACTTGCACCTGCGCCCCCTGCACCGGCCCACGCTGCAGCGGCGCTTTCAGGTTTACCAACGCGTCGGCGGCACCCTCGCTCCGGCAACGGAGCGCTTCACGCAGGTTCTGCTGGGCTGGATGGCTGCGCAGGGCTGGGGGCAGGCTGGCGCGTAATCAGCGCAAGGCAGCCCCGCCGATATGCGCCTGCAGCGACACGGTGCCGCCAATCATGATGAGCGCTGGCGGGTGCACGCCGTGCTGTTCGCTCAGCGCAGGCAGGGTGCGCAAGGTGCCCACGATGGTGCGTTGATCGGGTCGGGTGGCACGCTCCACCAGCGCTGCGGGGGTGTCGCCGTCCAGGCCGTGGGCGATGAGTTGGGTGCAGATGGTAGGCAGCGTGCCCATGCCCATGTAGATGACCACGGTCTGGCGCGGGCGGGCCAATGCGGCCCAGTCCAGGGCCACGGTGCGCTCGCCTTCTTCGCCCTGCAGGTGACCGGTGGCAAAAACCAGCATGCCCGCGTGGTCGCGGTGCGTCAGCGGTATGCCGGCGCACGCCGCCGCCCCCTGGGCGGCACTGATGCCGGGCACGGTTTCGCAGGCCACGCCTGCAGCGGCCAGCGCCTGTGCCTCTTCGCCGCCGCGCCCGAAGATGTACGGGTCTCCCCCCTTGAGGCGCACCAGCGAACGCCCCCCCCGCGCCAGGCGGATCATCAGGTCGATGATGCCCTCCTGCGGCAGGCTGTGGTTGCTGCTTTGCTTGCCCACGTAGATGCGTTCTGCGCCTTCGGGCACGAGCTGGAGCACATCCTGGGACACCAGGTTGTCGTACAACACCAGGCTGGCCTGTGCCAGTGCCTTGGCCGCCTTCAGGGTGAGCAGTTCGGCGTCGCCCGGCCCGGCGCCCACCAGGGTGACGCGCCCCCACTGCGCCGGGGGCAGGTCTGCGGGGCCCGCAGAAGGCGCTTCGCCACGGTGGATATCCATGCCATGAACGGGAGGGTGCTGAAAATCCATCGGAGCTCCGGGGTACGGGTCAGTGAGGCTGCGGCCGGTTCAATCAAACGGTGAGGGGGATTGTCCCGAGGGATCACCCTGATTGCCCTTGACTGACGTCAAGGACATGGGCGACGTTTCGGCGGATTATGCAGGCCTGTCGCAAATGGTTGCGGCAATTCCCAGCCCCCACGCCGCTGCCATGCCTGCAAATGCCCCTTTTCGTCTCCGCCCCGCCGCTATGCGCCCGGCCGTGGCGCTGTGCCTGGCCCTGGCCTCACTGGGCGCCCGGGCCGACGCCCCCGAGCCCAGCGCACAACGCCAACGCGAGCTGGTGCGCATGGTGCGCCAGGACTGCGGCTCCTGCCACGGCCTGCACCTGACGGGTGGCCTGGGCCCGGCGCTCACGCGCGAAGCCCTGGCGGGCAAGCCGCTCGAATCCATGGCATCGACCATCTACGGTGGCCGTCCCGGTACGCCCATGGCCCCCTGGAAGGCCATGCTGACCGAGGACGAGGCCCACTGGATTGCCCGGCAGTTGCTCGCCGGATTTCCCGAACCCATGAAAGGCTCTGAATGAACCGCCGCGATTGCCTGGCCCTGATGGGCGCTTCCTCGCTGGTGCTGGCGGGTTGTGCCAGCACCGCCCCCGCCATGGGCACGGGCGACCTGGGCGTCATCGTGGCACGCTCCACGGGCACGCTGGCTGTCGTCAACACCAGCCAGCGCAAGCTGCTGGGGCTGGTGCCGGGCCTGGGCGACCTATCCCATGCCTCGGTGGTGTTCTCGCGCGATGCGCGCCATGCCTTCGTCTTCGGACGCGACGGCGCGCTGACCAAGGTGGACCTGCTGACCCAGCGCATCGTCGGCCGCGTGATGCAGGCGGGCAACTCCATCGGCGGCGCCATCAGCGCCGACGGCAGCCTGGTGGTGGCACAAAACTACACACCCGGCGGCATCAAGGCCTTCGACACTACCACGCTGGAACTGGTGGCCGACGTGCCCGCCGAGTTCGAACCCGGCCGCCTGTCGCGCGTGGTGGGCCTCGTGGACCTGCCGGGCCGGCGCTTTGCCTACAGCCTGTTCGACGCCGACGCCATCTGGATCACCGACCTGTCCAACCCCGCGCGCCCCGTGACCACCAAGCTACCGAACATCGGCCGCCAGCCCTACGACGCGCTGGTCACACCCAACGGCCGCCACTACATCGCCGGCCTGTTCGGCGAGGACGGCCTGGCCATGGTGGACCTGTGGGAGGAAAAGCCCCAGGTGCGCCGCATCCTGGCCGGTTACGGCCGGGGCCAGGAGCCGCTGCCGGTGTACAAGATGCCGCACCTGCGCGGCTGGGCCGTGGCCGGGCGCCGCGCCTACCTGCCTGCCATCGGCCGCCACGAGGTGCTGGTGGTGGACACCGACACCTGGCAGGAAGTGGGCCGCATCCCGGTGGCGGGCCAGCCCGTGTTCGTGATGGCCCGGCCCGACGGCCGCCAGGTGTGGGTCAACTTTTCCGTGCCCGACTACCACCGCGTGCAGGTCATCGACACCACCACGCAGAAGATCGTGCGCACGCTGGAGCCCGGCAAGGCCGTGCTGCACATGGAATTCACGCCGCGCGGCGAGTCGGTTTGGATCAGCTCGCGCGACGACCACCGCGTCAGCGTGATCGACACCCAGACCTTCGCCACCCAGGCAACGATGACGATCGACTCGCCCAGCGGCATCTTCTTCACGTCCCGCGCCGCGCGGGTGGGGTTCTAGATGCCCCCCCACACCGACCTGCGCCTGACCCTGCTCAACCCCTGGCAGCGCGACTTCCCACTGGTGCGCGAACCCTTTGCACAGATCGCAGATGCCCAGGGCCTGACTACCGAGGAGGTGCTGGACGGCTATGCCCGGCTGCGGCAGGAGGGCGCCCTGAGCCGCATCGGCGGCGTGTTCGCAGGCAATGCCGGCGGCGCCGCGCTGCTGGCCGCCATGGCCGTGCCGCCAGAGCGGCTGGACGCCGTGGCCGCCGTGGTTTCCAGCCACCCCGGCGTGAACCACAACTACCAGCGCGAGCACCACTACAACCTCTGGTTCGTGATGACCGGCCAGGACGATGCCCCCGTGCGCGCCGCCATGCGCTCGCTCGAAGAGGCCACGGGATTGAGCGCACTGCAACTGCGCATGCAGCGCGCCTACCGCATCGACCTGGGCTTCGACCTGCGCGGCAGCACCGCCCCCGCGCCCATGGCGGCGGCGCGCGAGGCCACGCCGGTGCTCGACGCCGACCGACCGCTCGCCGCCCTGCTCGAAGACGGCTTGCCGCTGGTGCCGCGCCCCTATGACGCCTGGGCCCAGGCGCTGGACCGCACGCCCGAATCCGTGCTGCACACGCTGCAGCAGTGGCTGGACCAGGGCACGGTGCGGCGCATCGGCGCCATCGTGCGCCACCACGAACTGGGCTTCGACGCCAACGCCATGACGGTATTCAACATCCCCGATGCCGAAGTCGACAACTGCGGCGAGGCGCTGGCGCGCGTGACCGGCGTAACCCTGGCCTACCGGCGCGAGCGCGCCGAAGGTTGGCCCTACAACCTGTACTGCATGGTCCATGGCCGCGACCGGGCCGCCGTACGCGATGTGATCGCACGCGCCATCGCCGAAGCCGGCCTCGCGCAGTATTCGCACGAGGTACTGTTTTCGTGCCGCCGCTTCAAGCAGACCGGCCCCCGGCGCTTCCGCGCCCTGCCCGAAGCCGCTGCCCCCAGCGCCGCCACACCGGAGGTGCTCGATGCTGTCGCCGGATGACGCCCGCCTGCTGGAGCGCCTGCACGGCGATCTGCCGCTGACCGAGCGGCCCTTCGCCGACGTGGCCTTGGAGTTCGGCTGGACCGAGGACGACGTGATCGGTCGGCTGTCGGCCCTGCTGGAGAGCGGCATGCTCACGCGCTTCGGCCCGCTGTTCCAGATCGAGCGCGCGGGCGGCCTGTTCGTGCTCGCCGCCATGGCCGTACCCGAGGAACGCTACGAGGCGGTCACGGCCCAGGTCAACGCCCACCCCGAGATCGCGCACAACTACCGACGCGACCATGCGCTCAACATGTGGTTCGTGCTGGGCACCGAGACGCCGGCGCAGTGCGCGGCCGCGATAGCACGCATCGAGGCCGAAACGGGCCTCCCCGTGCTGGCTTTCCCCAAGGAACGCGAGTTCTTCGTTGAACTCAAGCTCCCCCTGACCAGCGGAGTGCAGCATGGCGCTTGACGATTTTGACCGCCAGCTGATCGCCGCCACCCAGGGCGGCCTGCCGCTGGTGCCGCGCCCCTACGACGCCGTGGGGCAGCAGCTCGGCGTCTCCGGCCAGCAGGTGCGCGAGCGCCTGGCACAAATGCTGGAGAGCGGCCTCATCCGCCGCATCGGCGCCGTGCCCAACCACTACCGCCTGGGCTTCACAGCCAACGGCATGAGCGTCTGGGACGTGGACGACGCGCTGGTGGACCAGCTCGGCGAACGCATCGGCCAGTTGCCCGGCGTGAGCCACTGCTACCGCCGCCCGCGCCGACTGCCGAGCTGGCCCTACAACCTGTTCGCCATGCTGCATGGCCGCACGCGCGCCGAGGTCGAGCAGCAGGCCGTGCAGTTGCGCGAACTGCTGGGCAGCGCCTGCCGGGGCCACGACATTCTTTACTCCACCGCCATCCTCAAGAAGACCGGCCTGCGTCTTCGGCAAAGCCAAGAAAGCTAACCATGTTCCGCATCAGCCAATACATGCGCGAGCTCGCGCAAGCCCAGGCGACTGGCACCTACCCCGTTCCCGCCCGCCGGGGCAGCGGCCAGCCACCCGGCCCGGTGGTGATCTGGAACCTGATCCGCCGCTGCAACCTGACCTGCAAGCACTGCTACGCGCTGTCGGCCGACCACGACTACGAGGGCGAGCTGTCCACGCAGGAGGTGTTCGGCGTGATGGACGACCTCAAGGCCTACCGGGTGCCGGTGCTCATCCTTTCGGGCGGCGAGCCGCTGATGCGGCCCGACATCTTCGAGATCGCCGAGCGCGCGCGGGACATGAAGTTCTACACGGGCCTCTCCACCAACGGCACGCTGATCGACGAGCCCATGGCCGACCGCATTGCCACCATGGGCTTTGACTATGTCGGTATCAGCCTGGACGGCCTGCGCGAAACGCACGACTTCTTCCGCCGCCTGGACGGTGCCTTCGACCGCAGCCTGGCCGCCGTGCGCTACCTGCACCAGCGCGGCGTGAAGGTGGGCCTGCGCTTCACCATGACGGCCATGAACGCGCACGACTTCCCGGCGCTGCTCGACCTGATGCGCGAGGAGGCCGTGGACAAGTTCTACTTCTCGCACCTCAACTACGCCGGGCGCGGCAACATCCACCGCGGCAAGGACGCGCAGTTCCAGGCCACGCGCGATGCGCTCGACCTGCTGTTCGAGCGCGCCTGGCAGTCCGCGCTGGAGGGGCGCGAGGAAGACTACGTGACCGGCAACAACGACGCCGACGGCCCCTACCTGCTGCAATGGGTGCGCGATCGCATGCCGCAGTGGGAGGCGCCGCTGCGCGAACGCCTCGTCGCCTGGGGCGGCAATTCCAGCGGCGTGAACGTGGCCAACATCGACAACCTGGGCAGCGTGCACCCCGACACCATGTGGTGGCACCACGACCTGGGCAACGTGCGCCAGCGCCCGTTTTCAAGCATCTGGTCCGACACCTCCGAGCCGCTGATGGCGGGCCTCAAGGCCAAGCCGCGCCCGGTGGGCGGGCGCTGCGCCGGGTGCCATTACTTCAGCATCTGCGGCGGCAACACGCGCGTGCGTGCCCAGCAGCTCACCGGCGATGCCTGGGCCGAAGACCCCGGTTGCTACCTGCGCGACGACGAGATCGGCCTGGCCACAGGCAGCGACGCACAGCGCGTGGCGGTCACGCCCTTCAGCCACCGCCGCACCATTGAAATCGTTCCGGAGCACCACCATGCGTGAGCACCTCTACCGCTGGTTCAGTCCCGCGTTGGCCCTCGGATTGCTGTGGATGGGTGTCGAGTTGGCCCATGCCCAGACCACCCCGACCACGGCTGCCACGGTGGACGCCGCGGCGCTGTACCAGCAGCACTGCGCCAGTTGCCATGGCGCACAACGCACGGGCGCCATGGGCCCGGCCCTGCTTCCCGAAAGCCTGGAACGCCTGCGCCGCCCCGAGGCGCTCAAGGTCATCACCGAGGGCCGCACGGCCACGCAGATGCCGGGCTTTGGCGCCACGCTGTCCCAGGCCGAGATCGGCGCGCTGGCGGGCTGGATCTACCAGCCCGTGCTGCCCGCGCCCGGCTGGAGCGATGCCGACATCCGCGCCTCGCGCACCGTGCCCACGCCGCACAAGCCCCTGGCCAACCAGCCGCAGTGGAAGGCCGATCCGATGAACCTGTTTGTGGTGGTGGAAGGCGGGGACCACCATGTCTCGGTGCTGGACGGCGACCGCTTTGAGGTGCTCACGCGCTTTGCCAGCCGCTACGCCCTGCATGGTGGCCCGAAGTTCACCCCTGACGGGCGCTACGTGTTCTTTGGCTCGCGCGATGGCTGGATCACCAAGTACGACCTTTGGAACCTGGCCGTGGTGGCCGAGGTGCGCGCGGGCCTGAACATGCGCAACGTGGCCGTGAGTGGCGACGGACGCTGGGTCATGGCCGCCAACTACCTGCCGCGTACGGTGGTGCTGTTCGACGCCGAGCTGCAATTGGTCAAGCGCATCGAGGCCACCACACTGGACGGCAAGAGCGCATCGCGCGCTTCCGCCGTGTACGACGCCGCACCGCGCAAGAGCTTTGTGGTGGCGCTCAAGGACATCCCCGAGGTCTGGGAGGTTTCCTACGACCCCCAGGCTGCACCCATCTACGACGGCCTGGTGCACGACTACAAGATGGGCGAAGCCATCGCCAAGCCCGGCTTCCACAACGTGCGCCGCACGCCGCTGGACGAACCGCTGGACGACTTCTTCTTTGACCAGAGCTACCGCCATGTGCTCGGCGCCACACGCCCCAAGTCAGGCAGCACCGAGGGCGCCAGCGCACAGGTGGTGAACCTGGATGTGCGCCGCAAGATCGCCGACCTGCCCATTGCCGGTATGCCGCACCTGGGCTCGGGCATCACCTTCGCGTGGAACGGCACCACGGTGCTGGCCAGCCCCAACCTCAAGGATGGCGCCATCGACGTGATCGACATGAAGACCTGGCGCACGGTCAAGACCATTCCCACGCCGGGGCCGGGCTTCTTCATGCGCAGCCACGAACACACGCGCTACGCCTGGACCGACTCCATGATGAGCCCCAAGGCCAAGGACACGCTCACACTGATCGACAAGACCACGCTGGAGCCCGTGGCCAGCCTGCGCGAGCCGGGCAAGACGCTGGCGCACATCGAGTTCACCAAGGACGGGCGCTACGCCCTGGCCAGCGTCTGGGAGATGGACGGCGCCATCATCGTGTACGACGCGCAGACGCTCAAGGAAATCAAGCGCCTGCCCATGAAGAAGCCCGTGGGCAAATACAACGTGTGGAACAAGATCACGCGTTCGGAAGGCACATCGCATTAGGCTGGGGAGCACCCCCCTGTGGCCCTGCGGGCCTTCCCCCCGCTCTCGCATGGCTGCGCCATGCGGGCAGGGGGACGCTCCCAGCGCGGCGGGGCGGCCCTTGCGCGGGAGCCCTGGTATCGTCGGCGCCCATCTCATGCGCCGCAGGCGTTGTACACACAGGTTGAATTGACTTGGAAGCAATGACCCCCATCACCCGCATCCACCCACAGGCCCAATGGTCGGACGCCGTGGTGCACCAGCACACTGCGTACTTTGTGGAGGTGCCCGAGAGCGGCACCGACATCACCAACCAGACGCAGGCCCTGTTTGCGCAGGCCGAGCGCACCATGGCGCTGTGCGGCACCGACAAGCGCCACATTCTGATGGCGACGATCTACCTGAAAGACATGACCGACCGAGCAGCCTTCAACACGCTGTGGCAGGCCTGGCTACCTGCGGGCTGCGCACCGGCGCGGGCCTGCGTGAGCGCCGAGCTGGCCAGCCCGGACTATCTGCTGGAAATCGTATTCACCGTGGCGGTGCCTCGGGCATAGCCTGCGCCACCGCTTCGTCGCGCGCGACACGGCCATCGACCAGCTCCACCAGCCGATCGCAACGCGCCGCCAGACGCGGGTCGTGGGTAACGACGATGAAGGCCGTGCCGCGCTCGGCGTGGATGCGGCGCAGCAGCGCAAACACGTCATCGGAGGATGCGGTGTCGAGGTTGCCCGTGGGCTCATCGGCCAGCACCAGCGGCGGGTCCATGACCAGCGCGCGCGCAATGGCCACGCGCTGTTGCATGCCGCCCGACAGTTCCGACGGCCGCTTGTGCAGGGCGGCCGCCAGGCCCACGGCGTCGAGCAGTTCGCGTGCCTTGGCGTCGGCTTGGGCGCTGACCCGGCCCGCGTGCATCAGCGCGGGCAGGGTGACGTTTTCCAGCGCCGTGAAGGCGGGCAGCAGGTGGTGGAACTGGAATACAAAGCCCAGCGTGCTGCGCCTGCGCAGCGTGAGTTCTGCATCCGACAGACCACGCACCGAGTCTCCCAGCAGCCGGTAGTCGCCTTCGGTCATGCGCTCCAGCAGGCCCAGGATGTTGAGCAGGGTGCTCTTGCCCGAGCCCGAAGGCCCGATCAGTGCCAAAAACTCGCCGCGCTGCACGCGCAGATCCAGCCCATGCAACACCTCGGCCTCGTTGGGCTGGCCCAGGTTGTAGCGTTTGCGCAGGTCGTGCAGTTCGATCAGCATCGTCACACTCGATTACATGCGTATCGCCTGTGCCGGGTCCATGGCTGCGGCCCGGCGCGCAGGCGCCACGGCGGCGAGCACGCCGCACAGCGTGGCCGTCAGGGCCACGCGCAGGGCGGTGTCCACCGGCACGGTGATGGCGAACAGCGGCAGCCCATCCGAACCGCGCACAAACGTGGTGAAGGCCCAGACCAGCGCCACCGCCAGTGCGATGCCCAGCACCGATCCCAGTGCCCCCACCACCGCGCCCTGCAGCAGAAAAACGCGCAACATCTGCCCGCGCGTGGCGCCCATGGCGCGCAGGATGCCGATTTCGCGCCCTTTTTGCACCACCGACACCACCAGCACGCTGGCAATACCCAGCACCACCACCACCAGCACCACCGCGCGGATGATGGTGGTGCTGACACTCTGGGCGTTGAGCGCCGAAACGAGCTGGGCGTTGCTCTCCTGCCAGCTTTCCACACGCAGCGGGTGCTGGCGGCGCAGGCTTTCGGCCAAGGCCTGCGCGGCCCAGACATCGGACACCGTCAAATCCAGGTGCGTAGCGCCGCCGGGCAGGCCTTGCAGGCTTTGCGCCGCGCGCAGCGGCACGATGACGGTGCGGCGGTTGAGGTCTTTCACACCCAGGTCCACCAGCGCGGTCACACGCGCGGAGTCACTCACCAGGCCGGTGCGCAGAGTGAGGCGGTCGCCCACGCGCAGGCCTAGATCGGCGGCCAGCTCGCGGCCGATGATGGCCTCGCCCGGCTGCAGGCTGGCGCGCCCCGCCACCACCTTGGAGCGCAGGTTGACGATGCGGTCGTAGCGCTCCAGCTCCACGCCCATCAGCGCAATGGCCAGCGCCGCCTCACCGCGCAGCGCCAGGCCTGCGCCCGACACCATGGGCGACACCGCTGCCACGCCCGGCGTGGACTGCAGCACCGGCAGCAGCGCCTGCCAGTTGGCCACGGAGCGCAGGCGCTGGGCACGCGGCTGGGTGTTGCTGAGCACTGTGGTGGCTGCCTCCAGGCGGGCTGCTGGCGCCACCAGGTCCTCGGGCGCACGCAGGCTGATGTGCGCCTGCGCCCCCAGCGTCTTGGCCAGCGTGTTGGCCTGCAACCCGTCAATGAGCGCGGAGATGTAGGCCACCACGGCGACCCCGGCCGCCACGCCCACGATGATGAGCAACGTCTGCATGCGACCTTCACGCAAGAAGCGCCAGGCCACCTGCCATTCAAAACCCGGCCAGTAGCGCTGCATCAGCGCCCCATGCCTTGCGCCAGGGCCGCACCGGCCGCGCCGCCTTCACCCACGCGCACCCCGGCGGCCTGCTCCCAGGGCACGGCCCGCGGGCGTACGCGCTGGCCTGGTTGCACGGCAGCGGCACGCAGCACCCAGTCCTCGGCCGAGAGCCCCTCCTGCACCTCGAACGCATCGAGCGTGCGCAG
Organism: Giesbergeria sp.; assembly: GCA_023150295.1. Taxonomy (GTDB): domain Bacteria; phylum Pseudomonadota; class Gammaproteobacteria; order Burkholderiales; family Burkholderiaceae_C; genus Simplicispira. The sequence continues at coordinate 10,202 of JAKLLE010000049.1, read as the reverse complement.
GCCCACACGCACGCGGCGCAGCTCGGCCTGGCCGTCGCTGACGACCAGCAGTTGCGCTACATCGCCGTCGATGGGCGTGCGCAGCACCGACAGCGGCAGTGCCAGGGAACGCTCGCGCCGCCCGGTTTCCACCTCCACGGAGAGCGTCATGTCTTCACGCAAAAAAACGGGTGGTGCCTGTTCCAACGCCAGCTTGACCTCGATAGCACCCCGCTGCGCATCCACCCCTGGGGCAAGGGACTGCACCCGGGCCGCGAACGGCTGGCCGGCAAAGGCGTCGGCCAGCACGGTGGCCGGCTGGCCCGGCTGCAACTGCTGCAGGAAGCGCTCATCCACCTGGGCCACGAGCTGCGTGGGGCCATCCAGCGCCAGCGTCAGCAGGGCCTTGCCCGGCTGCACGACCTGGCCCGGCTCCACGCTGCGCAGGATCACGCGCCCATCAGCGCTGGCACGCAACGCAGTCTGCGCCAGCCGGGCCTGGGCGGCCTGGGTGGCGGCGCGTGCGGCGTCCCACTGGGCCTGGGCCTGCGCGGTATCGGCACCGGCGTCGCCCTGGGCCTGCCACTGGGCCTGGGCAGCGGCCTGCTGGGCCAGCGCCATATCGAGCGCGCGGCGCGCTTCGTCGCGCTGGGCCGGGCTGTAGAAGCCCTGGGCCACCAACGGCTCCACGCGCTCGAACTGCGCGCGTGCCGCCCGCACGCTGGCTTCGGCCTGGGCCAGTGCCGCCTGCGCCGCCTGGCGGCCGGTGCCGCGCAGGCCTGCCAGTCGCGCACGCGCCTGTTGCTCGGCCGCCTGGGCCTGCGCCAAGGCGGCCTGGGCCTCGTCGGATTCGAGTTGCACCAGCACCTGACCAGCGCGCACGCGCGCGCCCTCGTCCACCGCCACGCGCGCCACGCGTGCAGTCACGGTGCTGCCCAATTCCACGCGCGCCAGGCTTTCCACGCGTGCGGAAAACTGCAGGCTGCGCACCAGCGGCCCCTGGCGCGGCTGCACGGCATCGACCGCTGCGGGCCGGGCAGCCAGCCAGGCCGCGCCCGCCAGCAGCAGTACCAGCGCGCCCGCCACCAGGGCGCGGCGCCCGCGCAGCCATGTCATGTCCCCGCCCCGAACAGGTCGGCCCCGGGGCGCCCGGCGGGCGGCGTCAGCCCCAGGTGGCGCCACGCCGCCAGCGTGGCAATGCGCCCCCGTGGCGTGCGCTGCAGGTAGCCCTGCTGAATGAGGTAGGGCTCGATCACGTCCTCGATGGTGCCCGCCTCCTCGCCTATGCTCGCGGCGATGTTGTCCAGCCCCACGGGGCCGCCATCAAAGCGGTGGATCACGGCCTCCAGGAGCTTGCGGTCCATCACGTCGAAGCCCTGCGGGTCCACGTCGAGCATGGCGAGCGCGCGATTGGCCATGTCCAGTGTGATGCGGCCATCGCCCTTGACCTCGGCGTAGTCGCGCACGCGGCGCAGCAGGCGGTTGGCGATGCGCGGCGTGCCGCGCGAGCGGCGCGCAATCTCAAAGCCACCCTCGTCGTCGATGGGCGCACCCAGCAGGCCCGCGCTGCGCATCACGATGCGCGCCAGCTCCTCGGGCGTGTAGAACTCCAGCCGCGCGACGATGCCGAAGCGGTCGCGCAGCGGGTTGGTCAGCATGCCCGCGCGCGTGGTCGCGCCTACCAGCGTGAAGGGCTGCAGGTCGAGCTTGATGCTGCGCGCCGCCGGCCCCTCGCCGATCATGATGTCGATCTGGTAGTCCTCCAGCGCGGGGTACAAGATCTCTTCGACCACGGGCGAGAGGCGGTGGATCTCGTCGATGAAGAGCACATCGTTGCGCTCCAGGTTGGTGAGCAGCGCGGCGAGATCCTTGGGCTTTTCCAGCACCGGGCCGCTGGTCTGGCGCAGGTTCACGCCCAGTTCGGCCGCGATGATGTGCGACAGCGTGGTCTTGCCCAGCCCCGGCGGGCCGAACAGCAGCACATGGTCCAGTGCCTCCGCGCGCTTCTTCGCCGCGCCGATGAAGATTTCGAGCTGCTCACGCGCCTTGGCCTGGCCCACGTACTCCTGCAGCAGCTTGGGCCGCAGGGCGCGCTCCAGGGCTTCTTCCTGGGGCGAGGAGGGCGCTGCGGACACGACCCGCTTGGCGGGCGCGGGGGCGAAATCGTCGGTGTGGATGGTCACGTTGCGTTCTTGCGCTGGGAAAGCTGGAGGGCACTATAGCCCGCAGCGGCAATCCCTACTTCGCCAGCGCCTTCAGCGCCAGCTTGATGCCCTCGCTGACGCCCACATCGGCGGGCAGGGCCTTGAGAGCCATTGCGGCCTCTTTGTCGTTGTATCCCAGGGCCAGCAGCGCCTGCAGGATGTCGGCCTGCGCGTCACTGACCGCATGGGTGCGCACTCCCGTCAGGTCGCCGCCCAGCTTGCCCTTGAGCTCCAGCAGCAAGCGCTCGGCCGTCTTCTTGCCAATGCCCGGCACCTTGACGAGGCGCCCGGCTTCCTGCAGGGCCACGGCCTGGGTCAGGTCGTCCACGTCCATGCCGCTGAGGATGGACAGCGCGGTGCGCGGGCCTACGCCCGAGATCTTGATGAGTTCACGAAATGCCGCACGCTCGCGCGCTGTGGCAAAGCCGTACAGCAGTTGCGCATCCTCGCGCACGATGAACTGCGTGAGCAGGCTCACCGGCTGGCCCACGGCGGGCAGGTTGTAGAAGGTGCTCATGCTGACCTGCACCTCGTAGCCCACGCCATGGCAGTCCACCAGCACCTCGGGCGGGTTTTTTTCCAGGAGCTGGCCGGTCAATTTGCCTATCATTGCTGTCCTTTGTCGCCGTCCGGCGCATTCCGACGGAATTATCAACGTGATCCTGCGCCACACCTTCATCCCCCACAACAACCTGCGCCTGGGCCATCTGTGCGGCCCGGCCGACAGCCATCTGCGCACCATCGAGGCCGCGCTGCAGGTGAGCATTGCCCACCGGCACGAGCAATTCAAGGTCGATGGCCCCAAGGCCCGCGCCACGCAGGCGCTGGAGGTGCTGCAGGCGGTGTACGAGCTGGCCGACCACCCGATCAGCGAGGCCCAATTGCAGCTCATGCTGGCTGGCGACGCCGCCCTGGCCGCCGAGGCCGACGCCAGCCCCGCGCCGCTGACCACGCGCCGCGCCGACCTGCGCGCACGCACGCCCACCCAGGCCCTGTATCTGGACAACATCGCTACGCACGACATCACCTTCGGCATCGGCCCGGCGGGCACGGGCAAAACCTACCTGGCCGTGGCCTGCGCGGTCGATGCGCTGGAGCGCAGCAACGTGCAGCGCATCGTGCTTACGCGCCCGGCCGTGGAGGCGGGCGAGCGCCTGGGCTTTTTGCCCGGTGACCTGACGCAGAAGGTGGACCCCTACCTGCGCCCGCTGTACGACGCGCTGTACGACCTCATGGGCTACGACAAGGTGCAGAAGGCCTTCGAGCGCAACACGCTGGAGATCGCGCCGCTGGCCTTCATGCGCGGGCGCACGTTGAACAACGCCTTCATCATCCTGGACGAGGCGCAAAACACCACGCCCGAACAGATGAAGATGTTCCTCACGCGCATCGGCTTCGGCTCACGCGCCGTGGTCACGGGTGACGTGAGCCAGATCGACCTGCCCAAGGGCGCACTGAGCGGCCTGATCGACGCCGAGCGCGTGCTCAAGCGCGTCAAGGGCATTGCCGTCACGCGCTTCACCACCGCCGATGTGGTGCGCCACCCGCTGGTGGCGCGCATCGTCGATGCCTACGACGCCCAGCGAGGCCGCCGCAGCGCCGACTGACACCCACAAATACTCACAAATCAATAGCTGCTCGCGCAATAAGGACGGGCGCTGGAGGCCAAAATGGCTCTAAACCACCTCACCCTCTCCCTGCAGTTTGCCCGCAGCGACGACACAGCGGCCCACCGCGCCGTGCTGCCGCGCCACAAGGTCGCGCGCTGGATCCGCCACGCCCTCGCCCAGGACGCCGAAATCACCGTGCGCATCGTCGGCGAGGACGAAGGCCGCCAGCTCAACCGCGACTACCGGCACAAGGACTACGCCACCAACGTGCTGACCTTCGACTACACGCAGGAGCCGGTGGTCACCGCCGACCTGGTGCTCTGCGCCCCCGTGGTCGAGCGCGAGGCACGCGAGCAGAACAAAAGCCTGGAAGAACACTACGCGCACCTGCTGGTGCACGGCACGCTGCACGCCCAGGGCTGGGACCACGAAACCAGCGAGCAGGATGCACAGGAGATGGAGGCCTACGAAACTGCCATCCTGCAGGAACTGGGCTACGCCGACCCCTACGCCCCATAGCCTGCCCCGCGACCGCACACCCTCCGGCAAAGCAGTTGGTACTTTTGAGGTGCCAATCTACCCATCAGCTTCAAAAATCTCCACCTAAGATGGAGGCAATGGCCCGGAACCCGCTCGCCAACCGGGGCCTGAAGGAGAACCCTTGGACACCATCCTGCTGCTCGCCGCCGCCTTCATCGCTGGCGCCCTCAACGCCGTCGCCGGAGGCGGCAGCTTTCTGACCCTGCCCGCGCTCGTGTTCACCGGCGTGCCGCCCGTGGCCGCCAATGCCACGGGCACGGTGGCGCTGCTGCCGGGCTATATCGCCGGGGCCTGGGGCTTTCGCGAAGACACCGCGCCACCACCGGGCCTGTCGATGCGGCTGCTGGTGGTGCTCTCGCTGATCGGCGGTGCGGCGGGCGCGGCGCTGCTGCTGGTCACCCCCGACGCCACCTTCCGCAAGGTGGTGCCCTGGCTGCTGCTGGCGGCCACGGCGCTGTTCGCCTTCGGGCCCTGGCTGCGCGCGCGGCTCGCGGGCGGCAAGCCCTCCACCGCCCGCGCCACCGTCGGCGTGCTGGCCGTGGCGGGCTACGGCGGCTACTTCAACGGCGGGCTGGGCATCCTGCTGCTGGCTCTGTTCGGCCTGCTGGGCCAGACCAACCTCAACGCCATGAACGGCCTGAAGAACTGGGTGTCGGCCTTGCTGACAGCCATCGCCGTGGCCATCTACGCCGCAGGCGGCGTGGTGCATTGGCCCCAGGCACTGCTGATGATGCTGGCCGCCACGGCCGGCGGCTACGGCGGCGCGCGCGTGGCGCGCAGGCTGCCTGCGCCGGTGCTGCGCTGGGGCATCGTGGCCACAGGGCTGGTGATGGCCGGGCTGTTCTTCTGGCGGCAGTGAACAGCCACACCACGCATCCCCCCGGGCCAGGGCACACGAGCGAGCGCTCACTCTGGGTCATGCTGCTGGCGCTGCTCAGCGGCTTCGCGCTCAGCCAGGCGTTCCGCACCACCACCGCCATCCTGGCCCAGGGGCTGACGGCGGAGTTCGGGCTGTCCGCCCAGTCGCTGGGCGCCTTCGCCGGGCTGTTCGGTCTTTCCTTCGGAGTGGCCCAACTGTTGATGGGCGTGGGCCTGGACCTGTACGGTCTGCGCCGCACCGTGCTCACCGCCTTTCCGCTGGCGATTGCCGGTGCGACACTCTCCGCTCTGGCGCCTGGCTATGCCGGGCTGATGGCGGGCCAGTTGCTGATCGGCATGGGCTGCTCGCCCGCCTTCCTGGCGTGCACGCTGTTCATCGCGCGGCACTTTCCGGCGGATCGCTTCGCTTTTCTCTCGGGCGTGGCCATGGGCGTGGGCGGGCTGGGCCTGCTGTTCACCGGCACCCCGCTCGCCTGGCTGGTGCAGCACGGCGGCTGGCGCACCGGATACGCAGCGCTGGCCGGCCTGAGCGCGCTGTCGTGGCTGCTGATCTACCTGCGCGTGCACGAGCCCCCACTGCCCACCCCGCCCGCAGCCGCGCAAGAAACCTGGGGCCAGGCCCTGCGCGGCTTTGCCAAGCTGCTGCTCCTGCCCCACACCTGGGGCATCCTGCTGCTGGGCATGTCGGGCTACGCTGCCTTCCTGTCCCTGCGCGGCCTGTGGCTGGCGCCGCTGCTGATGGACCGCTTCCACTTCACGCTGGTGGACAGCGGCAACGTCGCACTCGCCCTGTCGCTCATCGCGCTGTTCGCGCCCGGCCTGTCGGGTCGGCTGGACCCCGGCACCGCCAAGCGCCGGTTCTGGATCGCCAACGCCTCGCTGCTGATGGCCGCGCTGTTCGTGGCGCTGGCGCTGCTGCGGCAACACACGGGCGCCAGCGTGGCGCTGATCCTGCTGATGGGCCTGTTGTCGGGCTATGGCGTGCTGCAGTACGCCGACGTGCGCGCCTCCTACCCACCCGCGCTGACGGGCCGCGCCCTGTCGGCCTTCACCATGGCCATGTTCCTGGGCGTGGCGCTGATGCAGTGGTTCACCGGCATCGTCGCCACCTGGGCGCAGCAGCGCGGCGCAGACCCGCACACTGCCGTGATGCTGGCCATCGCGGGGTGGCTGGCGCTGGCGTCGGTGGCGTTTCGCGTGCTGCCGGAGTCGCCATTGCTGGCACAGAATAAATAAGAAAACCACCCCGGGCGCTTATCCATCAAGCGTCAGCAGCTATCATTTTTGAATCAACTGCCGGTAGGCGCCATGCGCATCGGAATGGTCACCGGCCCGTCGTTGACCAGGTGCACCTGCATGTCGGCCGCAAACTGGCCCGTCTGCACCACGGGGTGCAGGGCGCGCGCCCGTTCCACCACGTAGTCGAACAGGCGGCGCCCCTCCTCGGGCGCGGCCGCTTGGCTGAAGCCGGGGCGGTTGCCGCTGGAGGTATCGGCGGCCAGGGTGAACTGGCTCACCAGCAGCAGGCCACCACTTACATCCTGCACGCTGCGGTTCATCTTGCCCGCGTCGTCGCTGAAGATGCGCAGCTTGAGGATCTTGGCCAGCAGTTTGTCGGCCTCGGCTTCGGTGTCGCCGCGCTCGGCGCACACCAGCACCAGCAGGCCCGCGCCGATGGCGCCCACGGTCCGGCCCTGTACATCGACACGTGCTTCGCGCACGCGCTGCAAGACGCTGATCATTGCGCTGCTCCCTTGCCGGTATCGGGGTGCTCGTCCAGGTGCGCCTCCACGTCGGTGGGCAACAGTTCGATGGTGGCACGCAGGCCGGGCACGGCGGCCATGAGGGCCTGCTCCACCTGGCCGCGCAGCGCCGCCGCCTGGCGCAGGGTCCAGTCGGCGGGCATGTGCATGTGCAGGCTCACGAACTGGCGCTGTCCGGCACGGCGGGTGGAGACATGGTCAAAACGCAGCGCACCGGGCGGCAGGGTCTGCACAAACCGCTGCAAGGTGGTGTCGATGGCGGCCTGCGCATCGGAATCCACGGCCTCGTCCATCAGGCCTTGCGACGCGCGCCAGACCAGCGCAACCCCTTCGCGCAGGATGTTGAGCGCCACCACCATGGCCGCCAGCGGGTCGAGCCACAGCCAACCCGTCCAGGTGGCGCCCGCCACGCCCACCAGCACCCCGGCCGACGTCCACACATCGGTGACGAGGTGGCGTGCATCGCCCTCCAGCGCGATGGAGCGGTGTTCCCGCGCGGTGCGAAACATCTGCCAGGCCAGCAGGCCGTTGAGCGCAGAACTGAGCACCGACAGCCCCATGCCCCAACCCACACGCTCCAGCGGCTGGGGCGATACCAGGCGCTCCACGGCCGCCCACAGGATGGCGAGGGACACACCCACAATAAGCAGGCCCTCGAAGCCCGAGGAAAAATACTCGGCCTTGTGGTGGCCGTAGGGGTGGTTGTCGTCGGCGGGAAGTTGCGCCACCGTCACCATGGTCAGCGCAAACAGTGCCCCGGCCAGGTTCACGAAGGACTCCAGCGCATCGGACAGCAGGCCCACCGAGCCCGTCAGGTACCAGGCCAGGGCCTTGAGCAGGATGGTCGCCAGGGCCACACCCACCGAAGCGCGCAGCAGGTTGACGGGCGTGAACCAGGGGTGAGAGGGCGAGGCATGGGACCACATGGCACGGGGCGATGGCTCAAACGTTCAAATGCTATTATTTTGATAGCTTATAGCGATTATTCTACGAGCGTTACAAGCCAATTTGATCAGAATGCCCCAAGGAACTCTTCCTCCAGGCGCCCGGCAGAAGCCATCACAACTCGATCTTGGAGCCCAACTCCACCACCGCGTTGTTGGGCAGGTGCAGAAAGTCCGCTGCGGCACTGGCATTGCGGTGCATCTGGGCGAACAGTTTTTCACGCCACAGCGCCATGCCACCCCCCAGTGAGGGGATGACCGTGTCGCGCGACAAAAAGTAGCTTGTGGTCATGGGCTCGGTCTCGCAACCGTGGCCGCGCAGCAACTGCAGCGCGCGCGGCACATCGGGGTCGTTCTTGAATCCATAGTGGATGGTGACCTGCCAGCAATCGTGCCCCAGCGCCTCGATCTGCAGGCGACGGTCCAGGCCGATCCAGGGCTCCTCGTGGTTGCACACGGTGACAAACAGGTTCTGCGCGTGCAGCACCTTGTTGTGCTTGAGGTTGTGCAGCAATGCGTTGGGCACCACCCCCTGCTCGGCGCTGAGGAACACGGCGGTGCCCTCCACCCGCGTGGGCGGGCTCACGAACACCGCGTCCAGAAACGAGCGCAGGTCGATCGCGTCGGAGCGCAGCTTCTCGTTGAGCAAGTGGCGCCCCTGCTTCCAGGTCATCATCAAGGAGAACACCGCACCGCCGATGAGCAGGGGGAACCACCCCCCCTGGAACAGTTTGAGCAGGTTGGAGCTGAAGAAGGCCAGGTCAATCATGAAAAAACAGCCCGTGGCACCCACGCACAGCGCCAGGGGATACCGCCAGCCGTAGCGCAGCACAAAGAAGGTCAGCACGGTGGTGATGAGCATGTCCAGCGTGACCGCAATGCCGTAGGCCGCTGCCAGATTGCTGGAAGAGCGAAACATGCCCACGGCCAGCACGATGGCCACGAACAGCCCCCAGTTGACGAAGGGGATGTAGATCTGGCCCTTGTCGCGCACGCTGGTGTGCAGAATGTTCAGCCGCGGCAGATAGCCGAGTTGGATCACCTGTTTGGTGACGCTGAAGGCACCGGTGATCAGCGCCTGCGAGGCGATCACCGTCGCCAGGGTGGCCAGGCCCACCAGGGGCAGCAGCGCCCAGTCCGGCGCCATCATGAAGAAGGGGTTTTTCACCGCTTCGGGGTCGGCCAGCAACAAGGCCCCTTGACCAAAATAGTTGAGCACCAGCGAGGGCATGACCACCATGAACCACGCGATGCGGATGGGCCGCTTGCCGAAGTGCCCCAGATCGGCGTACAGGGCCTCGGCGCCGGTCACACACAGCACGACGGCGCCCAGAATGATGAAACTGGTGCCCGGCTGCTGCCACATGAATGCCAATGCGTAGTGCGGGCTCAGCGCAGCCAGAATCTCTGGGTGGTGCACGATCTGCGCCACCCCCAGCAGCGCAATCGACAGCATCCACACCAGGGTGATGGGCCCGAAGAACCGGCCAATGCCCGCAGTCCCCCGCTTTTGCACGGCAAACAGGCAGAACAGCACCAGCAGGGTCAGCGGCAGCACGAAGCGTTTGAAATGGGGCGAGACCACCTCCAGCCCCTCCACCGCCGACAGCACCGAAATGGCCGGGGTGATGACCCCATCGCCATAGAACAGCGACGTGCCGAAGATGCCCACCGCCAGCAGGCCGGCACGCAACCGCGGCCGGTCCTTGACCGACTGGGACGCCAGCGCCAGCATTGCCACCAGGCCGCCTTCGCCATGGTTGTCGGCGCGCAGCACCAGCACCACGTATTTGAGGGACACGATGACGGTCAGCGTCCAAAAGAAGATGGACAGAATGCCGTACACGTTGGCGGGCGTGAACTCGACATGCCCCGAACCGAACACCTCCTTCACGGCATACAGCACACTGGTGCCGATGTCGCCGTAAACGACACCGATGGCAGCCAATGTCAAAGCTGCCGTGGAAGACTTCGCGTGGTTCACTGTGTTGTTTCCCCACGCGGCGGCCTGCTCCGATCGGTGGGGATTCGTGATCCTGGGAAGGCGAATTCTGCGCCTGCCGGGCCCGCTGTGGAACCACCTGGAACCCGGTGGCCGCGGAAATTACACAATTTGTTGCAACGCAGCAACTCGCCCTGCACAGGGGGAGGGACTTGCAGAATTCCTCAACCCAGCCGAATTTGCCTCTGCGTGAGGCGCAAAAAAAGTTGCGGGCACCGCCCAAAAGGCTGGAAGATCAGGGTATCGAAGTCTGAACTTGGTGCCCGCCCATGAATACTACC
>JAKLLE010000134.1 GCA_023150295.1 Giesbergeria sp. | reverse complement strand
CCTGCACTGATCAAATGCGCGATATCCACCTGTGTGGGCAATGCCTTGCGAGTTCTCGCCATCCCGGGCCTCCATCAAGTCCTTGATGGGGGCCGATTATCAACTAATACCGCCTACTATCTGAACAGTATTGCGCCTAGACTCCAAAAACCGAAGCAGCGGCGCGCCCTGGACTCACACCCCGATACGGTTGCGTCCCGCCTTCTTGGCCTGGTACATGGCGGCATCGGCGCGCATCAAAATTTCGCTGGTCACCCCGGCACGGAAAGCACAAACGCCAATGCTGGCGCTGCATTGGTGGACGATGCGTTCGGAGCCTTCGGGTGCGTTGGCGCCCGTGTGCAGCACATACGGCTGGGCGAGTGCGGCCCGAATCTTCTCGGCGAGTGCAACGGCCTGCCCGGTGGCGCGATCGGGCTGCCCGTCCAGCGCGGCCAGCAGCACCACGAATTCATCTCCCCCCAAACGGGCGACCGTGTCGCTGGCGCGCACTTGCAGAGCAAGGCGTTTTGCGACTTGCTGCAACAAGGCATCGCCCACGGCATGTCCGAAGCGGTCGTTCAAGGGCTTGAAGTTGTCCAGATCCAGCACCAAGGCCGCGCCGTGCTGCCCCGTGCGCTGCGCATGCGCAACGGCTTGCTGAAGCCGGTCATCCAGCAAGCGGCGGTTGGGCAGCTGCGTCAACGGATCGTAGTAGGCCAGGGCACGAACCTGCTCCTGCGCGTGCTCCCGCTGCACGATGTCGGCATCGAGTTGCTCCTGGATATGAAGCGCTGCCAGCAGCACACACAGCGATGTCACCACCACACAGTACACCGTGGCGACCAGGTAGAACTGCAGGTTCTGCCAGGCTGAATACAGCAGCGCGTCTCCCCCGTGGCTCCACGCCAGTTGAAACTTGATCAGATTGGACACCGCCATCACCACCAGCGCCAGCGCCAGCCAGCGCAAAGCCCGCTGCCGCTGGGCATAGCCCCGGTACTGCCAAACCGACCATGCCGCGTAACCATCGAACAGAACCTCCGCCGCCGTGACCACTGCAGTGCGTGCCAGGTAGTGGGGTTGCACAACCGCCCACCACACCACTGCGGCCATGGTCACGCCATAGACCACAAGCCAATGGCGCCTGTGGATGCTGCGCCCGGCAGCCCGCACAAAACCAAGGTCGATGAGCATCCAGCCACCCACCACGGCAGCTTGTCCGGCAATGATGGAAACCGCGTCAGGAAGTTTGCCGCGCATGCCGACAAAAAGCAGCCCGATCGCCACCAAGGTTGACCCCCAGGCCCAGGCCCCCATGCTGGAATAGTTTTTCTGGCTGCGCCAAACCAACCAGAACGCCAGTGCGCGCGCGATCATGATCACTGTGATGAAGAGCATCAACGTGCGCAGATCAAAAGGCAGCGGCATGAGAGAACGGGTTCAGCGGGGTATACCTGCGAGTGTAGTGTGGGCGCATCAGCCGAACAAACGCTTGACTCTTGCGGTTTGAACCGGTCACTCTTGGAGCATGCATCAGCGATAATTAACGTTTACGTTACGTCACTCATTGGAGCAGCACATGGACATCAAAGGCAAGGTATTCATCGTCACGGGCGGAGCGTCCGGTTTGGGTGAAGGCACGGCACGCATGCTGGCAGCCCAAGGCGGCAAGGTGGTCATTGCCGACATGCAGGCGGACAAGGGCGAGGCCGTGGCCAAGGACATCGGCGGCGCCTTCGTGCGCTGTGACGTCAGCAGCGAAACCGACGGCCAGGCCGCAGTAACCCAGGCGGTCTCAATGGGCAAGCTCATGGGGCTGGTCAACTGCGCAGGCATTGCCCCTGCCGAGAAGACCGTGGGCAAGAACGGCGCCCACGCGCTGGCATTGTTCAGCAAGACCATCACCGTCAACCTCATCGGCAGCTTTAACATGATCCGCCTGGCCGCCGAAGCCATGTGCAAGAACGAGCCCGAGGCCACCGGCGAGCGCGGGGTGCTGATTTCCACCGCCAGCGTTGCAGCGTACGACGGCCAGATCGGCCAAGCCGCCTACAGCGCATCCAAAGGCGGCGTGGTGGGCATGACACTGCCCATCGCACGCGACCTGGCACGCAACGGCATCCGCAACATGACCATTGCCCCCGGCATTTTTGGTACGCCCATGCTCTTTGGCATGCCCAAGGAAGTGCAGGACGCCCTGGCCGCCGGGGTGCCCTTCCCCAGCCGTCTGGGCACGCCGCAGGACTATGCCAAGCTGGTGCAGCACATCTTCGAAAACGACATGCTCAATGGCGAGGTGATTCGCCTGGACGGCGCGATCCGCCTGGCGCCGCGCTGAGCGCTCCGAATGGCCGCGCAACCCGTTCAGGGTTTGCGCGGCCGATCAAACCATCCCCTACAAACCATTGAGCCCACGGGCGCTACGCGTCTGGATGATGTTCACAGCGCCGACGACCGTTGGGACGCTCGCACCCGCTCAGCGGACCCAGGCCGGAAAATAGCCCAAGCCGTCCTGCACCGCGCTGTCATGTGCCGGAATCACCACCAGATCCGGCTCCACCTGCATCAGCACACGCACCTTGTCCAGGCTGGCCTGCGTCTGCTGCGCATCGCCGTCCACCAGCTTGCCTGCCACCCAGAATTTGGGCGCGCCCAGCCGCAGTGCGGCCACGGTCCAGGCCACGTCACCGATGAAGAAATACTGCCTCCCGGAATCCACGGTGACGAAAAGCCCCAATGAGCCCGGCGTGTGCCCCGGCATGGGGACCACGGATAGGAAATTCAACCGCATGAGGCCAAGTATGGCGCGAGTTTTGGGCCTCGAAACACGTTCGGCCAAGGAAGGTTGAGCGCTCGCTTGCCGCTCAATGGCAAGAGCTTGGGAGGCAGTATGCATTTGGGCCTGGC
>JAKLLE010000133.1 GCA_023150295.1 Giesbergeria sp. | reverse complement strand
TGGAGTTGCATGTGCGTGTGGCTCTGCTCAACCGTTTCACGCAACTCGGGCGCCCGAGCACGGTGCCCGTGGGTGCCATGGCATAGCTGCGTCTGGGGCTGGGGTAATCTCGTCTGCCTTCCGACTTGTGCAACAAAGCCGCGTCGATGCCGAAGACAAGGCCCTGGTCAGCGCCATCATCCACATGGCGTTCAGCCTGGGCCTGCAGACCATTGCCGAGGGCGTGGAGACCGAGGAGCAGCGCCACTTCCTGCAGGCGCAGGGCTGCGACGAAATCCAGGGCTACCTGTGCAGCCGCCCCTTGCCTGCAGCGGAATGCGAGCGTTTTTTGAGCGCCCAGCAGCGCTGGCCCACAGCCACGGCGGTGGTCTGAGCTGCCGCGTGCGGTGCCGTGGGATCAGACCGCAGGCAGCAAGCGGGGCTGGGGTGCTTGTGGCAGGTCGGTGAAGGCAAAGTCCACCTCCGGCACGCGGCCGCTCACGATGTCGGCCAGCGCTTTGCCTGAGCCGCAGGAATGCGTCCACCCCAGCGTGCCATGCCCGGTGTTGAGGAACAGGTTGGGCAACTGGGTGCGGCCGATCAGCGGCACGTTGCTCGGTGTGGCGGGGCGCAGGCCGGTCCAGAACTCGGCGCGCGTGGTGTCGCCCGCGCCGGGGAAAAGCTGTTCCACCCGGCGCACGATGGCTTCGCAGCGTGCGGGGTTCAGGTTGCGGTCGTAGCCGTTCAGCTCTGCCGTGCCCGCGATGCGCAGGCGGTCGCCATGCGCGCCGGTGTAGCGCGAGAACACCAGCTTGAACCCGTCGTCCGTCAGGCTCACCTGGTGCGCCAGGCGTGCATCTTTCACCGGCATGGTGACCGAGTAGCCCTTGGCGGGGTAGATGGGCAGGCGGATGCCCAGCGGCTGCGCCAGCAGCGGGCTGAACGAGCCCATGGCCAGCACATAGGCGTCGCCACGCACGCGCTCGAAGCGCCCCTCGGCGTTGGTCAGCTCCACATGGTCGATTTCGCCGCCCGCCGTGCGCAGCGCGGTGATGTGCGCGCCCATCTGGAAGCGCACGCCGGCCTGCTCGCAGAGCTTGGCAAGCTCGCGCACGAACAGGTTGGCATCGCCCGACTCGTCCTCGGCCGTGTAGGTGGCCCCCGCCAGTTGCGGGCGGATGTGGGCCAGCGCGGGCTCGATGTGCACCGCCTCGTCGGCGCTGATGACCTGGCGCTCGCAGCCCAGCTGGCGCATCTGTTCGGCCGGGCCGAGCGCGCCGTCGAACTCCTTGGGGTCGGTATAGAAATGCAGGATGCCCTGCGTGCGCTGGTCGTACTGGATGCCCGTGTCGCGGCGCAGCTGCTGCAGCGCGCTCCGGCTGTAGGTGCCCAGGCTGACGATCTGCCGGATGTTGTGGCGCGTGCGCTCGGGCGTGCAGTTGCGCAGGAAGGACAGGCCCCAGAGCCACTGGCGCATATCGGCACGCAGGCGGAACAGCAGGGGCGCGTCTTCCTGGCCCAGCCACTGCAGCACCTTGAGCGGCGCGCTCGGGTTGGCCCAGGGTTCGGCGTGGCTGACCGAGATCTGGCCGCCGTTGGCAAAGCTGGTTTCCGCGCCGGGCGTGGCCTGGCGGTCGATGACGGTCACTTCGTGACCTTGTTGCTGGAGGTAGTAGGCCGAGGTCACGCCGAGCAAGCCGGCGCCAAGAACGATCACGCGCATTTTGAGAGCCTTTTAGGGTTCTAGCGCTTGTCAGGCGTGCGCGAGCAGCTATATTTTTGATAGCGTGCAGTTGGCGCGTCTGCCAAGCTGCCGCTCCCCCTGTCCCTGTTACCTGAGAGATTCACACCGTGCCAACGCGGCACGGGGCTTGCTCCTTCGGTGCGCCACGGGCGTGGCGGCTCTCCAGACGGCTTTGATGAAGGGTGCAGTACGGTACCTGAGCGTGTATGGGAGTTTGCGCCTTCGGTGAGGCGGCTTTCGCCGCCTGCTCTCCTGCAAGGCGCATTCTAGGTGCAGGTGTCTGCTAATGCACCACAACAGATGCTGATGGCCTCAGTTGCGGTAGGGGTTGTCGGGCTTGCGGTCATGGCGGTTGCGCACGCCATCGCCGTCGCGATCGCGGTCGTGGCGATTGGACACGCCGTCATGATCCCGGTCGTTCCGAGGGTGGGGCTTGCGGCCATCGGGGTGGCGGTCGTACTGATTGGGGATGCCGTCACCATCGCGGTCACGGTCATAGCGGTTGGGCACGCCGTCTCGGTCGCGGTCGTGCCCAGGAGAGGGCTTGCGGCCATCGGGGTGGCGGTCGTACTGGTTGGGGATGCCGTCACCATCGCGGTCACGGTCATAGCGGTTGGGAATGCCGTCGCGGTCCCGGTCATGCCCCCTGCCGTTCTGCCAGCCTCCTTGGCGCCAGTGCCATTGGCCGTTGATTTCCACCCATGCGGGCGGGTTGTAGACATAACCGGGTCGTGACTTGATCCAGTACCCGTTGACCCAGACATGCCGATGGCCGCGCCACTCCCAGTGGCCCGGTACCCAGACCATGTTGCGCCGGGGCGGTGGCATGACCTCGTACTGCAGCGGTGGCGGGGCCGTCTGGATCACGATGGTGGCCGTGGTGCGGGCCTGCGCGGGGGCCGTGAACGCGCAGAGCGCCAGCAGGGCGATGGAAGCAGCGGCCAGGGTGGTGCGTGCCATGGAGATCTCCTCACAAGTGATTCCTTGCGGAACCGGAAGCTCTATCGTGCGGGAATTGCGTAAAGCCAATGTAGCTGTCCGGCCAGTAGTGTCCGGTTAAAAGTTGAACAAATTCAACTGGTTAGCGGCGGGCAGCTCAATGGATTGGGAGCGGTCAGCCTGCAGGGCGCATGAAATATGGGTTTTCTCGAAAACTGACACCGAAAAGATCTGTAGACATGT
>JAKLLE010000048.1 GCA_023150295.1 Giesbergeria sp. | reverse complement strand
CAGGGTAGTATTCATGGGCGGGCACCAAGTTCAGACTTCGATACCCTGATCTTCCAGCCTTTTGGGCGGTGCCCGCAACTTTTTTTGCGCCTCACGCAGAGGCAAATTCGGCTGGGTTGAGGAATTCTGCAAGTCCCTCCGATGTCAATGCGTCCGGCTTTCGCGGATACATGCGGTTGGTGCAGCAGGCGGTAGACCATTTGGCGCAAAAGGAAATCACCAGCGCCACGCCCTTTGAGGCGGTTCTCAAGGCGCTGGAGTCGGCCTGGGCCCAGCAGGAAAAAAAGCTTCAAGCGCGGCGCGAGGCCGAGCAGCAGGCATTGCTGCAGGCCGAGCAACGCGAGATGTTGGCCGAAAGCATTGCTGCCAAGGTGCAGAACATTGCAGGGGCAGACCAGGTGCCTGCAGACATCGTGGACTTTGTCACCGGGCCCTGGGCCCGTGTGGCGGCGCAGGCTCAGTTGCAGCAACCGGACACGGAAGACGGAGACCCCGGTGGCTACTGGCCCTGGTGCCCAGGCTGTTCTGGAGCGTACAGGCCGACAGAGTAGGCACCGCCAGGGATCACCTGGTCGATGCCATCCCACCCATGCTGGCCAAGCTGCGCGAAGGGCTGCAAACCATTGACCAGCCCACGCCGGAGATCAATGCTTTCATCGAGCGGCTGGTGTTGCTGCACCAGCAGATGCTTGACGCCGCAGAGGCCGCTTCGCAGCAGGCCATGCTCGAAGCCGAACCCGCCCTTGAAACCAGCGAAGCGGATATGGAGCCGCAGTTACCGTCGTCCAGTGCAGAAGCGGTGGATGTGGACCTGGAGGACGCTGTACCTGAGGCCAGCCTCCAGGCTGCAGTGGATGAAGACCCGTTCTACATCGGTGCCTGGGTCGATCTGGTCACCAACGGCAAAGTGGTGCGCACCCAGCTCACCTGGGCCAGCCCGCACAACACGCTGTTCCTGTTTACCGGTGCCGACGGCAGCACCCAGTCCATGACCCGGCGCATGCGTGACAAGCTGGCGGCCGAAGGCCTGCTGCGGGTACTGCCGCGCCAGCATGTGGTGGACCGTGCCATCGGTGCCATGGCTTCGTCTTCGCGCCAGAACCGCCGCTCTTCGGCACGCAAATAATCAGGCACCGTGCCAGGCGCCGTCGGCCAGGCCCGGCAGGTGCAGGTCTTCGGCGGTGGTGATGCTGTGCGCCGCCTGGACTGCACGCAGTGTGGCCCGGGCCACGGCCTCCGCCGCCAGGGTGGCCAGCAACAGCATGCCGGGGTTGTGGCCAGCGTGGCCTGTTCCCAGGGCAAACAAGGTGTCGCCATCGAGCTGCGTGTGCACCGGGTTGATGCTGCGCGCCAGCCCGTCGTGCCCCGCCACCGCCAGCCGCTGGGCCTGGGCCTTGGTGAGCACCGCGTCGGTGGCGATGACGCCAATGGTGGTGTTGGTGCCCGCCAGCAGGGACTGCGCCAGGTCTCCGCGCAGCATTGCACGGCGCGTGTCGGCCAGGTGCAGGCCGTCGGCCGTACGGGCACCGGCCACGGGGCGAGCGGTATCGGGGTCGATGACATCGCCCACCGCGTTGCAGGCAATGAGTGCGCCCACGGTGACGCCCGCCACGGTCACCGAGGCACTGCCAATGCCGCCTTTCATGGCGCGTGCCATGCCAAACATCTTGCCCACGCTGGCCCCTGTGCCAGCGCCCACGTTGCCTTCGGCGGGATCGGCGCCCGAGGCGGCGGCGCAGGCCGCGTAGCCAGCGGCGGCATCGGGCCGCACACGCATGTCGCCCACCATCAGGTCAAACAGCACGGCGGATGGCACCAGGGGCAGGCGGCCCACGCCGATGTCCAGGCCTACGCCGTGCTCCTCGAGCCAGCGTACTGCGCCGGTGGCCGCCTCCAGCCCCCAGGCGCTGCCGCCCGACAACACGATGCCGTGCACCTTGTCCACCAAGTTGCAGGGGTCCAGCAGATCGGTCTCACGCGTGCCGGGGGCCGCGCCGCGCACGTCCACCCCAGCCACGGCACCGTCCTGGGCAAGCACCACGCTGCAGCCCGTGGGGCGGCGGCTGTCGGTGAAATGCCCCACCGTGATCCCGGCGACGCGGGTGATGCTGCCGGGATCGGCGCCGCCGCTCATGCCTTGGAGCCCTGGTGGTAGCTGCTGAACACGCGCGTGCTGCCGTCGCGCGCGACCAGCAGCACATCGTAGGGGTCGCGTCGGTTTCCGTAGACCGGGCCGTCCATGCCGGGGGAGCCCACCGGCATGCCCGGCACGGCCAGACCCAGGGCGTTGGGTTTTTGCTGCAGCAGGCGACGCACATCAGCCGCGGGCACATGGCCCTCGATCACATAGCCACCCACCAGGGCGGTGTGGCAGGAGCCCAGCTTTTGCGGCAGGCCCAGGCGCGCGCGGGCGCCGGTGTTGCCGACATCGTGCACCTTGAAGCGAAAGCCTGCCGCTTCCATGTGGGTGACCCAGTCGTGGCAGCAGCCGCAGCTGGGGTCTTTCCAGAGCTCCACGGGCGTGCCCTGGGGTGCGGCGGCCTGGCTCCAGCGGGGCAGGGCGGCGGCCAGGCCCGCGCCCAGCAAGGGCAGGGCCGTGGCCAGCCACTGGCGGCGGGGGGGGGAGCGCAGGGAAGAGTGGGGTTGGGATGGCATGGCGATCCTTGGATGCGTTCAATGGAGAGGGGTCCGGCACTGCCTTGTGATTGTGGGGCAAATGCGTATATCGGAGCCCAGGCCTCCTGCAAAGGTTCCGTTCAGGTGCCGGTGTAGCGCCCGGGACGGTGGTTCAGCGCCAGCACCAGGTTGAGCGCCACGGCGCCCACTACCGACCAAGCCACGCGCAGGGGCTCTACCGTCCACAGGGCCAGCAGCACAATGCAGCAGTCCACCGCCATTTGTACCTTGCCTGCACGCCAACCGTAGCGGTCTTGCACGTACAGCGCAGCGATGCCCACCCCGCCCAGGCTGCAACGGTGGCGAAACAGCGCCAGAAAGCCGGTGCCGGTGATCAATCCCCCGGCAATGGCGGCGTACAGCGGTTCGATGCGTGCCATCTGCAGCCACTGGTGCTGCCACTCGGTCATCAGCGACAGCAGCAGCACCGCCACAAAGGTCTTGAGCGTGAATTCGCGCCCCAGCTTGCGCAGCGCGAGCCAGTAGAACGGCAGGTTGAGCACGAAGAAGATCTTGCCGAAGCCCACGCCAGTGGCGTAGTGCAACAAAAAGGCCAGGCCCGCCGTGCCGCCGGTCAGCAAGCCTGCACTGGTGAAGAACGCCACGCCCACGGAAATCATCAGCACGCCGGTAAAGATGGCCACCACGTCTTCGGTGGCGCTGTGGGGTTCTGCGGCGGGAGGTGTGGGCGCGGTCATTGGCAGCGTGCAAAAGAAATGCGGGGGGATGGAATTGGAACACGGTTGCACTAACACCCCGCCGATGTCTAACCCGCGCGTAATTCCTTCAACGCCTGCCGAACCACGCTGGTGCCACCACTGATGGCCAAGCTCGCCATGATGGCTGCCACCGCCAGGTCGGGCCAGGCGGCGCCGGTGCCAAATACACCCAGCGCGGCCGCCAGCACGGCCAGGTTGCCCAGGGCGTCGTTGCGCGTACACAGCCAGACGCTGCGCATGTTGGCGTCACCCTCGCGCCAGGCGTACAGCAGCACGGCCACGCCCAGGTTGGCCGCCAGGGCCAGCAGACCGATGGCGCCCATGGTGACGGGCTCGGGCGGCACGCCCTGCAGCGCACCCCAGGTCACGCGCGCAATCACGAACACGCCAAAGGCCAGCATGCTCGCACCCTTGAGCAAGGCTGCGCGCGCGCGCCAGGCGGTGGCCATGGCCAGTACCCACAGCGACACGCCGTAGTTGGCCGCATCGCCCGCAAAGTCGATGGCGTCAGCCAACAGCGCTGCCGAGCCCGACTGCACGCCAGCCCCCAGCTCCACAACAAACATGGCAGCGTTGACGAGCAGCGCAATCCACAGAATCCGGCGGTAGCGCGGATCGGCGCTGGGGGGTGGGCTGCTGCAGCAGCCGCCATGGCAATGGGCGGACATTGGGGTTTCTCCTGAACAAGCGATCGATGGCATGATTGGAAACCCTCAAGCCACTTCAAGGTCAAGCATGTCTGCGCCAACCCCCCACCATCGTATCGGCGACGCAGCCCGCCGCTCGGGCGTAACGGCGGCCAACATCCGCTACTACGAGAAGGAAGGCCTGCTGCCCGCCGGTGTGCGTGCCGACAACAGCTACCGGCTCTACAGCGATGCCGATGTGCACCGTCTGCGCTTCATCCGCCTGTGCCGGGCCATGGACATGTCGCTGGACGAAGTGCGCTCGCTGCTGTCGCTGGACCTGCGCTCCAAGGCCGACTGCGATGCCGCCTGCACCACCATCGACGCCCACCTGCAGCATGTGCGCGAACGCCTGCAGGAGCTGCAGGCGCTGGAGCGCAGTCTGCTGGATCTGCGCAACGGCTGCGACGGCACAGGCGCGCACTGCCGCATCATCGAAGCGCTGCATGCCCAGGCAGATGCACAGCCCAGTGGCGAACCCCCACGGCCTGGCGGCCCCTTGCGGCATGTTTGAAATGCTATTATATTGATAGCTGCTTGCGCTTTATGGATAAGCGCCAGAGCCACATTTCACCCAAATTTTCTGCCGCCCACTATCATCCCCCCCATGCTGCACCGCCTTGCTCCGCCCGCCTTGCCAGCCCGCCTGTGGTGGGCCCTGCAGCGCCGGGTGCTGGCCTGGGGGCGCATGGTGTACCTGGGCGCCGTGGTGCTGGTGCTCGCGCTGTCTCCATCGACCTACGCCCACCCGGCCCGGCGCGGCTTGCTGCACCGCATTTACCTGGAAACCGCCCCGGTTCTGCCCGGTTTTACGGTGCTGGCCGCCTTGCTGAGCCTGGTGCTCACGCGCATTGTGGTGGTCACGGCGCTGAGCTATGGGCTGACCGCGTATGCGTTGGAGATGGTCATCCGTGTGTTGGTGCTGGAACTGATCCCGCTCACCGCCGCGCTGTTTGTGGCCCTGCGCTGCACCATTCCGAGTGGCGCCGCACTGGCCGGTTTGCGCCATGCGGGCCACCTGGACGCCCTGCGCCGCGCAGGCACCGACCCGGTGCGGGCCGAGCTGCTGCCGCGCGTGGCTGCTGGGGTGTTTGCCTGCATCACGCTGGCAGCACTGTCCTGCGTGGTGGCCCTGGTCATGGCTTACCTGGGGGTGTATGGCTTCAATCTGGCGGGGCTGCCCAGCTACACGCGCATGTTTGGCCAGGTGTTTTCGCCAGCGGTCACACTGGTGTTCGGCATCAAGACGCTGCTGTCCAGCCTGGCCGTGGCGCTCATTCCCCTGGCATCCGCCCTGTATGACGAAGGCGAAGGCCTGTCTCAGCAAAGCGAGCTGGGCGGCCTGGCGCGCATGTTTGCCGTGCTGCTGCTGATCGAAGTGGCCTCCCTTGTGGGCAATTACTACTGAGCCTCATATGAACGCCCCCCCTCCATCTTCCCCGCCGACTGAGCCCGAAGCACTGCGCCCGGTCGCACACCTCGAACTCAAGGCCGCCGCGCTGCTGCTGTTCACGCTGGCGCTCATCGTGGGCTCGGTGCTGTACCTGCTGTATGCGCGTGGCGCCTTTGAGCCCACCCAGACCCTGGTGCTGGTGGCCGATGACTCCGAGGGCGTGGTGGTGGGCATGGACATGACGTTTTCAGGCTTCCCCATTGGCCGGGTGCGCCGTATCGAGCTGGCCGACGAAGGCAATGCACGCATCGTTGTCGATGTGGCGCGCAAGGACGCCCACTGGCTGCGTGTCTCCAGCGTATTCACCCTGGTGCGCGGCGTGGTGGGCGGCACGGCCATTCGTGCGTATTCGGGCCTGCTCAACGATGAACCCCTGCCCGACGGCGCCGTGCGCTCGGTGCTGCGCGGCGATGCCACGTCGGAGATCCCGCAGCTCATGGCCAGCGCACGCGAATTGCTGGGCAACCTCAATGCGCTGACCGCGCAGGATGCCGCCCTGGCCAGCAGCCTGGCCCAGGTGCGCACGCTGACCGAGCGGCTCAACGCCCCCGGCGGTGCATTGCAGGTGCTCATGGGCAATGCGCAGGATGCCGGCAAGGTGCTGGCCGCGCTGGACCGCACCAACGCCTTGCTCACCCGCATCGACGGTCTGGCCGCCAAGACCGACACACAAGTATTTGGCCCAGAGGGCCTGATGCCCCAGGTACAGGCCAGCGTCGCGCAGTTGGGTGGCCTGCTGGCCGACACCCGCGCCACGCTGAAAAAGGTGGACGCCGTACTGGCCGAGGCCCAGGCCGTGGGCGCCAATGTGCGCGACGGCACGGCCGACCTGGGTGCATTGCGCGCCGAGGTCGAATCCAACTTGCGCAAGATTGACCAACTGGTGGGCGACATCCAACGCAAGTGGCCCTTTGCGCGCGATACGGAAATCAAGTTGCCATGACACCGAAAGCCATCCCAATAACATGGCGCTGCGGTGCAGCAGCCACCGTGTGCCTGGTGCTTGCCGCTTGCTCCAGCCAGCCCCCAGCACCCGCGTGGCAAATGGAATCGCACGGCGCATCGCAGCGCGCCCTGGAGGCCACCCTCAGCGGCCACGACCGCGTGGCTGCGCTGGAATGGCAGCACGCCCGCCAAGCCATTGCCCGCACGGGCCAGCCCGCGCTCATGGCACGGCTGGAGCTGCTGCACTGCGCCGCGCAGACCGCCAGCGCCATGCCCTGGGCCTGCCCACGCTTTGACGCGCTGCGCTCCGACGCTGCCGCTCCCGAGGTGGCCTACGCCGCCTACCTGGCAGGCCAGGCCCTGGCCCCCGCCCAGGCTGCGCTGCTGCCCGCCGCACAGCAAGCCCTGGCCCTGGCCAGCACCGATGCTACCGCCAGCGCACAGGCACTGCAACTGTCCGACCCCCTGGCACGTTTGGTGGCCGCCGGCGTGCTGCTGCGACGCGCACAGGCATCACCGGCCGTGGTGCAGGCGGCGGTGGACACCGCGTCACACCAAGGCTGGCGCAGGCCCTTGCTGGCCTGGCTGGGGGTGCAGCGGCAATGGGCGGAGCAGGGCGGTCAGCCCGAGGTGGCCGCCGCATTGCGCAGGCGCATGGATCTGGTGGAGCAGGGCGGGAAGCCCTGAACCGCATCCGCGTGCGCTTTGTCCAGCACCAGACCACGACAAACGGATGACCATTCCCCTCGATGTGGCCTGCCTCTGACAGCAGGGTAAACGCCTATGCGCAAGTGCCTGCAATGTCTGGGTACTTTTTCGCGCACGACCGTTCGTTTTTGACCTGAATCACCATCCCCAGGGTGCGGTTGTGCGTCCCGGTGGCAGGGATGGCAGACCAATCAACACACGAGAGGGAATCCTGATGCGTACTTTGGGCCTGAACATTTCTCGAATCACCCCGCGCCGCTGGGCACTGGGAGCCGTGGCACTGCTGGGGGCGCTGGCCACGGGGGTCTATGCCACCAACTATTCGCTCTGGATCAACGGCCGCACTGGCGGCGGCCAGCCAGGCAACCACGCCGATTTCACCTACTGGGGCCCTGCCGGTACCGAGGCGGGAGTGAACAAGAAATCCGTCAACTGGGACGGCTACAACCGCATTGCCGACCAGAACTACCGCATCCGCGATGCGCTGGACTGCTACTGCACCGGGCAGAATTGGTGCTACATCGCCGCGCACAGTGCAGGCAACCTGCAGATCGGCTATGCGCTGTCGCTCTTTGGCGGATCGGCCCGCTACAAGAAGAATGCCACGCCCAACGTCTCGGGCGTGTGCGGCAACACAGATGGCAGCACCCAGACGGGCTGGAACATCAAGTGGGTGAACGTGGCCGCAGGGGCCGCCGGGGGCAGCGAGCTGGCCAACGTGGGCAGTTGGGCGGTGTCCGATCCGCTCACCTCAGACCTCAAGACGGCCACCGCGCGCGCCATGTACGACCACAACCAGACCCGTGCCAAGTGGTTCTACATGTACGCGGGCGCCAAGGGCACGCTGTACTCCGGCATCCTTCCGGGGCAGGACGATGAAGCCGTGGCCTACCACTCGGCCGGCGGTGTTTCGGGCAGCGGTGGTGCGGGTTTCTGTAACCCCTCCGACTGGTGGTGCAACGATCTGACCCTGGGCACCGGGGCCAACGAGGGCGGGCGCGCCAAATGGGCCTACCACAGCGTTCAGTTCCGCGACGACAGCGAGTCGTTGAACCACTACACCCAGGGCAATTGGGGCGGGGTGGTCTCCAAGGTGCGCGCCGACATGGCCGCCAACGCCCGCTGATTCGGCGAACACCCTGTGGCATCGCGGGCATGGATCGCGGCGGGCCTGGCTGCCGCTGCCGTGGGCGGGGCGTGGTGGTGGTTCGCATCGGATGGCGCCTGGGCGAGTGGGGCAGGGGCTGCCACTGCGCCGAGCCACATGGTTGCGTCCAACCAGTCTGCCACTGCGCGGGGCGCCGCACCGAGCCCGGTGACGCCCGGTGCATTGGCACCCTACAGTGCAGCCGGTCAGCAAGCCCATGCCGACAAGCTGCGTCTGTGGCAGGTGCGTTATGAACGCGCGGAGCAGGTCTACGCCAGCTACCGCGACGCCACGCGCTACCCGCACGAGTCGCGGCCTTTGGCTGAGCACCCCGACCAGGTGCGCCCCTTCGACCCGATCACCGAGGAAACCGCTCTGCGTGACGCCAAGGGCGAGGCCGTCAAAGGCGTGCGCCTGCGCACCACGCAAGACCGGGTGTTCCTCAGCGGTACCGACGTGGTCCGGTTTTCCATCGAAGCCGTCAATGAGCAAGGCCAGCGGCTGGCGCTGGTCGTGCGCGCGGCAGCGGCCCAGTCGGTGCCCGACACGCGCACACCTGTACCCTTGATCCAGACCGACCTGGCCTTCACCGACGACGGCACCGGCGCCGATGTGCAGGCGGGCGACGGCGTGTCCACAGCCTTGCTCAACCCCGCCCAGCAAGGCTTTGGCCAGTACGACGGCACCATCCGTGTGCTGGCGCAGGTGGCTGCCCAGGGCCAGCAGGGCGTGGTGCACTTCGATGTGGTGTATGCCCCCGGCGTGCCCGCCACCTGGGTGGGCGTGCGCGACGCAGTGGAGGCGGGGTCGCTCAACTTCTATCTCAAGGCCCAGGTGCGCACTGCAGGCCGCTATGTGGTCAGCGGCCGGGTGGATGACGCCAACGGCAAACCCCTGGCCCTGGTGCAGTTCAACCAGGAATTGGGGGCCGGAGCGCAGGAAGTGCGCCTGCAGGTCTTTGGCGCACTGATACGCGACAAGGCGCCGGCCTTTCCGCTGCGCCTGCGCGACGTGGAGGGGTTTTTGCTGATCCCCGACCGTTTCCCTGACCGTGCGCTGATGCCGCGCTGGGCCGGCCTGGTGCACCAGAGTGCCAGTTATCCGCTCACGCGGTTTTCATCCGACGAATGGACCAGCGAGGAACGTGAACGCTACCTGGCCGAATACGCCCGCGACGCCGAAGAAGCCCACCGCGAGGTCGATGCACTTGTGCGTCGTTGACTCCCTATCAGTGGTTGCTCAGGTGTTGGTGTTGACGATGTGTTGAACCAGCTTGGCATAGCCCTTCGGAGCGCACAGTCCGGAAGTGCACAACTTCGATCCGGAATTGCTTCCATTTGGGCTGCACAATCGCATCGTTTCATCTGCTTTGAGCGGCATGCCATTGAAAACTGACCTGACCTCTGCCATGGCGCCCACCCCACCCAGGGGTGCGCGGTTTGATGCTGTGGATGCCCTTCGGGGCTTTGCCATGGTGTGGATGACGGCGTTCCATTTTTGTTTCGACCTGAGCCACTTTGGGTACTGGCCGCAGGACTTTCGCCACGACCTGTTCTGGACCGTGCAGCGCACGGCCATCGTCAGCCTGTTTCTGTTCTGCGCGGGGCTGGGGCAGTCGATTGCCTGGCACCAGGGGCAAGGGTGGGCGCGTTTTGGGCGGCGCTGGGTTCAGATTGCCGGGTGTGCGCTGTTGGTGTCGGTGGGCTCCTGGCTCATGTTTCCCCGCAGCTACATCCATTTTGGGGTGCTGCATGGCATGGCGGTGATGTTGATGCTGGCCCGCCTGACGGCACCCTGGGGGCGTTGGTTGTGGCCTGCGGGGGCGCTCGCACTGGCCTTTCCGCACCTGGCGCAATGGGCCTTGACCGAGCCGCTGGCTGCCTGGGCCCCCTGGTTCAATGGCAAGGGGCTCAATTGGTTGGGCCTGGTGGCGCGCAAGCCCTTCACCGAAGACTACGTGCCGGTGTTTCCGTGGCTGGGTGTGATGTGGTGGGGTTTGGCCAGTGGTCAGTGGTTGCTGCGTCACCACAGCAGCGTGCTGCAGCGGCCCTTGGGCGCTGCATTGCGGTCTTTGGCGGTGTTGGGGCGCTGGAGCCTGAGTTACTACATGCTGCACCAGCCGGTGATGATCGGTGGCTTGATGGCCGTGGGTTGGATGCTGGGGCGCTGAGCCGCCCAAAAAAAACGCGGCCCTGGGGCCGCGTGGTGCGTGGGCGCCGAGGCCGGATTATTCGACCTTGGCCTTGGTACGCAGCTCTTCCTGGAACTTGCCCATCTTTTGCTGCTGCAGTTGCTGCGAAATCTGCGGCTTCACTTCGTCCAGCTTGGGCAACTGTGCTTCGCGCACGTCGTCCAGGCGGATGATGTGCCAACCAAACTGGCTCTTGACCGGGGCCAGGGTGGTCTTGCCCTTTTCGAGCTTGACCATGGCTTCGGTGAACTCAGGCACATAGCTGCCCGGGTTGGCCCAGTCCAGGCTGCCGCCCTGGGCGCCGGATCCTGGATCCTTGGACTGCTTTTTGGCGATGTCTTCGAACTTGCCGCCCTTCTTGAGCGAGGCGAGGATGGCCTTGGCTTCCTCTTCCTTCTCGACCAGGATGTGGCTGGCCTTGTATTCCTTGCCGCTGTTGGCGGCGACGAACTTGTCGTACTCGGCCTGGATTTCGGCGTCGGTGACCGGGTTTTTCTTTTGCTCGTCGGTGAACAGTTCGCGGATCAGGATGGTCTGGCGGGCCAATTCCATCTGGGCCTTGTAGTCGGGCAAGGCTTCCAGACCACGGCGCTGCGCTTCCTGCATGAAGATCTCGCGCGCAATGATTTCTTCCTTGATCTGGCCTTCCATTTCGGGGGTGACCTTGCGACCCGAACGCTCGACCTGCTGCTTGAGCTGTTCGACGCGCTCTTTGGGGATGGCCTTGCCGTTGACAACGGCCAGGTTCTGGGCGTGCACGGGCAAGGCCACGGCGCCCACCAGGGCTGCGGCCACCAGGCCGGACAGGAGCTGTTTCTTCATTCGATTTCCGTAAAAGAAAGGGTTTGCAGGCCAGAGAGAGGGCCTGTTCAGACGATTTCGATGGCGATGGCGTGTGCACCAAGGTCAATGAAATCTTGCAGCGCATCATACACAAGCCGATGCTGGCGAACGCGGGGCAAACCGGTAAACAAAGGTGAACCAATGCGCACGCGAAAATGGGTGCCAAACCCCGTGCCATTGGCGCCAGCATGGCCCTCGTGCTGCCAGCTTTCGTCCAGCACCTGCACGGTGGTGGGCTGGAGCTTTTCGCGCAGGGCGCGCTCCATGTCGGGGGCGGTGACGGCGTTGGTGCTCATGCCAGGGGGTCCTTTGCGTTGTCGGTGTCCTTGATATAGCGGCTCAGGTACAGGGCCTGGGCCACGATGAAGACCAGCATCAACCCCAGGCCGCCAAACAGCTTGAAGTTGACCCAGGTCTCGGTGTCGAACTGGTAGGCCACCCACAGGTTGAGCGCGCCCATGGCGACGAAAAAGCCGGTCCAGCTCCAGTTCATGGCGTTCCAGGCAGCGTCGGGAAGTTCCATCTGGGCGCCCATCAGGCTTTTGATCAGGTTCTTGCGCAGAACCACCTGCCCCACCAGCAGTGCGCCGCCCATCAGCCAGTACAGCACGGTGGGCTTCCATTTGATGAAGGTCTCGCTGTGCGCCAGCAAAGTGGCGCCGCCAAACACCACGATCACGCCCAGGCTGAGCCATTGCATGGGCTCGACCTTGCCGTGGCGCAGGCGCAGGTAGGTGATTTGCACCACGGTGGCCGCCATCGCCACACCGGTGGCCACATAGATGCCCCAGAACTTGAAGGCGACAAAGAACAGCAGGATGGGGAAAAAATCGATCAGCAGTTTCATGGAGCAGGGTCCGGGGTGAAGTCCAGTGCAGCCGAATTCATGCAATAGCGCAGGCCCGTGGGGGTCGGCCCATCGGTGAAGACATGGCCCAGGTGCGCCCCGCATTGTGCACAAACCGTTTCGGTGCGCAGCATGCCGTGGCTGCGGTCGGTGTGTTCGGCAATGGCACCGGGCACCGCCTGGCTGAAGCTGGGCCAGCCGCAGCCCGCGTCAAACTTGGTGTTCGAGTCAAACAGCTTGTGCCCGCAGCAGATGCAATGGTAGCTGCCGTCTCGCCAGTGGGCCTCGAAGCGGCCGGTGAATGGGCGCTCGGTGGCAGCGTGGCGTGTGACCTCGAAGGCGCCGGGCTCGGCGTTCTTCTCGCGCAGAATGGCCTGCCACTGCGCGTCGGTGTGGTGGATGGGGTGTGTCATGAGGAGCAACTGATGGACAGATGGGCCGCCCAGTCGGGCGGAAAGCCCGCATAGGCTTCGTGGGCGGGGTGTTCGTCAAAGGGCATTTGCAGGGCTGTTTGGAGTGCCTGGAGCGTGGAAAATTCCCCTGCCTGGGCGGCTTCGATGCACTGCTGGGCCAGGTGGTTGCGCAGCACGATGTGGGGATTGTTTTTTAGCATCAAATTGGCATCCAGCGCCCTGTTGGTAAGCGCTACATGCTCTGAAAATGATAGCATCCAGCGATCCCAGCCTGCCCGGTCGGCACACAGGTCGCGCACGGGGTCGAAGTCGCCGCTGCCCACTGCGCGCGACAGGCGGCGCCAGAAGATGGGGTAGTCCACGGCGTTGTCGGCCAGCAGGTGCAGGATGGCGTCGATGTGGGTGCTGTCGCCCTCGTGCGCTGCGTCCAGGCCCAATTTGGCACGCATGCGCTGCATGAAGTGCTGCGGGTACAGCGTGCGGTAGGACTCCAGTGCGCCCATGGCAATCGTTGGGTCGCCGATCAGCGGCTGCAGCGCCTGGCCCAGGCGGTACAGGTTCCACAGCACCACGCCCGGTTGCTGGCCGTAGGCGTAGCGGCCCTGGTGGTCGCTGTGGTTGCAGATGTGGCCGGGGTCGAAATGGTCGAGGAACTGGAATGGCCCGTAGTCGATGGTCAGGCCCAGGATGCTCATGTTGTCGGTGTTGAGCACGCCATGGCAAAAACCCACAGCCTGCCACTGGGCCACCAGGGCGGCGCTGCGTTCGCTCACCGCCTGCAGCAACGCCGCATAGCGGTTGCCCGCGTGGCCGCCGCAGTCGGCACCGTCCTGGCACTCGGGGTAGAAGCGCTCGACCACGTAGTCGGCCAGTTGCTGCAACTCGCCGAACTGCCCGCGCGCGGCAAAGTGCTCGAAATGCCCGAAGCGGATGAAGCTGGGCGCCACGCGGGTGACCACCGCTGCCGTCTCCACCGCCTCGCGCTGCACGGGTTCGGGCGAGCCGCACAGGTACAAGGCCCGCGTGGTCGGAATGCCCAGCGCATGCATGGCTTCGCTGCAAAGAAATTCGCGGATGCTGGAACGCAGCACTGCGCGCCCGTCGCCCATGCGCGAGTAGGGTGTGAGCCCGCTGCCCTTGAGCTGAATTTCCTGCGGGCCTTGCGGCGTTTGCACCTCGCCCAGCAGCAGTGCGCGGCCGTCGCCCAGTTGCCCGGCCCACACCCCGAACTGGTGGCCGCTGTACACGCTGGCCAGTGGGTCGCTCCCCTGGGGCAGGGCGTTGCCGCTGAAGATTTGAAGTGCGGCGTCGGAGTGCAGCCAGTCTGCATCCAGCCCCAGCAGGGCAGCTGCGTCGGGGCTGTGGGCCACGGTGTGTGGCGTGGGCAGCGGCCGGGGTTCCAGGCGGGTGTAGAACGCGGGCCCGAGCGCGGCAAAGCGATTGTTCCAGGCCAGGCCGGTGTCCACGGCGGGCAGGGCATGCGAAGGGGAGGGCGTCATCGGGGCATTGTCCCGCGCACTCCAAGCCCTTGTGGGCCAGGGGGGGATCAGGCCGTGGCCGTTGCGGCCAGGTGGGCGCTGAGGGCCTCGTCGTCCACAATGGCCACACGGCCAAAGTCCAGTGTCACGATGCCAGCGGCTTCCAGGGCGCGCAGCACGCGGTTGACGGTCTGGCGCGACAGGCCGGCCAGCTGCCCCAGTTCTTCCTGCGTGAGGTTGAGCCTGCGTGTGCTGCGCCAGAACAGGCGACTGAGGTACAGCGCCACGCGGTGCTCGGGCGAGCGCATGCGACCTGCCTCGATGATGGTCATGGCCTGGCCCAGCCGCAGGTTCATGTGCTGCACCAGGTATTGGTTGAACGCCAGACTGGTGTCGCGCAGGGTCTGGAACAGGGGCAGCGGCAGGCACAACAACTGGGTGGGGCGCAGCGCGACCACCTCGTACTTGCGCGCCTCGGCCTTGAGCGCGGAGCCCTCGCCAAACCACTCGCCGTCCGGAATGCCAATAAAGGCCGAGGTGCGTGCCTTGCACGCGGGGCTGCGCAGCATCACCAGGCCGTGGAGCACGGCGTGCCAGCCCTGCACGGGTGAGCCGACCGGCAGCATGACGTCGCCCTTGGCGCCTTCGGTCGCATACACGCCACTGCGCACTGCGTCTTGCAGCGCCGCAGGCAGGCTGGCAAACCAGGGCTGGCTGCCGATGAAGCGCTCGGCAGGGTCGGATACGCAGAACATGGGGCGATTCTCGCAGCTCTGTGCGCCCAGGATCGGGAAAACCCTGGGCAAGTGTCTGTGTGGCGACAGGTGTTGGCAGCGCGGCATGGGGGCTGGACACTGCGCCCACTTCGGCTTGCTTCAGGCCCGAGGCGCAATAGGGAGTCCAGAGTGAACAAGCGCGATTTTTTGGGGGTCCTGGGTGCGGCTGCGGCGGCACCCTGGTCGGCGCTGCATGCCGCCACTGGGGTAACGGACAACGACATCGTGTTGGGGCAGTCGCTGGGCTTGACCGGGCCCTTGGCCGAAATGGCGCCCGACATCGTCAACGCCAGCAAGGCCTGCTTTGATGCGGTGAACGCGCAAGGCGGCATCCACGGGCGGCGCATCCGCGTGCTGACCGAGGACGATGGCTACAAGCCCGAAAACACGGTCAACAACCTGCGCAAGCTGTTGGGCCTGGACGGTGCGTTTGCCCTGTTCAACCTCACCGGCACGGCCAATGTTGCTGCGGCCTTGCCCCTGCTGGCCCAGGAAAGCCCTGCGGTGCCGCTGATCACGCCGTTCACGGGCGCCGACCTGGTGCGCGCCCCTGGCCTTGACCATGTGTTCAACCTGCGCGCGAGCTATGGCGACGAGGTGGACAAGCTCGTGCAGCACCTGACCACCATTGGTGTGCCGCGCATCGCCGTGCTGTGGGTGAACAACGCGTTTGGCAAGGATGGCCTGGCGGGCGTGCGCAAGGC
Source organism: Giesbergeria sp. (assembly GCA_023150295.1). GTDB lineage: Bacteria > Pseudomonadota > Gammaproteobacteria > Burkholderiales > Burkholderiaceae_C > Simplicispira. Next base: position 12,925 of record JAKLLE010000048.1, on the reverse strand, counting down.
CATGGACAAGCGCGGGCAGAAGCTCCATGCCGACGCGCCCGTCCAGGCCGATTCATCCGATGTGGCCCAGGCCGTTGCCGCGCTGGTGGCTGCCGATCCCACGGCCATCATCCTGATCACGGCCGGGGCGCCCACGGTCAGCTTCATCAAGGCCTACCGCAAGCACAGCCGGGGGGCGCGGTTCTACACGCTCTCAGTCATGGGTACGCAGGCGACCCTGCGTGCGCTGGGGGAGGACGGCGTGGGGGTGGTGGTCACCTCGGTGGTGCCGTTTCCGTGGAGCCAGAGCCTGCCCCTGGCGCGCGAGTACCGCACGGCACTGCAGGCGGCAGGGTTCGGTCAGCATGTGTCCTTCATCGGGCTGGAGGCCTACATGAATGCGCGCCTGGTGGTCGAGGGGCTCAAGCGCGCGGGCCGCGATCTGACCAGGCCGCGCTTCCTCCAGGCGCTGGAGTCCCTGCGCCACTACGACCTGGGAGGCTTCGAACTGGACTACGGCAAAGGCGTGCGCCAGGGATCAAGGTTTGTGGATTTGACCATCATCGGCAAGGGTGAGCGGTTCACCCGTTAGGATGGTGCGTGGGTTATTTGATTGCTACACAAAGGAGTACACATGTTGGGTTTGATGCAGAGCCAGCCGTTGCTGATTTCGTCGCTGATCGAGTTTGCCGAGCGGCACCATGGCGACGGGCAGATCGTCTCGCGCCGGGTGGAGGGCGACATCCACCGCTACACCTACAAAGAGCTTGCGGCGCGCTCGCGCCAGTTGGCCAATGCCCTGGATGCGCAGGGCCTGCAGTTCAGTGACCGCGTGGCCAGCCTGGCCTGGAACGGCTACCGCCACATGGAGATGTATTTCGGCGTGAGCGGCTCGGGCCGCGTGCTGCACACCATCAACCCGCGCCTGCACCCCGAGCAGATTGCCTGGATCGTGAACCACGCCGAAGACCAGGTGCTGTGCTTTGACCTCACCTTCCTGCCGCTGGTGCAGGCGGTGCACGCCAAGTGCCCCACGGTCAAGAAATGGGTCGCGCTGTGCGATGCCGACAAGCTCCCGCAGGACAGCGGCGTGCCTGGTCTGGTCAGCTACGAGAGCTGGATTGGCGCCCATGGCAGCAGCTACGACTGGCCCTCGTTCGACGAAAACAGCGCTTCCAGCATGTGCTACACCAGCGGCACCACGGGCAACCCCAAGGCCGCGCTGTACAGCCACCGCTCCACCGTGCTGCATGCGTATGCGGCGGCGCTTCCCGATGTGATGTGCCTCTCGGCGCGCGATGCCGTGCTGCCCGTGGTGCCCATGTTCCACGTCAACGCCTGGGGCATTCCGTACTCTGCGGCACTCACGGGCTGCAAGCTGGTGTTTCCGGGCCCAGCGCTGGACGGCAAGTCGGTCTATGAGCTGATCGAGGCCGAAAAGGTCACCTACGCCGCCGGCGTGCCCACCGTGTGGCAGATGCTGCTGGGCCACATGAAGCCTGCGGGCCTGAAGTTCAGCTCGCTCACGCGCACCGTGATCGGTGGGTCGGCCTGCCCGCCCGCCATGATCAACGCCTTCCAGGACGACTATGGCGTCGAAGTGCTGCACGCCTGGGGCATGACCGAAATGAGCCCGCTGGGCACCCTGTGCACGCTCAAGAACAAGCAGCTCGGCCTGTCCAAGGACGAGCAGATGAAGATCCGCCAGAAGCAGGGGCGCGCCATCTACGGCGTGGACATGAAGATCGTGGACGGCGACGGCCAGGAGCTGCCCTGGGATGGCAAGACCTATGGCGACCTGCTGGTGCGCGGCCCCTGGATTCTGGACACCTACTACAAGGGCGAGAGCCCGCTCATCCAGGACGCGCAGGGCCGGGGCTGGTTCCCCACCGGGGACGTGGCCACCATCGACGCCGACGGCTTCATGCAGATCACCGACCGCAGCAAGGACGTGATCAAGTCCGGCGGCGAGTGGATCAGCTCCATCGAGATCGAGAACATTGCCATGGCCCACCCGGCCATTGCCATGGCAGCCTGCGTGGGCATGCCCCACCCCAAGTGGGACGAGCGCCCCATCGTGGTGGTGGTCAAGAAGCCGGGCGCTGAGGTCACGCGCGAGGAGCTGCTCCAGTTCTACGAAGGCAAGACCGCCAAGTGGCAGATCCCGGACGACGCGGTGTTTGTCGATGCCATTCCGCTGGGCGCCACCGGCAAGATGCTCAAGACCCGGCTGCGCGAGCAGCTCAAGGATTACAAGCTCCCCGGCCTGTGATCCTGCGCTGGCGCGGCTGCTGGGGAGGCCGCGCCAGTCACATGTGCGATAGGGGCTAGGGGCAATCCCTGAGCAATGCCGCAGCGCGACACTGTACGCTGCATCCATCGATTCAACCGGAGACTGAAAACATGAAATTTGCTATCAAAATCGTAGCTGCTTCCGTAATGCTGGTAAGCGCTGGCGCTGCATTTGCTCAAAAAGGTGAAACCGTCAAGATCGCCTGGATCGATCCGCTCTCCGGTCTGATGGCCGCAGTCGGTACCAACCAGCTCAAGAGCTTCCAGTTCCTCGCCGAGGAGTTCAACAAGAAGAACGCTGCTGGCGTGAAGTTCGAGGTCATCGGCATCGACAACAAGCTCAGCCCCCAGGAAACCACCAGCGCCCTGCGCTCGGCCATGGACCAGGGTGTGCGCTACGTGGTGCAGGGCAACGGTTCGGGTGCTGCGCTGGCCATCATGGATGCGCTGGAAAAGCACAACGCCCGCAACCCCGGCAAGGAGGTGCTGTACCTCAACTACGCCGCCGTGGACCCTGACCTGACCAACAGCAAGTGCAGCTATTGGCACTTCCGCCTCGACGCCGACACCTCCATGAAGATGGAAGCTCTCACGACCTACATGAAGGACATTCCCGAGGTCAAGAAGGTCTATCTGATCAACCAGAACTACGCCCACGGGCACCAAGTTTCCAAGTTTGCCAAGGAAATGCTCAAGCGCAAGCGTCCTGACGTACAGGTGGTGGGCGACGATCTGCACCCCCTGGCCCAGGTGCGCGACTTTGCGCCCTACATCGCCAAGATCAAGGCATCGGGCGCCGACAGCGTGATCACCGGCAACTGGGGTTCGGACCTGGCGCTGCTGATCAAGGCCGCCAACGATGCGGGCCTAAACAACGTCAACTTCTTCACCTACTACGGCTCGGTCACCGGCACGCCCACGGCCATGGGCTCTGCCGCCGCAGGCCGCGTGTACATGGTGGCCTATGCCCACATCAACCTGCCTGGCCCGCTGAACCAGATCGTGGTGGACTACAAGAAGAAGTTCAACGACGACATGTACACCGGCGCCGTGTACCACGCCTTCACCATGCTGTCCGAAGGCTTTGTGAAGGCCAAGAGCACCGACCCGGTCAAGGTGGCAGCGGCGCTGGAAGGCATGAAGTTCAAGAGCTTCAACGGCGAGGTCGAGATGCGCAAGACCGACCACCAGTTGCAGCAGGGCCTGTTCATCTCCAAGTGGGAAAAGGCCGGTGGCAAGAACCCGCTCGACTCTGAGAGCACGGGCTACACCTTTGTGCCGGTCAAGTACTACGAGCCCTACGTGGCTAGCACGCCCACCTCGTGCCAGATGAAGCGTCCTTCCTGATCGCGCCCTGGGGTCGCGCTGATCAAGTCTTGCGCCGTGCGCGAGGAGCTTGTTCAGCGTTGCCTTGGCAAGAGGCCCGACGCCCCTCGGGCCTCTTTTTTTGACTCGGTGTTGCGGTAACTGCGATGAATCTCGAATTTTTTGTCATCTCCATGCTCAACGGCGTGAGCTATGGCCTGCTGCTGTTCATGCTCAGCTCGGGCCTCACGCTGATCTTCAGCATGATGGGTGTGCTCAACTTTGCGCACACCAGCTTCTACATGCTGGGGGCCTACTTTGCCTACACGCTGTCGGGCTTGGTGGGCTTCTGGCCTGCGTTGGTGCTGGCGCCACTGGCGGTGGGTGCGCTGGGGGCACTGTTCGAGCGTTACAGCCTGCGCCGGGTGCACAAGTTCGGCCATGTGCCCGAGCTGTTGGTCACGTTCGGGCTGTCGTACCTGATTCTGGAACTGGTGCAGCTGGTCTGGGGCCGCTCGACGGTGCCTTATGGCCTGCCCGAGCAACTGCAGGGGCCGTTGTTCACGCTGTTCAACACGCAGTTTCCCAAGTCGCGTTCCTTCGTCATGCTGGTGGCCTTGCTGATGCTGCTGTCCGTATGGCTGCTGCTCACGCGCACCCGCATCGGCCTGGTGATCCAGGCGGCGCTCAAGCACCCCGAGATGGTGCAGGCCTTGGGCCACAACGTGCCGCGCGTCTTCATGCTGGTGTTTGGCGGTGGCTGTGCGCTGGCCGGGCTGGCCGGTGTGATTGGCGGCAACACCTATGTGACCGAACCCGCCATGGCGGCCTCGGTGGGTTCCATCATCTTTGTGGTGGTGGTGGTGGGTGGCATGGGGTCGCTGGCCGGGGCCTTTCTGGCATCGCTGCTCATCGGCGTGGTGCAGACCTTTGCAGTGGCCATTGACCAGTCGCTGGCTAGCGCGCTGCAGGCTGTGGGCGTGACGGTGACCGAAGAAACCTTTGGCTGGCCGGTGCTCAAGCTCACCGTGTCGCAGGTGGCACCCATCCTGCCGTACCTGTTCCTGGTATTGATATTGATCTTCCGCCCCAAGGGCCTGCTGGGCACGCGGGAGGACTGAGACCATGACTTCCATCACTGCAACCACCACACCCACCGCGTACCACCGCTTCAAGCCCTGGAATGTGGGCCGCATTGTCATCTGGGGGCTGTTCGCGCTGCTGCTCATCGTGGCGCCGCACCTGTTCAAGAGCAGCCTGGCGTTGACCATGCTGTCGCAGATCGGCTACCTCATCATCATCTGCCTGAGCTACAACATGCTGCTGGGGCAGGGCGGCATGCTCAGCTTCGGCCACGCGGTGTATACCGGCCTGGGCTCGTTCATCGCCATCCATGCCATGAACCTGGCGAGCAAGGGCAGCCTGCCCATTCCGCTGGTGCTCATACCCATCGTCGGTGGGCTGGCGGGCATGTTCTTTGCCATCTTGCTGGGCTACGTCACCACCAAGAAGGCCAGCACCACCTTTGCCATGATCACCTTGGGCGTGGGCGAACTGGTGGCCGCCATGGCGCTGATGTTCCCCGAGTTCTTCGGCGGCGAGGGCGGCATCACCACCGACCGGGTGTACGGTACATCGTTCTTCGGCATCACCTTTGGTCCGGGCATCCAGGTGTACTACCTGATCGCGGTGTATTGCTTCGTCTGCACAGCGGCCATGTTTGCTTTCACGGGCACACCGCTGGGCCGCATGCTCAATGCCGTGCGCGACAACCCCGAGCGCGCCGAGTTCATTGGCTACAACACGCAAAAAGTGCGCTACCTCGCCTTCATCATCGCCGGGTTCTTTGCCGGCATTGGCGGGGGGCTGACGGCCATCAACTTCGAGATCATCACCGCCGCCGACAGCGTGAGCGTGATCCGCTCGGGTGGCTACCTGCTGTTCACCTTCCTGGGGGGGGCCACGTTCTTCTTCGGCCCCATCATCGGCGCGGTGTTGCTGGTGCTGGCCTCGGTGCTGCTGTCCGAGCTGACCAAGGCCTGGCTGTTGTACCTGGGCCTGGTGTTCTTGTTCATGGTGATGTACGCCCCTGGTGGCGTGGCCAGTCTGATCATGATGAACCTGCGTGTGGCCAAGTACGGCAAGCTGGGTCGCCTGTGGCCTTCGTACCTGGGCCTGGGCGGCACCGCCCTGGTGGCCTTGCTGGGCGCGGCCTGCATGGTCGAGATGACCTACCACCTGCAACTCAACGCGGCTTTGGGGTCAGAGATGACCTTCATGGGTGCCACCATCAATGCCAAGGGGCTGACCAGCTGGTTTGGCGCCGCCTTTGTGATGCTGACCGGGCTGGGCATGTTCGAGCTGTGCCGACGCCAGTTCCGGCACCAGTGGGGGCAAATTCAGGAGCAGATTGAACATGAAATCAAGCGTGGGGAGGCGCTGTGACCATGGCGCATGACACCACTTATGCACTGGAGCTGCGCGACCTGCGCAAGTGCTTTGGCAAGACCGAGATCATCCGAGGCGCCAACCTGGCCGTGAAGGCGGGTGAGCGCGTGGCCATCATCGGCCCCAACGGCGCGGGCAAGTCCACGCTGTTCAACCTCATCAGCGGGCGCTTCGCGCCCACCAGCGGCGAGGTGTTGCTGGGCGGCCAGCGCATCGACGGCAAGAAGCCCTTCGAGATCAACCGCATGGGCCTCTCGCGCAGCTTCCAGATCACCAACATCTTCCCCAACCTCAGCGTGTTCGAGAACCTGCGCTGCGGCGTGCTCTGGAGCATGGGCTACAAGTACACCTTCCTGCGCTTCCTCTCGGGGCTGGATGACGCCAACGAGCGCGCCAAGCAGCTCATGGAGATGATCAAGCTGGACAAAAAGCGCGACACGCTGGCGGTGAACCTCACCTACGCCGAGCAACGTGCGCTGGAGATCGGCATCACCATCGCCGGGGGCGCCAAGGTCATCCTGCTCGACGAACCCACTGCCGGCATGAGCCGCAGCGAGACCACGCGCTTCATCCACCTCATCAAGGAGGTTACCGAAGGCCGCACCCTGCTGACCGTGGAGCACGACATGGGCGTGGTGTTTGGCCTGGCCGACAAGATCGCCGTGGTGGTGTATGGCGAGGTGATTGCCTTTGACACCCCCGAGAAGGTGCGCGCCAACCAGCGCGTGCAAGAGGCCTACCTGGGCTCCGCCGTGGCCGATGCGCAGGCGGGAGGACACTGACATGCTGCATATCGAGAATCTTCACGCCTACTACGGCAAGAGCCATGTGCTGCATGGCGTTACCTTTGATGTGCAGCCGGGCGAGATCGTTGCCCTGCTGGGCCGCAACGGCTCGGGCCGCTCCACCACCGCCAAGGCCATCATGGGCCTGGTGGACTGGGAGGGCACCCTGCAATGGAAGGGCCAGAACCTCAACGGCAAAAAGGCCTACGAAATTGCCCACCTGGGCCTGGGCTACGTGCCTGAGAGCCGCGACGTGTTTCCCAACCTCACCGTGCACCAGAACCTGCTGCTGGGCCAGAAAGGCGCTGGCCGGGGCAGCCGCTGGTCGTTTGACGACATGTATGCCCTGTTCCCGCGCCTGCACGAACGCCGCAACATCGAGGCGGGCGTGATGTCGGGTGGCGAACAGCAGATGCTGACCCTGTGCCGCACCCTCATGGGTGACCCCGACCTCATCATCATCGACGAACCCACCGAGGGCCTGGCGCCCAAGATCGTCGAGCTGGTGGGCCAATACCTCAAGACGATCAAGGAGCGCGGGATATCGGTGCTGCTGATCGAGCAAAAGCTCACTATCGCCATGGACATTTCTGACCGCACCCTGGTCATGGGCCACGGCAGCATCGTGTTCCAGGGTACCCCCGATGAACTGCGCGCCAACAGCTACGTCCGCAAGGAGTGGCTGGAGGTCTGACGAGGCCGTACAACGTCAGAAATAGCGCCGCACGCTGAGCTCCCACCGCCGTGCGGCCGGCCAGAGACCAAACTGGCTCAGAGGGGCGCCATGGTTGCGCTGCCACTGCAGCGCCACATCGAACGCCTTGCCCCGGTACCGGGCTTCCAGCCAGAAGCGGCGGCTGGCGTCCACCCGGTCCAGGTGCCACAGGCTGCTGAGGTCCAGGCCGGGCATGAGCGCGTCTTTCCAGGTGGCATGGAAGAACAGCGCCCAGCGTGTGGGGGGCTCCAGGGCCTGCAAGCTCCAGGCGCGGTACTGCAGGTAGGCGGGCAGCGGCTCGCCGCGCAGGGCCTGCCAGGCGCTGCGCCCTGGGGCCGTGCCGTTGTAGTGCAGTTCTGCCGTCAGCGTGAGTTTGTGGCGGGTGGTGTGTGTGGCACCGGCTGCCAGCCGGTGGCGCCAGCGCTGGGGGCCGGGCTGGTCCAGTGCCTCGTGCCACTGCGTGCGGGCCTGGCCGGCAGCCCATTCCAGATGGGCCACGGTGGCCTGATCCACCAGTCCGGAAAGGTTCAGTCCCCATTGCGCGCTGTGCCCCTGGCGCAGGTGCAGCAGTCCTTGGGCGCTGAGGGATTCGCCCCAACGGGGAGCAAAGGCCAGCAGCGCGCGGTGCTGGTGGTTGGTGGCGCCCCAGTCCGGGTGCCAACCGCTCGGGGCTGGCTTGCGCTGCGCGAGGCGAGGCGAGTAGGCGAACAGCCATGCGCCGTCGGCCCCCAGTTGCTGCACGCGCACCATGCCGCTGCCCTGGCGGTTTTCGCGCAGGCTGGCGGGATCCATGGACACTTCCGAGCGCACCGATCCATCACGGAAAAAATCGGTCGGGTTGTAGCCCAGCGCCACCCCCTGGCGCAGCCGGATGCGCCCCGCCTCCAACAGCACCTGCGGGCTCGCGGTGTAGCCCAGCACGGCGTCCTTCAGGGTGTGCACGGTGTGTTCTTGCATGGGTGCAGGGCGCGAGCGCACATCCAGCCGACCTGCAGCCCGCAGTTGCCAGGGGCCGCTGGCTCTGGGCTCCAGCCGCCAGTCCAGGCTGAGGCGGGTGTCGTTCTGCGCAGCACCACCGGTCTGCGGCCAGGCGGCCCCGGCAGCAAGTTCGGCATGGGCCTGCCAGGGGCGTGCTTCAGTGGCGCTGGCGGGGGTGTCGTCGGCCAGCTGCAGTGCGTCGGACTCTGCGTCGTCTGCCAGTGCGGGCAAGCCGCAGAGCATCGGTAGAACAACGGCGATCCAGCGCATCATTCGGGCCTGAACCGGGGCAGGTAGTCGCGTTGCAGCCAGGCTTGCGGCACCTCGCGGCGTTCCCATTGTGAGTAACGCATCACCGTAACCCAGCTGGGGTCCAGGCCGTCGATGATCACGGTTTCCGTGGGGCGCTCGGTGCCAAAAGCGTTTTCGTAGCGCCGGTAGTACGCCGTCTTGAGCAAGGCGCCCGTGTCGGCATAGAAGCGTGCCTTGACGGGCCGGTGGTTGATGGCATCGACCCACATTTCGACGCGTGGATAGTTGGCGTCGGGGCCCTGGGCTTGCAGCACGAGTTTCAGGCACAGGCGTGGCTTGCGGTCACCGTCCTGCGTGGTTTCCTCCACCGCACTGGTGGCACGGTAGTCGCGCGCGAAGTTGGTGGTGACCACATCTCCGTTGGACGCCTGGCCCAACAGGCGCTGCTGGGGTGACAAGCGGATGCTGCCCTGGCTGGCAGGATCGTAGAACCACAGATCCTTGCCGTTGTAGAGAATGAGCTTGCCCACATCGCGCGCCGGGGCCAGGTAGCGCACCAGACTGCGGAATTGCCCACCCACCGCATCGGGCCGGGAGTACACGGCGAGCTGGCTGCTGTCGGTTTGCCGACCCTGGCGGTATTCGACCAGGGTATTGACCAGCCCGAAGGAGAAATCCGGGTTGCGGATCGTATCACTGGCCGCCAGAACAGCCTGGGGATCGGGTCCGGCCCAGGCCTGGGGGTGCCATGGGGCCAGTGCTGCCAGGGGGAGGGCCAAAAGTGAACGTCGTTGCATGGTGTGCCTTGATGTGACGGGTTTCAGGCGTGGCGCAGCGCGTCCACGATGTCCATGCGCGCGGCACGCCGTGCGGGCCACCAGGCCGAGGCCAGGGTGACCGCCAGCATGCCCACGATGCTGCCTGCCAGCAAGGGCAGGTCTTGCCACACCCGCACCAGCACCAGGTACGCATAGGAGTAGCCCGGCGGCGTCCAGGTCCAGCCGCTGTGGTTGATGGCCCAGGCCACCACGGCCGTGGCCAGCAGGCCCAGCAACGTGCCCGCCGCACCCAGCAGCAGGGCTTCGCACAGGAACAGGTGGCGGATGCCGCTGCAGCGCTGGCCCATGGCTCGCAGGGTGCCAATCTCCACCGTGCGCTCCACCACCGCCGTGCCCATGGTGTTTGCAATGGTGAACAGCACGATCACCGCAATCAGCAGCGCGATGAAGCCGAACATGGAGGCCATGAACTCATCGGTCTGCCCAAACATCGGGTTCAGCATGCGAAAGTCCAGCACCTCCAGGTCTTGTGCGGCAAAGTCCTGTGCCAGCATGGCCTGCAGCCGTGCGCGGGCCGCAGGCAGCTGCGCGGTGTGCTGCAGTTGCACCACGATGGACGTGACCTCGGGCGCTTGCGTGCCGTACAGCAGGCGCTGGGCTTGCGGCAGGTGCATGGCCAGGTACATGTCGTCAATCGCCTTGATGCCCAGGTTCACGGCCTTGATGGCCTGCAGGCTGGCCACATTGGGGGCACCCTTGGCGGTGGCCACCAGCATTTCGATGCGGGTAGGGGCGCGCTCGGCATCTGGGCTGCGTTCCAGGGCCGAGAGCGCGGCCACATCGTCGGGTACGGCGGGGGCTTCGGGCGCCTGCACTGCTGCAGAAGTGCGGGCGTTGGTGTAGGCATTGGTGCTGGCATTGGTGCAGTAGGGCACTTGCAGCGCTGCGCACAGTTGCAGCTTGCGCGCCACGCCGGTGCCGATGACGGCGGCATGGGGCGCCGTGCCCTCCAGCGCCAGGGGCTGGGCGTAGCTGACCATGCCGTAGTCGTTCCATTGCATCAGGCGGTTGATGTCTGGTGCCACCAGCCCCTGGGCCAGCACCGAGCGCGTGTGCCCCGACTCCATGTGCCCCGCAATGCCGCCCAGTTGCAGTGTGGGTGTCACCACGCGCAGCAGGGGCGCCAGTTGCGGGTCGTTGGCGATGGCATCGATGACGCGCTGGTAGCCCGCAATGCCGTAGGCCGTGGGGTTGTCGCCCCCATCCACAAAATAGCCGCGCCGCTGCACCTGCAGGTGGCCGCTGAACTGGACAAAGCCGGTCTCCATGCCATACAGGATGTTGGAACGGTAGCCGCCAAACAGCAGGATGGCGGTAAGCCCCACCACCATGGCCAGCAGGGTGGCCAGGGAGCGGCGGCGGTTGCGCAGCAGGTTGCGCAGGGCGAGCATCCAGAGGTTCATGCGGCCACCTCCGCGCTGGTGTCCCGGTGCTCGATGGCGTCGATGCGGCCATCGCGGATGCGCACCACATCGTCGGCCTGGGCCAGCACCATGGGGTCGTGCGACGAGAACACGAAGCTCGCCCCGCGCTCGCGCTGCAGGCGGCGCATCAGGGCAATGATCTCGGCGCCGGTCTGGCTGTCGAGGTTGGCGGTGGGCTCGTCGGCCAGCACCAAGGCCGGTTCGGTGGCCAGGGCCCGGGCAATGGCCACGCGCTGGCGCTGCCCGCCCGACAGTTGGCCGGGGCGGTTGCCTGCACGGTCTGCCAGGCCCACGGCGTCCAGGAGCGTGCGCACTCGCTCTTTGCGTTGGGCAGCCGGTACTGCGGCCAGCACCAGCGGGTATTCCACATTCTCAAAGGCGGTCAGTACCGGCAGCAGGTTGAAGTTCTGGAACACGAACCCGATGCGCCGTGCGCGAAAGTCCGACAGCGCATCGTCCGTCATGGCCTGCACGGCCTGGCCATCGACCAGGATTTCGCCCTCATCGGGCCGGTCGATGCAGCCCATCATGTTGAGCAGCGTGGTCTTGCCGCTGCCCGAGGGGCCGCACAGCACGGTGAAGCGGCCCGGCCGGATATCGATGCTCACTGCGCTCAGGGCGGGCACCGTCACGGTGTCCAGCCGGTATGTTTTGCCCACGTTGCGTAAACTCACTGGGTACATGAATACTCCCTTTTCAATGCATGGGGCCTATCGTAAAAACCAAGCCTTTGGGGTGTATTGAATGATTGCGACACCGCCGCACACCGCGCGCGCCCCCTATCACCACTTTCACAAAATCCCGCCCTGGCCCCGTGAGCCCGCCATGACCTACAGCGATGCGCGCTCCGAGCTGTGGCTGCCGCGCAGCGCCCTGGCGTCCTGCGTGCGCGGGGTGATGGCGCGCGATACGCTGTCGGTGGCGCTGGATGAGCCGCAGCGCTACAACCATATGCCGGTGGCCCCTACGTGCGCGCTGCTGTGGTACCTGCGGGGCGAGTGCCAGGTGCTGGCGCCGGGCACGCCGCCACTGCCCCACAGCCCGCGTGCGCCCATTGCTGCGGCCACGCTGTGCGGTCCCTTCACCCGGCCAACCGTCAGTTGGAACCCCGGCCCCATGCATGCCTTCATGGTGCTGCTCATGCCCGATGCGCTGGCGTACATGACGGGCCTGGACACGGCCGCGCTGCTGGACCGCATCGTCCCGGCCGAAGAAGTCTTTGATGCCGACTGGCAGGCCCTGTTTGCCCAGGTGGCGCAGGCCGACAACGACGATCAGCGCGTGGCCCTGGTCGAAGCCTTCTTGCTGCCCCGCTGGCAGCAGTCGCGGCCCGCATCGGCGCTGCACAGCCACCGTCTCACCGATTGGTCGCGCAGCGTGGCCCTGCGCGCCGCCAGCTCGGGCCTGGGCCGCAGCCTGCGCCAGGCAGAACGCCGCATCAAGCAATGGACCGGGCAAACGCAGCGCAACCTGCACGGCCTGGGCCGCTCGGAGCGCGCCTTCTTCGAAGGTGCCCAGGCGCACCAGGACGGCGCCGTGCATTGGGGCGACATCGCCCAGGCCAGCGGCTACGCCGACCAGGCCCACATGTGCCGCGAGTCCCGGCGCATCACCGGCTACGCACCGGGCGAGCTGTACCGCCTGATGCAGAGCGAGGAGAGCTTCTGGGCGTACCGGCTGTGGGCTTTTGGGGTCGGGGCGCCGTTGGATTAGGCCATGTTACTGCGTAACATATGGCTTTCGTTGCGTCCTTGGAATTGAGCCAACCTTAGAGGGACTTGCAGAATTCCTCAACCCAGCCGAATTTGCCTCTGCGTGAGGCGCAAAAAAAGTTGCGGGCACCGCCCAAAAGGCTGGAAGATCAGGGTATCGAAGTCTGAACTTGGTGCCCGCCCATGAATACTACCC
>JAKLLE010000047.1 GCA_023150295.1 Giesbergeria sp. | reverse complement strand
GAGGGAGCACTGCGGGTCACCCACGGGGGAATCGATGCGATAGCGCTGCGCATTCTTCCTGACAACCGCAAAGTGCTCAAATATTGAGCACCGAAGTGTTTCCGCCATGTTGCGGTTTTGAATTTTGCAAGTCCCTCAAGAGGCGCTGTTTTATGGGCCTGATTGCGTGCAACACTACACTGACCAGAACTGAGCAGACTCTGGTGTCTCTACCAATCCACTCTCAAAAAAGGCTTCCGGTATGAACACAGCAGCCCACTACGAGAACGCCAACTTCTTGCGCGAGCTGGCGGAGAACCTACCTCGCATCTGGCCCCATGGCACTCCAGCCGGGACTGAGCTGCTGCAACGGCTGGCCAACGAAGAGCTGGCCCAGGCCCAGCATGAGGAATGGGTGCGCGCCAAGGTGGCAGCGGCCAGGGCTGACACTCGCCCCACCATGACCACGGATGAAATCCGCACCAGACTCAAGGAACGCCACGAGAGGCTGCGCGATGCATCGCGTTGAATGGAGCGCTTGGGCCTACGAGGACATAGTTGCCCTGTTCGAATACGTTGCAGAACATGCTTCGCCATGGGACGCTGACAACCTGTGCCAGCGCCTGCTGCAGAGCACGGACAAGCTGTTGGATTTCCCCAGACTGTACGAGGCCGCGCCCGAGTACGGTGAGGGCGTGCGCCGAATCAGTCTTGCGGGCCAGCACGTGCTGTATGAGGTGGACGATGAGGCGAAAACCTGCACTGTCCTGGCCGTTGTAAGTCAGAGACAGCAAACACGGTTGATAAGGTAACAACCGAGAAACTTGCAAGGCACCAAGGTTTTGTTTTGATGTCCTGATCTTGCATCAAAACTGGCGAGCCCCAGCCCAGGGCGCCCGCGCCAGGGGCGCCTCGGGGGCAGGTCACTGGTGCCGAAAATGGGCACATCCCTGGCCAGGGCTCCCGCGCAAGGGCCGCCAGCATTCCCACGTGCGGGCGCTGGGAGCGTCCCCCTGCCCGAATCGCGCAGCGATTCGAGAGCGGGGGGAAGGCGCGAAGCGCCACAGGGGGGTGCTACTTATAACTCCTGGCGTCCTCGATCACCTTGCCGTCGTTGGGCAGGCTGCCGGGGGACAGCATTTGCACTTCGCTGCGCAGCTTGGTCACTTCGCGCACGGCGTCCTGCAGTTGCACGGCCAGGCCGCCGGAGGTTTCGGTGGTCTCGACCTGCAGCACCATCTGGTCGTTGGCCATTTCGCCGCTGACGACCAGGCGTGCGCGCTGCACCTGCGGAAAACGTTTGGCGATGGCGTCCACCTGGCCAGGATGCACAAACATACCGCGCACCTTGGTCGTCTGGTCCGCACGCCCCATCCAGCCCTTGATGCGCGTGTTGGTGCGGCCCGTGGGGCATGCGCCAGGCAGCACCGCAGAGAGGTCGCCCGTGCCAAAACGGATCAGCGGGTAGTCGGGGTTGAGCGTGGTGACCACCAGCTCGCCCACCTCGCCCTCGGGCACGGGATCGCCCGTTCCGGGGCGCACGATCTCGACGATCACGCCTTCGTCCAGCACCAGACCTTCACGGGCCTCGGTTTCGTAGGCAATCAACCCCAGATCGGCCGTGCCGTAGCACTGGTAGCCGGTGATGCCGCGCTCTTGCAGCCAGTCGCGCAGCGAAGGCGGAAAGGCCTCCGCCGAGAGCATGGCCTTGGTCAGGCTGGGCAGGGGAATGCCCATTTCGGCCGCCTTCTCCACGATGATCTTGAGAAAGCTTGGGGTGCCGATATAGCCCGCTGGCTTGAGGTCGGCAATGGCCTGCACCTGCTGCTCGGTCTGGCCCGTGCCGCCGGGGAACACCGTGCAGCCCATGGCGTGGGCGCCGCTCTCCATCATGGAGCCTGCGGGTACGAAGTGGTAGGAAAAGCAGTTGTGGATCAGCTCTCCGGGGCGAAAGCCTGCTGCATAGATGGCACGCGCCATGCGCCAATAGTCGGGACGTGCGCCTTCGGGTTCGTACAGGGGGCCGGGGCTTGCGAACACGCGCGGCATGGCTTTGCCAAAGCCGACGGCCGCAAAGCCACCGAAGGGGCTGTCGGCGCGCTGGGCTTGCTGGCGCTCCAGCAGCTCATACTTGCGCGTGACAGGCAAGCGGGCCAGGGCCTGGCGGCTGGTGATGGCAGCAGCGTCCACACCCGCCAGGATGCTGGCAAAGGCGCTGCTGGCCTTTTGAGCGTGGGCCACCTGCTGCGGCAATGCAGCCATGTGGGCGGCTTCGCGCTCGGCACTGGAGCGTGTTTCCAGTGCGTCATAGAACTTGCTCATGCCGGGGGCTCCTGTGTCTGAAAGAAATTTGGATAAAAAAGGCCCCTGACGCCCATTCAGAAAGCGCCAAAAGCTATAAAAAATGTAGCAATCAGGCCAGCCAGCGCTTGCGCCGCTTGTAGCTCTTGACGTCCTTGAAGCTCTTGCGCTCGCCGCCGCCGACACCGAGGTAGAACTCCTTGACGTCCTCGTTGCTGGCCAGGTCGGCGGAGGCCCCGTCCATCACGACCCGGCCCGACTCCATGATGTAGCCGTAGTCGGAATACTTCAGGGCCATGTTGGTGTTCTGCTCGGCCAGCAGGAAGGTGACCTTTTCCTTCTTGTTGAGGTCTTGCACGATGTTGAACACCTCCTCCACGATCTGCGGCGCCAGGCCCATCGAGGGTTCGTCCAGCAGCACCATCTTGGGGTTGGTCATGAGCGCGCGGCCAATGGCGCACATCTGCTGCTCGCCGCCCGAGGTGTAGGCCGCCTGCGATGTGCGGCGCGTTTTCAGGCGCGGGAAGTAGTTGTAGACCTTTTCGAGGTTGGCGGCGATCTCGGCCTTGCTCGAACGCGTGTAGGCGCCGGTCATCAGGTTTTCTTCGATGGTCAGGTGTGCGAAGCAGTGGCGACCTTCCATGACCTGCACCACGCCACGCTTGACGAGGTCGGCAGGCGAAAGGTTCTCGATGCGCTCGCCATGCAGCTCGATGGAGCCCTTGGTGACCTCGCCACGCTCCCCCTTGAGCAGGTTGGAGATGGCGCGCAGCGTCGTCGTCTTGCCCGCGCCGTTACCGCCCAAGATGGCCACGATGCCGCCTTCGGGCACCTGCAGCGAGACACCCTTGAGCACGAGGATCACATGGTTGTAGATGACCTCGATGCCGTTGACGTTGAGAACAATGTTTTTTGAATCCATGGTGTTGCCTTCGCTGTGCCAATCGAAAGGGTTGCAGCACAACCCTTTCGATTGGCGGCTGTCATCACAGCCGTTCAAAACTGGCGCGGCTCCCTCGCCAGAGACACCGTGGAACGGGCTTTGCCCGGCCACCGGTGTCGTCCCCCTTCCCGCGCGAAGCGCGAGAGAAGGGGGAAGGCGCGCAAGCGCCTCAGGGGGATGTCCTCAAGACTGGCAGTCAGCCGCGTCGCGACGGGTCAGCTTCTTGTCGGACATGTACTTTTCAGAACCAGCCTTGACCATGGGCTTGAGGATCTGCTCGTCGGCCTGGTACCAGTCGGCACCGATGTTCCACTTCTTGCCGTCCCAGGTCTGCACGCGGGCCCAGGTCGAACCCATGTGGTCAGCACAGCTGGTGGACAGCGGACGCATCACGCCACCGAAACCCATGGCATCGAGCTTCTTCTGATCCAGGGCCAGGTTCTCCAGGCCCCAGCGCACTTGCTCGCCAGTCATGACCTTGCCCTTGCCGAAGCGCTCCTGGGCGCGGCGCACGGCCTCGATGCTCAGCATCTGAATGATCACGCCACGGGTGTAGAGCACGGAGCCCACCTCATCCTTCGGCCCGGTGCCCTGGCCCTTGTCGTGCACATGCTTGAGGATGTCCTGGATGACCTTGGGTTGCTGGCCCGAGCCGTTGAGTGCCAGCGCGTTGTAGCCCTTGGCACCTTCGCCCACGTCACGCACATCGGGTTCGGCACCGGCCCACCACACACCGTACATCTTGTCGCGCGGGTAGCCCGTGGCCTGGGCTTCCTTCAGGGCGGTGGAGTTCATCACGCCCCAGCCCCACAGCAGCACGAAGTCGGGGCGGCTCTGGCGCACTTGCAGCCAGGTGGCCTTCTGCTCGACGCCAGGCGCCGTCACGGGCAGCATCTGCAGCTCGAAGCCGTGCATCTTGGAACGCTCCTGCAGCAGCGGGATGGGTTCCTTGCCGAACGGGCTGTCGTGATACACCAGAGCGATCTTCTTGCCCTTGAGCTTGTCCATGCCGCCCAAGTTCTTGCCGATGTGCTGGATCAGGATGTCGGCGCCGGTCCAGTAGCTGCCCATGAAGGGGAAGTTCCACTTGAAGGCCATGCCGTCCTGCGAGACGGAGAGACCGTAGCCCAGCGTCATCAGCGGTACCTTGTCGGCGGGCGCCTTCTCGGTCAGGGCGAAGGTGATGCCAGTCGATTGCGGATCGAACAGCGAAACGCCGGGACGGCTCTTGAGGCGTTCGTAGCACTCCACGCCGCGGTCGGTGGCGTAGCCGGTTTCGCACTCTTCAAAGGTCAGCTTCACGCCGTTGATGCCGCCGTCACGGGCATTGATGAGCTTGATGTAATCCTGCTTGCCGTTGGCCCAGGGCGTGCCGTTAGGCGCATAGGGGCCGGTACGGTAAGACAGCAGCGGGAAGAACTGCTCCTTGGCCTGGGCAATGGCGCTGGTGCTCAGGGACGAGGCACCTGCAGCCACCACGGCAGCGGCAATCACGATTTTCGAAAGCTTCATGGATGTCTCCTTTGAATGAAAGTGTTGAAGCACGGGAAAAGACCGGGTCTCCAGTGGACGCCCCCTTCAGGAGCGAGCGCATCGGGAATTGCGTGTAAGTGGTTTCCTGCAGAGAGCCTGCCTCAGTGGGGGAAGGGCCACAGGCGCATCTTCTGCTTGCCAATGGACCAGAGCTTGGCCAGGCCGTGGGGCTCAACGATCAGGAACCACACGATCAGGCCACCGAAGATGATGAGCTCAGCATGCGAGACAGCGGCTGTGGAGATCTCGATCCCGAACAGGCCTGCCAGTGCCGGGAGGAACTGGTTCAGGAAGATGGGCAGCACCACGATGAAGGCCGCGCCAAAGAACGCACCCATGATGGAGCCCATGCCACCGATGATGACCATGAACAGCAGGCGGAAGGAGATTTCCACCGAAAACGCCGCCGGCTCCCAAGAGCTCAGGTGCACGAAGGCCCACAGCGCGCCCGCCATGCCAACGATGAAGGAGCTCACGGCGAACGCGCTGAGCTTGGCGTACATCGGGCGAATACCGATCACGGCGGCGGCCACGTCCATATCGCGGATGGCCATCCACTCGCGGCCGATGGCGCCGCGCACCAGGTTCTTGGCCAGCATGGCGACCACCACCAGCAGCGACAGGCAGAAGATGTACTTGCTCACGGCGCTGTCGATGGGCATGCCCAGCACCTGCAGGTTGCTCACCGACACCGAACCGGAGTCGGAGTTGTTGGTGAACCACTTGATGCGCAGGAACATCCAGTCGCTGAAGAACTGCGCGGCCAGCGTCGCCACGGCCAGGTACAGGCCTTTCACGCGCAGGCTGGGCAAGCCGAACAGGATGCCGAAGAACGTGGCGCACAGGCCGCCCAGAATCAGCGCCGGAATCAAGGGCATGCCAGGGAAGCGCACAAAGAAGTTGAAAGCCCCGTACGCACCCACGGCCATGAAGGCACCCGAGCCCAGCGAGATCTGGCCGCAGTAGCCCACGAGGATGTTCACGCCGAGCGCGGCCATCGACATGATGACCAGCGGGATCAGGATGGCGCGGTAGAAGTAGTCGGTGGCCAGCATGGGAACCACCAGGAAGGCCACCGCCAGCAGCAGGAAGATGGCAATGCGGTCCTGGGCAATCGGGAAGACCTGCTGGTCGGCCCGGTAGCTGGTCTTGAACTGGCCGTTTTCGCGGTAGAACATGGGTTCTCTCCTTGTTGTTCTTGTGGTGGTTCAGACGCGGTCGATGATCTTTTCACCGAACAGACCCTGAGGGCGGAACAGCAGAAAGACCAGTGCCAGCACATAGGCAAACCAGATTTCGATACCACCGCCCACGAACGGGCCGAGGTACACCTCGGAGAGCTTTTCACCCACGCCGATGATCAGGCCGCCGATGATGGCGCCAGGCACCGAGGTCAGGCCGCCCAGAATCACCACCGGCAGGGCACGCAGCGCCACAGTGGTGAGCGAGAACTGCACGCCCAGCTTGGAACCCCAGATCATCCCGGCCACCAGGGCCACCACACCAGCCACGCACCAGACGATGACCCAGATGCGGTTGAGCGGAATGCCAATGGACTGGGCGGCCTGGTGGTCGTCGGCCACGGCGCGCAGGGCGCGGCCGGTCTTGGTCTTCTGGAAGAAGATGCTCAGCAGCAGCACCAGCGTGGCAGCGATGGCAGCGGCGATCACGTCCTCCTTGTTCACCAGGACGCCGCCTTCAAAGACGGACTCGAACAGGAACACCGGGTCCTTGGGCATGCCCACGTCGATCTTGTAGATGTCGCTGCCGAAGAGCGTCTGGCCCACACCTTCGAGGAAGTAGGTGATCCCCAGCGTGGCCATCAGCAGCGTCGCGCCTTCCTGGTTCACGAGGTGGCGCAGCACCAGGCGCTCGATGATCCATGCGACGACGAACATGAACATCCCTGCAATCACGAAGGCTGCGAGGTTGGCCACGATGGGGTTGTCGATGCCGGTCCACTTGGGAATCCACTCGGAAAAGCGCGCCATGGCCAGTGCCGCGAACAGCACCATCGCACCCTGCGCGAAGTTGAAGACGCCCGAGGCCTTGTAGATCAGCACGAAGCCCAGGGCCACGAGCGAATACAGCATGCCGGCCATCAGGCCGCCGATCAGTGTTTCAAGAAAGAATGCCATTTGCTTGTCTCCCGCCTCAATGGCTGGTGCCCAGGTAGGCTCGGATCACGTCTTCGTTGTTGCGCACTTCTTCAGGCTCGCCATCGCCGATCTTCTTGCCGTAGTCGAGCACCACGACACGGTCGGAGATGTCCATCACCACGCCCATGTCGTGCTCGATCAGCACGATGGTGGTGCCGAACTCGTCGTTCACGTCGAGGATGAAGCGGCACATGTCCTGCTTCTCTTCCACGTTCATGCCGGCCATGGGCTCATCGAGCAGCAGCACCTGCGGCTCCATGGCCAGGGCGCGGCCCAGGTCCACACGCTTTTGCAGACCGTAGGGCAACTGGCCCACGGGGGTCTTGCGGAAGGCCTGGATTTCCAGGAAGTCGATGATGTGCTCGACCTTCTCGCGGTGCGCGATTTCCTCGCGCTCGGCGGGCCCCCAGCGCAGCGCCTGCAAAAGGAGGTTGCTCTTGATCTTGAGGTTGCGCCCCGACATGATGTTGTCGATCACGCTCATGCCCTTGAACAGCGCCAGGTTCTGGAAGGTGCGCGCGATGCCCATCTCGGCCACCTGGCGGCTGTTCATGTGGCCAAAGGTCTTTCCGCGGAAGGTGATGGAGCCTTCGGAGGGCGTGTACACCCCGTTGATGCAGTTGAGCATGGAGCTCTTGCCGGCACCGTTGGGGCCGA
Organism: Giesbergeria sp.; assembly: GCA_023150295.1. Lineage (GTDB taxonomy): Bacteria > Pseudomonadota > Gammaproteobacteria > Burkholderiales > Burkholderiaceae_C > Simplicispira. Next base: position 21,115 of record JAKLLE010000047.1, on the reverse strand, counting down.
TGATGGAGCGGATCTCATGCTCGCGCACGTTGAACGAAATGTCGGTCAGCGCCTTCACGCCGCCAAAGCGCAGACTGATGTTCTTGACGTCGAGGATGACGTCGCCGATTTTTTTCTGGGTCATGGGGTGCTTTCCGGTATCTCAGGCACTGACCTTGGCAGGCGCATGGACCTTGGCGTCGAGGATCTTGAGCGTGGCACTGACGCTGCCGGTGCGCCCGTCCTCGAACTTGACCTGCGTTTCGATGAATTGCTCGGTGCGACCGCCATACAGCGCATCGACGAGCACGGCGTACTTCTGTGCAATGAAGCCGCGGCGCACCTTGCGCGTGCGGGTCAGCTCGTCATCGTCGGGGTCCAGTTCCTTGTGCAGCACCAGGAAGCGCGCCACCTGCGTATCGCCCATGCCCGCCTCGGCGGCCAGGTCGGCATTGACCTGGGACACGCAGTCGATGATGAGTTGCAGCACCTGCGGCTTGGAGGCCAGATCCACATAGCCGCCGTAGGGCAGGCCCTGGCGCTCGGCCCAGTTGCCCACGGCCTCGAAGTCGATGTTGATGAAGGCGCAGACCTGGTCGCGGTCGTGCCCAAAGCACACGGCCTCCTTGATCTGCGGGAAGAACTTGAGCTTGTTCTCGATGTAGTTTGGCGCAAACATGGCACCGCCATTGAGCTTGCCAACGTCCTTGGCGCGGTCGATGATGCGCAGCTGGCCGTTGGCATCGATCACGCCGGCATCACCGGTGTGGAAGTAGCCGTTCTCGTCAATCACCTCGGCCGTGGCGTCCGGGCGCTTGTAGTACTCCTTGAGCACCGACACGCCCTTGACCAGCACCTCGCCGTTGTCGGCGATCTTGAGTTCGATGCCGGGTGCCGCCTGGCCCACGCTGTTGAGGTCCACCTGCCGGTCGCGCTGCAGGCACACATAGGCGCAGGTTTCGGTCTGACCGTAGAGTTGCTTGAGGTTGATGCCGATGGAGCGGTAGAAGCGGAACAGGTCCGGGCCGATGGCCGCGCCCGCGGTGTAGGCCACGCGGATGCGCGAGAGCCCCAGCACATTGCGCAACGGGCCATACACAGAAAGGTCGTACCACTTGTACAGCAGTCGGTCGCTGCTGCTGACCGGCTTGCCGTCCAGGATGTCGGCGCCCACGCGGCGCGCCAGCTCCATGGCCTTGGCGTACAGCCAGCGCTTGAAGGGGGCCGCGTCTTCCATTCGGATGGACACCGAGGTCAACATGCCCTCGAACACGCGCGGCGGCGCAAAGTAGTAGGTTGGGCCGATCTCGCGCAGGTCGATCGACACGGTGCCTGCCGACTCGGGGCAGTTGATGGTGAAGCCCGCCACCAGCCACTGCGCCACCGAGAACAGATGGTCGCCCACCCAGGCGGGGGGCAGGTAGGAAATGATGTTGTCCGTAGGCACCAGGCGATCGACCTCGACCCCGCCCTGTGCCGAGTCGATGAAGGCCGAGTGCGTCTGGCACACCCCCTTGGGCTTGCCCGTGGTGCCTGAGGTGTAGAGGATGACCGACACGTCCTCGGGGCGGTTGCGTTCCACCTCGGCCTTCCAGGCGCCGGGGTGGGCGCGGTCCCATTCGGCGCCCAGCGCCATCAGCTTCTCGGTGCTGATGAGGCCGGGTTGCTCGTAGTTGCGCAGGCCACGTGGGTCGTCGTAAATGATGTGGGTGACGCTGGGCACCGACTCGCGCACCTCCAGCAGCTTGTCCACCTGCTCCTGGTTCTCGGCGAAGAAGAACTGCACCTGCGCGTCCTCGATCACGAAGGTCATCTCGGTGGCCACCGCGTCCTGGTACAGCGGAATGGGCACGCCACCCACGCTCTGCACAGCCACCATGCTCATGTACAGGTGCGGGCGGTTGTCGCCGATCAGGGCCAGGTTCTGCCCGCGTCGGAAGCCCAGGGCCAGCAGGCCGCAGGCCAGTTGCTGCACCGTCTGTGCAGCGTCTTTCCAGGTCCAGGTCTGCCAGATACCGTACTCTTTTTCGCGTACGGCCGGGTCTGTCGGGCGCTCGGCTGCATGTTTGAGCAGCAGTTGCGGGAACGTGGTCTTCATTCCGGGTCCTATCGATGGGTCTGCAGTAGCCCTTGCGGGGCAGCAAGCCCAGAGGTCGCCTCTGGGACTTGGTAATTCATAATTGCATGGTAGGAGTTACTTTGACGCCGCGTTGTCTTTGCGATGACAATTTAGGGGTAAATACGGGCGGGGGATAACCCGCAAGCACCCCGTTCAGCGCACAAACCGCCCCTCCCTGTTCACCAGCGTCAACTCCACAAAGCGCGAAGCATTGCGCTCGGGGACGCTGGCGTTGATCTCGAAACCACCCACATCCATCTTGCGCAGGCCCCAGGTCGCATCGATGAAGGAGGCGCGCGTGGGACTCTTGCCCGCGCGCTGCAAGGCTTCGGCAAACACCCGGGCGTTGATGTAGCCCTCCAGGGCCAGGTGCGATGGCTCCATCTTGCTGTCAATGGCCTTCCAGGCCGTCTGAAAATCGCGCACGACCGGGATGATGGCGTTGGTGGGCAGGGGCATGACCTGAGAGATCACCAAGCCCACGGCATGACTACCCAAGGCCTTGACGTTGGCCGCCGTGCCCAGCACCGACAACGCATACAGCGTGACCCCAGGTCGCAGCGTGCGAAAGGCCTTGATGAACTCCAGCGCAGGCTTGCCTGCCAGGCCCACAAGCACGGCCTCCGGGTTGGCATCGGCAATTTTCTGGGCTGCGGCCGCTGCGTCCGATGCGTTGTTCTCCACGGTGGCCGTGCGGCCCTCGGGAACCTTGGCGCGCTCCATGGCGGCGCGCGCACCGGTCAACACCTCCTTGCCAAAGGTATTGTTCTGCTGGACTACCGCAATACGCTGTATGCCCAACGTGGCAAGGTGTTGAATGCACTTCTCGGCTTCTTCGGCATAGCTGGCGCGGATGTTGAACACATTGCGCGCCCCCGGGATGCGGCTGAGCTGGCCGCCCGTGAACGGCGCAAAGAACGGCACCCCGCTGTCCTGCACCTTCGGCAACATGGCTTCGACCATGGGAGTGCCCATGCAGTTGAACAACGCGAAGCAATCCTTGTCGGCCAGAAAGGTATCGAGGTTAGCCAGGGCACGCGGCACTTCGTAACCGTCGTCCAGTGTCTGCAGCAGGATCTGACGGCCTTGGATCCCGCCTTTGGCGTTGATGGCGGTGAAAGCAGCCACCGCCCCCTGGTGCATGGCCGAGCCCAGATCCCCCAGCGGCCCCGTCAAGGCCGTGGACTGGCACAACTTGAGCGGTGCCTCTTGGGCCAATGCGCGGGTGGCGGCCAACCAGGGCAGTGCGAGACCAACGCTGGCCAGCACGCGGCGGCGGCTCATGGTGGATGCTTGAAAGGTGGGCATGGTGTCTCCTGGGTTCACACGGCGGTGTAACTTCCTGTATCGTTGTATCTTCAGGTCTGAATTGGAATTATTTTGTCCTTGCGACGACATTTGGGATCGTGGTATTCCCGCATTCCGCGTCGCACTCTGCCCCTGCTGCCTTTCGCTTTACTTGCACCGCATGAGCACCGATCTGTCCTTGCACCACCGCCGCCGCAAACCCACGGCCGATGAACTGGCGGACATTCCCTGGCTGCCCTTGCTGCAACCGCACGAGCGCACCTGCGCCGAAGAGGTGCTGCTGGTGGGCGACGCGCTGCCCGGCGACTATGTGTGCCGCGTTGGGCGCCCTGTCACCTACTGGTTCGGCGTGATCGAGGGCCTGCTCAAGATGAGCAACGACAACGCCGACGGCGGCACCATGACCTTTGCCGGCCTGCCGCCGGGCGGCTGGTTTGGCGAAGGCACCGCCGTCAAGCGCGAGCCCTACCGCTACAACGTACAGGCCCTGCGCAAAAGCGTGGTGGCGGGCCTGCCCATAGACACCTTCCACTGGCTGCTGGACCATTCGCTGGGCTTCAACCGCTTTGTCATGCACCAGCTCAACGAGCGCCTGGGCCAGTTCATTGCGGCGCGCGAGATCGACCGCCTCAACAGCCCCAACGCCCGCGTGGCGCGCAGCCTGGCGGCCTTGTTCAACCCCACGCTGTACCCCGGTGTGGGCCAGGTGCTGCGCATCACCCAGCAGGAACTGGCCTACTTGGTGGGCCTGTCGCGCCAACGCGTGAACGAAGCGCTCGCGGCCCTGCAGGCGCGCGGGGTCATCCGCGTGGAATACGGCGGGGTGCGTGTGCTGGACCTGCAGGCGCTGCGCGACAGCATCCCATCCTCCTGATGATTTGAGAAAAAATGGCCTCCAACGTCCGCCCATCAAGTGCCGGTAGCTATTATTTTCATAGCAATAGAGATCCTTCACGGGCGGCCGCCGGCATGCACAATGGGCGCCACGCCCCCCAAAGGAGCACCCCCATGGACCTGGGCTTGTCAAGCATCCTGCGCACCGCGCCCACACTCTGCCTGCTGCTGGGCTTGGGCGCCTGCACCAGCGTGGCACCGCCCGCCCCAGCGCCAGGCGAGGAGCTTCTGGGCCTGAGCGCCCACCACGAACTGCTGCGCTTTCGCGCCGGTGCGCCGCAGCACATCCTGGAGCGCCGCAGCATCAACGGCCTGGCGCCCGGCGACCAGCTCGTGGGGCTGGACTACCGCGTCGCGCGGGGTGTGCTGTTTGCCCTGGCACAGAGCGGGCGTCTGTACACGCTGGACGCTGCCACGGGCGCCGCCAACGCAGTGGGTGCCCCCGATGCGTCGCCCCGCCTGCGCGGGCAGGCCTGGGGGTTCGACTTCAACCCTGCGGCCGACCGCATTCGCGTCGTTTCGGACCAAGGGCACAACCTGCGCCTGCACCCCGACACCGGCCAACAGGTCGATGGCGACGCCACCCAGCCTGGCGTGCAGCCCGACCCCGCGCTGCGCTACGCCTGGGGCGACATGCACGCGGGCCGCACGCCGCACATCGTGGCAGCGGGCTACACCTACAACCAGCGCGACGACAAACTCACCACCAACTACGCCATCGACGCTGCCCTGGGCACGCTGGTGCTGCAGGGTTCGCGTGAAGGCACCCAACCCATGGTCTCACCCAACACAGGGCAGCTGCGCACGGTGGGTTCCCTGGGGCTGGGGCCGCTGGAAGACGCATCGTTCGACATTGCCGACGTCAACAACACCGCACTGCTGGCCGCGCGCACCGGTGCGCATGCGCCCACCGTGCTGTACCGGGTGGACCTGGACACCGGCCGCGCCCGAGCGCTGGGCGTGGTGGGCGACGGCGCCCCGCTGCGCGGCCTGGCCATCGTTCCATGATGCCGCTGCCCGCTCCCCGCAAGGCCGCAGCCCTGTGCGCCCTGCTGTGGCTGACGGGCGCAGCCAGCGCAGCCAGCTTGCGCGTACAGGTGCTGGACAGCGCGGGCAAGCCCCTGGAGGGCGCCGTCGTCTCGCTCGTGTCCGATGCCGCGCGCCGCGCGGTGCGTCCCCTGCCCGAGCAGGAAATCGCGCAGGAGAACAAGCAGTTTGTGCCTGCAGTGCGCGTGGTCACCGTAGGCACGCTGGTGCGCTTTCCCAACCGCGACAGCGTGCGCCACCATGTGTACTCGTTCTCGCCGGCCAAGAAGTTCGAAATCAAGCTCTACGCGGGCACGCCAGCCGCCCCTGTGCGGTTCGACCAGCCCGGCGTGGCCGTACTGGGCTGCAACATCCATGACCAGATGGTGGGCTGGGTGGTGGTGCTCGACACCCCCTATTTCGCCCAGACCGATGCCCAGGGGCAGGCGCTCCTGGAGGGGATGCCTGCGGGCGCGCACCAGTTGCGCGCCTGGCACGCGCGCCTGCCGGTGGATGTGACGCCACCCCAGCAGGCCATTGCACTCGCTGAAGGCGACAGCACCGCCACCGTGCGCCTGGGCGGTCTGCAGCCATGACCCCAACACCCACCCGCGTGCGCCACAGCCTGATCCTCAAGCTGGTCGGGGTGTCTATCCTGCTGCTGCTCATCGTGCAGGCCGCAGGTTTTGCCGTGGTGCATGTCGGCATCGACCGCAACGCGCGCCTGCAACTGGCGCGCGAGCTCGACAACGACGAACGCGTGTGGCTGCGCCTGCTGGAGCAAAACGCCGAGCGCCTGCGCCAGGGCTCGGCCCTGCTGGCGGCCGACTATGGGTTTCGCGCCGCCGTCAGCTCGGACGACCAGCCCACGATCCAGTCCGCGCTGGAGAACCACGGCGCACGCATCGGTGCGGCGGCCACAGCCCTGCTCGACACCCGCCTGGCGCTGCGCGCGGCCAGCCTGGCGAGCGAGCTGCCGCAGATGCCCGCCGAGCTGCCCCTGGTGGTGCAGGCCCTGGCCGCGCAACCCCAGGGCAGCCAGGTGGCCGTGATTGCGGGGCGGCCCTACCAATTTGTCATGGTGCCCTTGCGCGCACCGTTGGTGATTGGCTGGGTGCTCATGGGCTTCCCGGTGGGCCAGCCGCTGGCCGATGAAATGCGCCAACTGCTCGGGGTGGACGTGGCCGTGCGCGTGCAGGCGGGTGCGAGCACCACGCTGCCGGTGGCCACCGTGTCTGCGCCGGTGCGGGCACGGCTGCTGCAGCCCGGTGCGCTGCCGCTGGAGCTGCAGGCCGGTACGCACACCCTGCTGGTGCGGGCCCGCGCCCTGCCGGCCGTGGGCGGCGAAGTGCACACCCTGCTGTTGCGGTCGGTGGACACCGTGGTGGGGCCGCTGCGCCAGTTGCAACTGCTGCTGGCCGTCATCACCGCAGCCGGTGTGCTGCTGTTTGCGCTGGGCAACGGCGCCATGGCCCAGCGGCTGACCACCCCGCTGCGCTCGCTGCTCACGGCCACCCGGCGCCTTGCGGGCGGCGACTACAGCGAACCCCTGCGCCACACCGGGCGCAGCGACGAGATCGGCGACCTGGCGCGCTCTTTTGACGGCATGCGCCTGGAAATCGCCCGCCAGCAGGCCGAGGTGCGTGACCTGGCCTACCGCGACCGCCTCACCGGCCTGCCCAACCGCGAGCGCTTTCGCCAGGCCGTGATGCAGGCCATTGCGGCACAGCCCCCCTTGGGGAGCACACCCCTGGCAGTGCTGCTGCTGGATCTGGACCGTTTCAAGCATGTCAACGACGTGCTGGGCTACGCGTTTGGCGACCGCCTGCTGCAGGCCGTGGCCCAGCGCCTGCGGCCCCACGCATCCCAGGCCCCCGATATGGTGGCACGTGTGGGCGGCAACGAATTTGCGCTGCTGCTGCACGGTGCCGACCCCACCCGCGCCCTGAAGGCTGCGCAGACCATCGTGCAGGCCTTTGAGGCGCCTCTGGAGCTGAACGAACAGACCGTGGACCTGAGCGCCGCCCTGGGCATTGCCTGCTGGCCCGGCCACGCCGCCGACGCCGACGGACTGCTCAACCGCGCCGAAATCGCCATGTACGCCGCCAAGCGCACGCTCAGTGTGGTGCAGCTGTACGACCCTGCGCTGGACTCCTCCAGCGCACAGACGCTCACCCTGCTGGGCGACCTGCGCCGCGCGGTGGAGCAGGACGAACTGCGCCTGTTCCTGCAACCCAAGGTGGCGCTGCAGGGCCACCACACCCTGGCCGCCGAAGCCCTGGTACGCTGGCAGCACCCGCAGCGCGGTCTGGTACCGCCCATGCACTTCATCCCCTTCGCCGAGCAGACGGGCTTTGTGCGCCAGCTCACACTGTGGGTCTTCGAAGCCGCCGCACGCTGGCAGGCGCAGCCCCAGGCGCGTGCGCTGGGCGTGCGCGTGTCGGTCAACCTGTCCACGCGCGACCTGCTGGATCCCGATCTGAGCCATCGCCTGGACGACATCCTGCAACGCCACGGCGTGGCGGCCACGGCCTTTTGTCTGGAGATCACCGAAAGCGCCATCATGGACGACCCCCAGCGCGCCGAAGCCATGCTCAACCGCCTGGCGCAGCAGGGGTTCCGGCTCTCCATCGACGACTTCGGCACCGGCTATTCGTCACTCGCCTACCTGCGCCGCCTGCCGGTACAGGAGCTCAAGATCGACAAGTCCTTCGTCATGGGCATGCAAAGCGCCGAGGGTGACGCCATGATCGTGCGCTCCACCATCGACCTGGCGCACAACCTGGGGCTGAGCGTGGTGGCCGAAGGCGTGGAAAGCGCCGACATCCTGGAGCACCTGCGCAGGCTGCAGTGCGACGAGGCGCAGGGCTACCACATCAGCCGCCCCCTGCCGCTGGACGATTACCTGGCCTGGCAGGCGCGCCAGGCCTGAGAGCAACCCCGGCGCGGAATCATTGGCCCAGGGCGTGGTAGCGCCGCGCGCTGGCGCCGCCATCCAAAGCCTGGGGGGGCGGCGTGGACGCAGCCACTGCGGTGCCCTGGCTGGGACCGGACCAGTCGCGGTCATCGCGCGCGCTGCGCTCCAGCCGGAAAGCGCTCACCACCTGGGTCAGGCGCCCTGCCTGCTCCTTGAGGCTGTCGGCCGCCGCCGCGCCCTGCTCCACCAAGGCCGCGTTCTGCTGGGTCATCACCTCCAATTCGCCCACCGACTGGCTCACCTGCCCGATGCGCTGGCTTTGCTCCTGCGCGGACTGGGTGATCTCGGCCATGATGTCCGACACCTTGCGCACGGCGCCCACCAGTTCATCCATGGTGCTGCCCGCACGGTGCACCTGCTCGCCTCCTTGCTCGACCTGCTGCACGCTGGCGCCGATCAGGGCCTTGATCTCGCGCGCCGCCGTGGCCGCGCGGCCCGCCAGGTTGCGCACCTCGCCCGCCACCACCGCAAAGCCGCGCCCCTGCTCGCCTGCGCGGGCCGCTTCCACAGCAGCGTTGAGCGCCAGGATGTTGGTCTGGAAGGCAATGCCGTCGATCACCCCGGTGATGTCGGCGATCTTGCGCGAGCTGGCGCTGATTGACTCCATGGTCTGCACCACCTGCGTCACCGCCTGCCCACCGCGCGTTGCCGTCTGCGAGGCGCTGGAGGTCAGGTGGTTGGCCTGGTGTGCGGAATCCGCGCTCTGCGACACGGTGCCGGTCAGATCGGCCAGCGCCGCGGCACTGGCCTGAAGGTTGTGCGAGGTCAGTTCGGTGCGCTGACTCAGATCGAGGTTGCCCGACGCGACCTCCGAGCTGGCCGTGAGGATGGAATCGGCCGCCTGGCTGATCTCGGCCACCAGGGCGCGCAGGCGCTCCTGCATGGCGGCAATGGCGTCGAGCAGGCGGCCGGTTTCGTCGTGGATGCGCACTTCAATGGCCGAGGTCAAATCGCCGCGCGCAATGCGCTCTGCCACCACGACCGCGCGGCCAATCGGCAACGTGATACTGGCCGTGATGCGCCGCGCAATCCACCATCCCAGCAACGCAGCCACCGCCACCAGCCCCGCACCCAGACCGCGCGCCTGGCCCTGCAGTCGCTCAGCCTGCTCGGCCGATGCCGCATTGAGCTGGTTCTGCCGCTCGATCAGCTCCGCCAGCTTGGCGCGCCAGGCGCTCTCGGCGGGCGCGGCGCGGGTCATCAGCGTGAGCGTGGCGCTCACGGTGTCGCCGTCTTCGATGGCCTTGAGGGCAGTTTCCATTTCGGGGCGGGCTTTCTGGGCCAGGGCCTCGATGTCGCTCAGCAGCTTTTGCTGCTCCGGCGTCGTGTCTGCCGAGGCAAAGAGCTTGGCCAGCGCCGCCTGTTGCTGCTGGTAGTCCTGCAGCGATTTGCGCGCCGCCGCAATCTGCGCCTGGGCCTGCTGACCGTCGATTTCGTTGAGCATGGCGGCCGAGCGGCTCTGGATGCCCAGGGTACCCACCGTCTCCAGCATGGTGTTGACCAACTTGGCCTTGGCCGCACCGGGGCCGGTGATGGCACGCATCTGCTGGTTGACCGTGTGCAGCGACCACAGCCCTCCGGCGGCAATGCCCATCATCAGCACCAGCAGGCAGCCAAACCCCAGGCGCAGCCGTGCTGCGATGGAGAGCGAAGTGAGCGTCTGGGCTAAGGACATAACAAAACCTCCGGTGCCAATGGCATCAAACCCACGCAGGATGCGGCCCCCGAGTGTATTGACAATACGTTACGCTGTGTGCAGGAGATCATGTGGGTTTTCCATGTGAACATGTGCGCTGTGCATGGGCCCGAATGAGACAATCCGGCCCATGCAAGCCAAGAAGCCCGCCCCGCGCCCCCTGCAGCCCTCCCCAGCGCCCGGCGGCGCCGAGCCCGCCGCCCAAGGCACGCGGCTCAACAAGCGCCTGGCCGAACTGGGCCTGTGCTCGCGCCGCGAAGCCGACGACTGGATCGCACGCGGCTGGGTGCAGGTCAACGGCAAGGTGGCTGAAATGGGCCTCAAGGTCACGCCGCAGGACCGCGTCACCGTGCAACAGGCCGCGCAGCGCCAGCAGGACAGCCGCGTGACCATCCTGCTGAACAAGCCCATCGGCTACGTCTCGGGCCAGGCCGAGGACGGGCATGAGCCTGCCGTAACGCTGATCAACCCACGCACGCACTGGCGCGACGACCCCAGCGGCCTGCGTTTCTCGCCGCCGCACCTGCGCGGCCTGGCGCCGGCCGGGCGGCTGGACATCGATTCCGTGGGCCTGCTCGTGCTCACGCAGGACGGGCGCGTGGCGCGGCAGATCATTGGCGAAGACTCCACCATGGACAAGGAATACCTCGTGCGCGTGGTGTACCAGGGGCCAGGCCCGCTGCGCGCACTGCCGACGGGCGCGCGCGCCGAGCCGCTGCAGGAGATCGACGAGAGCGACCCCGTCAGCACCAACGTGCAGGCGGTGTTCCCGCGCGAGCAACTCGAACGCCTGCGCCACGGCCTGAGCCTGGACGGCCAGCCGCTCAAGCCCGCCAAGGTGGAATGGCAGAACCCCGAGCAACTGCGCTTTGTGCTGCAGGAGGGCAAGAAGCGCCAGATCCGCCGCATGTGCGAACTGGTGGGCCTGAAGGTGGTGGGCCTCAAACGCATCCGCATCGGCCGTGTCACACTGGGCAACCTGCCCGTGGGGCAGTGGCGCTACCTGGGCCCGCACGAACGCTTCTGACGGCCCGTGCTCCGGGGCGCGCCCTGGCCTTTTGTTCGGAGCGCGCATGTCCCCTTCCACACCGCCCCAACCGGGCAAAAAATCCCAGGCCGCGCGCGCGGCCTTGCAGTCGCTGCGCCCCGCAGACCTGCGCGGCGCGGCGCGCCTGGCCACACAGGCGACAGCGGGCGTGACGCGCATTGCCGAGGGCGTGCACCGCTCGGTGCTGGACACCCTGGGCCTGCCCGGCGCCAACGCCCCTGGCCGCACGCGCGGCATCACCGGCCTGGTGTACCAAAGCATCCACGGCGTGACGCACTGGGTGGACGTGGGCGTGCAGGCCGCGCTGCGGCGGCTGGAGCCCACGCTGGAACGCGCAGGCATGGGCGCACAAACAGCGCCCTCGCCCGAACGCGAGGCGCTGCTGTCCGCACTGAACGGCGTGATGGGCGACCGCCTGGCCGCCGATGCCAACCCCCTGGCCCTGCCCATGGAACTGCGCCAGCACGGCCACGCACTGGACCTGGCCGCGCTGCGCGCCAGTGGCAAGGCCACCGGCAAGGTGCTGCTGCTGGTGCACGGCCTGTGCATGAACGACCTGCAATGGCAGCGCGCAGGCCACGACCACGGCGCACACCTGGCCCAGGCGCTGGGCTACACCCCCGTGTACCTGCGCTACAACACCGGCCAGCACACCTCCACCAACGGGCAGGCCCTGGCAGAGCGCCTGGAAGCCCTGCTGCAAGACTGGCCCGTTCCGGTGCACGAGCTGAGCGTACTGGCCCACAGCATGGGCGGGCTGGTGATGCGCGCCGCCTGCCACAGCGCCGCCACGGCAGGCCAGCGCTGGCCCGCAGCACTGCGACATGTGGTGTTTTTGGGCACCCCGCACCATGGCGCACCGCTGGAGCGCGCCGGCCACTGGGTGGATGTGCTGCTGGACAGCACCCCCTACAGCCGCCCCTTTGCGCGCCTGGGCCAGCTGCGCAGCGCGGGCATCACCGACCTGCGCTACGGCCATGTGCTGGACGCTGACTGGCATGGCCGCGACCGCTTTCGCCGCAGCCCCGACACCCGCACCCCCTTGCCCCTGCCCTCAGGGGTGGCCTGCTACACCGTCGCCGCCACGCTGGCTGCGCGCCGCAGCCCCCTGGCCGAACGCCTGGTGGGCGACGGCCTGGTGCCCCTGCGCAGCGCCCTGGGCCTGCACGACGACCCGGCGCGCTGCCTGGCCTTTGCCAAGCCGCACCAGTACCTGACCTTTGGCACGGGGCACCTGGACCTGCTCAGCGATGCAGGCGTGGCGCAGCAACTGGTGCACTGGCTCCAACCACGCTAAAAAGCGCCCGAGACATTGCTACCATGGCATTACCCAACCCGTATCGCAGCGCAAGGAGAAAACCGTGAGCGACCAGAAATACCGTTTGGTAACCCGCAGCGACTTTGACGGCCTGGTGTGCGCCGTGCTGCTCAAAGAACTGGACCTGATCGACGACATCCTGTTCGTTCACCCCAAGGACATGCAGGACGGCAAGATCGCCATCACCGAGCGCGACATCACCACCAACCTGCCCTATGTGCCGGGCGCGCACCTGGTGTTCGACCACCACGAATCCGAGACCGTGCGCAACCAGGGCGACCGGCCCAACCACATCATCGAGGCGCATGCCCCGTCGGCAGCCCGCGTGGTGTACAACCACTACGGCGGCAAGGCCCGCTTCCCCCGGGTGACCGACGAAATGATGGCCGCCGTGGATCAGGCCGACTCGGCCCAGTATTCGCGCGAAGACATCCTCGACCCCCAGGGCTGGGTGCTGCTGAACTACCTCATGGATTCGCGCACTGGCCTGGGGCGTTTCCGCGAATTCCGCATCAGCAACTACGCCCTGATGATGGACCTCATCAACTACTGCCGCGACCACACCATCGAGCAGATCCTGGCCCTGCCCGACGTGCAGGAACGCGTGCAGCTCTACATGGACCACGCCGCGCGCGCCAAGGAGCAAATCCAGCGCTGCGCCCGCCAGGTGGGCAACCTGGTGGTGCTGGACCTGCGGCAGGAAGAAACCATCTGGGCCGTCAACCGCTTCATGATCTATGCGCTGTTCCCCACGGCCAACATCTCCATCCACGTCATGTGGGGCGTGCAGAAGCAGAACACCGTGTTCGCCACCGGCAAATCCATTCTGGACCGCGGCAGCAAAACCCATGTGGGCAACCTGATGCTCGAATACGGCGGCGGCGGACATGCGGCCGCAGGCACCTGCCAGATCGCCAACGACCAGGCCGACGCCGTGCTGCAAACGCTGATCCAGCGCATCAACGCGGACGGCTAGACCGGAACCATCCCCCTGAGCGGCTGCGCCGCTTCCCCCTTCTCTCGCAAAGCCGCGCTTCGCGGGAAGGGGGACGCCACCAGCGCCAGAACCTGGAGCATGGGCGGCCCTTGCGCGGTGGCTGCTGGTCTGGGCCATGTCCTTGTCAACGGCCGCGCCCGGGGTTGAAACCCGCGCATGCACCCCCAAATGCACGCCTGCGCGCTGGCCTGGCCGGTGGGACGGGCGGCGCAACCCTCTCCCGCATTGGATTTGTCACTACAACCCCTATGAGCAAACAAACCCTTTCCTTCCAGGCCGAAGTGGCCCAGTTGCTGCATCTGGTCACGCACTCGCTGTACTCCAACCAGGAAATCTTCCTGCGCGAGCTGATCTCCAACGCCTCCGACGCCTGCGACAAGCTGCGCTTCGAGGCGCTGAACAACAACGCGCTGTACGAGGACGCGCCCAACCTCGAAGTGCGCGTGAGCTTCGACAAGGACGCCAAGACGCTCACCATCCAGGACAATGGCATCGGCATGAGCGCGCAGGAGGCCATCGACCACCTGGGCACCATCGCCAAGAGCGGCACCAAGGACTTCATGGGCAAGCTCACGGGCGACCAGAAGGCAGACGCCCAGCTCATCGGCCAGTTTGGCGTGGGCTTCTACTCGGGCTTCATCGTGGCCGACAAGATCACCGTCGAATCGCGCCGCGCCGGCCTCCAGGCCGATGAAGGTGTGCGCTGGGTCAGCGGCGGCGCCGGTGACTTCGAGGTGGAAACCATCACCCGCCCCGCGCGCGGCACCAGCGTCATCCTGCACCTGCGCGACGACGCCTCCGAATACCTCAACGCCTGGAAGCTCAAGCAGGTCATCGGCAAGTACTCCGACCACATCAGCCTGCCCATCCTCATGGAAAAAGAGGAATGGAAAGAAAGCGAGAAGGAAGGTGAGCCCGGCGGCATGGTGAAAACCGGCGAATGGGAAACCGTCAACAAGGCCAGCGCCCTGTGGACGCGCCCCAAGAAGGACATCACCGAAGAGCAGTACCAGGAGTTCTACAAGGCCATCAGCCACGACCACGAGAACCCGCTGACCTGGGCACACAACCGCGTGGAGGGCAACACCGAGTACACGCAGCTGCTCTACATCCCCGCCAAGGCGCCGTTCGACCTGTGGAACCGCGACAAGAAGGCCGGTGTGAAGCTGTACGTCAAGCGCGTCTTCATCATGGACGACGCCGAGGCGCTGATGCCCAGCTACCTGCGCTTCGTCAAGGGCGTGATCGATTCGAGCGACCTGCCGCTCAACGTCAGCCGCGAGCTGCTGCAGGAAAGCCGCGACGTGCGCGCCATCCGCGAAGGTTCGACCAAGCGTGTGCTCTCCATGCTCGAAGACCTGGCCAAGCACGACAAGCATGACACCACGCCCAACGCCGATGGCGTGACCGACGTGGTGGACGCCGACGACAAGGCCAAGGAAGGCAAGTACACGGCGTTCTACAGCGAGTTCGGCGCCGTGCTCAAGGAAGGCCTGGGCGAGGACTTCGGCAACCGCGAACGCCTGGCCAAGCTGCTGCGCTTCGCCTCGACGTCCAGCGACGCGGTGAGCGTGTCGTTCGCCGACTACAAGGCGCGCATGAAGGAAGGCCAGGAGGCCATCTACTACATCACCGCCGACACCCTGGCCGCCGCCAAGAACAGCCCGCAGCTCGAAGTCTTCAAGAAGAAGGGCATCGAGGTGCTCTTGATGACCGACCGCGTGGACGAGTGGGCGCTGAACTACCTGCACGACTTCGACGGCACGCCGCTGCAGTCGGTGGCCAAGGGCGCGGTCGACCTGGGCAAGCTCCAGGACGAGGCCGAGAAGAAGGCCGCCGAGGAGGCCGCAGAAGCCTTCAAGCCGCTGCTCGCCAAGCTCAAGGAAGCTCTCAAGGACAAGGCCGAGGACGTGCGCGTGACCACGCGCCTGGTCGACTCGCCCGCCTGCCTGGTGGTGCAGGACGACGGCATGAGCACCCAGCTCGCCCGCATGCTCAAGCAGGCCGGCCAGAAGGCCCCCGAAACCAAGCCCGTGCTGGAGGTGAACGCCGAGCACCCGCTGGTCAAGAAGCTTGATGGCAGCGTGCACTTCCATGACCTGGCCCACATCCTGTTCGACCAGGCCCTGCTGGCCGAAGGCGGCCTTCCGGAAGACCCGGCAGCCTACGTCAAGCGGGTGAATGCGCTGCTGGCGTGATGTGAACGAAAAGTGACGCTAGCGCTTATGGGATAATCGCTAGCAGCTATTGAAAAGTGAGCAAAAGACTTCGGTGGAACTGGGATTCCACCGGGGTCTTTTCTTGTGCCGACGCCCATATTCACCTTGTTTGGGTCATTTCCCCCACAATCCGCATCTCAGCACAGAAGGGTAACGTCCGCATGGATGCCGCGAAGATGAGAATCATCATGCCTTCTCAACGCTTGGCAAGCGCGTAAGCCAAGGCGGCACCGTCTGCACCTCTCATTGGCAAGCCTAAGTGCAAACGATTCAATGATTTAGTTACAGTTGATAACTGCGCCGGTTTGAATGCAGGTTGAGTGTCGAGGCGTGACGGTGATTTTTGCTGGCTCCTGCATCAGCTCAGTCTTACTGCCACATGCCGCATTGGCCTTTGCGATGGCTGCATTGATTGCGCTGCGTTTTTCGTCGTTGTTCCTGTAGATGGAGCCAGATGCGCTTTCAAGATCGCGCTGCGCCATTCTGCAACCCTGTGTTTCTTGTAGGCGTGGCTGCTGTGGTGCCACAGGCTGTGGCCGTGGTGCGACTTGTTGCTGCGCCTGTGCCTGCTCCATGGCGCTGATCTTGCGTTCCATTTTGCGCATTTCTGCATCCCGCGCAATTTCGCGTTCACGCATCATGTCTACTTCTGACCGCTGTTCTTGCACCAGCGCGCCTGCTTTGGGGTCTGAGCACGGCTGGTTGGAGTAACTTGTCTGGCCCGAAGGCAGCTTGCAGCGGTACACCTGCGCAATAGCAGATGTACTCGCCATGGCGAGCGAGAGTACGAGGATGCGGATCATAGTTTTCTCTCCATAAAAATCGCACGATGCGACTGGCTGCCCGCTTGTGAGCATATCCCATGGTTTTGTGCTCCCGGCATAGAGTTGGACGTCCTATGAGAGGGTCAACTGGACGTCCTTTCGAATGCCTTGGCTCTCACAAATGTCCCCAGAGAGTTCAAGCCACCAGCGGCTCCTCCTGCATCGCCTCGATCTGCTCATGCAGCATGTCCACCTGGCCGCGCCAGTAGTCGCCGCTGCCGAACCAGGGGAAGTTGATCGGGAAGATCGGGTCTTCCCAGCGGCGCGCGAGCCAGGCGCTGTAGTGGATGAGGCGCAGGGTGCGCAGCGGCTCGATGAGGGCCAGCTCGCGGCGGTCGAAGCTGCGGAACTGTTCGTAGCCGTCGAGCAGGGCGCCGAGCTGGTGCGTGCGCTGGCGCCGGTCGCCTGACAGCAGCATCCACAGGTCTTGCACGGCGGGGCCCATGCGGGCGTCGTCCAGGTCCACGAAGTGCGGGCCGCCACGGCCCCATTCGTCCAGCGGGGTCCAGAGGATGTTGCCGGGGTGGCAGTCGCCGTGCAGGCGCAGCACGGTGGCGTTTTTCAAGCAAAATTGGCCTCCAGCGCTCGTGGATTGTGCGCCAGCAGCTATCAAATCAAGAGCAGTATTGCAGGCATCGCGCCAAGCCGATTGCACGTCGAGCGGGATCAGGGCGTGCTCCAGCAGCCAGTCGCGCGGCTCGGTGCCGAATTGCTGCAGGTCGAGCGTGGGGCGGGCAGCAAAGGGCTGCGCGGCGCCCACGGTGTGGATGCGCGCGAGGAAGCGGCCGGTCCATTCGAGCACCTCGAAGTCGTCCAGCTCGGGCTGGCGCCCGCCGCGCCAGGGGCTGACCGAGAACTGGAAGCCGCCGTGCGG
The DNA here is from genome assembly GCA_023150295.1 of Giesbergeria sp. Lineage (GTDB taxonomy): Bacteria > Pseudomonadota > Gammaproteobacteria > Burkholderiales > Burkholderiaceae_C > Simplicispira. The sequence continues at coordinate 3,836 of JAKLLE010000047.1, read as the reverse complement.
GTGCAGCGTGCGGCCTTCGAGCACCAGGGGGCCGACGGCGGGCACCTCGGCGGCCATGAGTTCGGCGGCGAAGGCGTGTTCTTCGAGGATTTGCGCCTCGCTCCAGCGCCCTGGGCGGTAGAACTTGGCCACCACGCGGCTGCCGTCCTCCAGCGTGGCTTGGTACACGCGGTTTTCGTAGGACGACAGGGCCATGAGCCGCCCGTCGCCATACAGGCCCACGCTGGCCAGGGCGTCGAGCACGACGTCGGGCGTGAGGGTGGCGAAGGGGTGGAGCGGCGCGGTGTCGGGACTAGGGTTCATCCTCTGATTTTCGCTGCCACACCGGCACCCAAGCCATGTCATACTTTGTTACATACGGAAGAGATTCCGCGCGCGGAACTGTAAGGAGTGGCGAATGGCATTGAGCATCAAAACCAAGATCTGGCTTCCTGCCATTGCGGTGAGCATTGGCCTGGTATTCATGTCTGTGGGCTCGGCGGTGCGCACGGTGAAGTCGCAGGCCATCACGGTCAAGGAGCAGTCCGATCAGCAAAGCAAGCTGGAGCTGTCCTCACGCTGGCGTGGGCTGGCCGAGGCGCAGGCGCTGCGCACCCTGGGCGCAGCGCTGGCGGCCGATGAGGCCTCGGCCGCACTGCTGCAGGGCGGGCAGGAGCAGGACCAGCAGGAACTGGCCCAGGTGCAGTCGGCGCTGGGCACGCTGCTCACCACCCCGCTGGAGCGCGCCGCGCTGGACGCCGCCACCCAGCAAGCGCAGGCGCTGAAGGCTTCGCTGGAAGCCGCGCAAAAGCTCAAGGCCGCGGGCGACGCTGCCGCGCTGCAGGCACACATCCAGAGCGACACCCAGGGCAAGCTCAAGGCGTTTCAGAGCGCGCAGCAGGACATGGTGCGCCTGACCGAGCGCGGCGCCACCGAGTTGCGCGACAAGGCGGGCACCGAGCGCCTGAAGACCGTGTGGGGTGTGGCGGGCATCATGGCCATCATCATTCTGGCAGTGTGCATCGGCACGCGGCTGGTGCAGCGCAGCGTGACCGAGCCGCTGGCCTACATCACCCAGGTGGCGCGCTCCATTGGCGCGGGCGACCTGACGCTGCACATCAGCACCGACCGGCAGGATGAAATGGGCGAGGTGCTGCGCGCGCTCGATCAGATGTCGGATTCCCTGGCCGAGCTGGTGGGGCAGGTGCAGCGCTCGGCGGGCAGCATTGGCGCCGCCAGCGTGGAGATCGCCCATGGCAACCACGACCTGTCCAACCGCACCGAGGCCACGGCGGCCAACCTGCAGCGCGCGTCGTCCACGCTGGACCATCTCAACAGCGCCGTCGGCCAGTCGGCCGCGTCGGCCCGCGAGGCCAACGCGCTGGCGGCTTCGGCCTATACCGTGGCGCAAAGCGGCGGCCAGTCGGTGAGCGAGGTGGTGCAGACCATGCACCGCATCGACCACTCGTCCAAGAAGATCGTGGACATCATTGCCGTGATCGACGGCATTGCCTTCCAGACCAACATCCTGGCGCTGAACGCTGCCGTGGAAGCCGCCCGTGCCGGGGAGCAGGGGCGCGGTTTTGCGGTGGTGGCCAGCGAGGTGCGCTCGCTGGCCGGGCGCTCGGCGGAGGCCGCGCGCGAGGTCAAGGCGCTGATTTCCGCCTCGGTGGAGAACGTGGAGGCCGGCACGGCCCTGGTGGACCGTGCGGGGCAGACCATGCAGGAGATCGTGCAGTCGGTGCAGCGCGTCAGCGGCATCATCGAGGAGATCACCGCCAGCACGGCCGAGCAAAGCCGCGACATGCAGCAGGTGAACGCTGCCGTGGGTGAGCTGGAGCAGATGACCCAGCAGAACGCCGCCCTGGTGGAAGAAAGCGCCGCTGCCGCCGGAGCCATGAGCGAGCAGGCCGCCGTGCTCGAACGCCTGGTGGGCCGCTTCAAGCTGGACGGGGTGCCGCAGCAGCCTTCTTACGCGCAGGCCAGCGTGCCTGCTGCATCGCCCGCGCTGCTGACGCGCAGTTAGGGCGAGCAACGCCCGGGCAAGCGCCGCTGCTCAGGGCTGCATGTGGGCCGTGTGCCCTTGCCTCGGGTCGCCCTGGCCGCGCAGCAGATCCAAAAACAGCGCCTGCGTAGCCTGCGGCCCCTGGTGCTGTTGCACCGTGATCCAGGGCTGGGGCGGCGCCTGCACGGCAGTGGTGAAGGCCTGCCAGGCGGCCACCAGGCGGTCGTTCAGCCCCTGCACGCCCCATTCAGCGGTGCGCTTTTTCACCTGCGCGGGGGCAAAGAACATGACCGGGCGCGGGCCGGGCAACTGCCCCGCACCGCCCAGGTCGCCCACATGGCTGGCGCCCACGGCACAGCTGTAGGCCAGTTGCGTGAAGTGCTGGTGGATGCGCTGGCGCAGCGCCACGCTACCGGCAAAGTCGATGTACACGCAGGGCGCATCGGCGGCGAGTTGCTCCAGGTCTTCGTAGGCCAGCACGCGGTGGTAGCAGCCCAGGCTTTCGCAGAAGGCTTGGTTGGCCTTGGACGTGAGCCCCACCACCTGCACGCCCGCACGCTGCGCGAGCTGGAAGGCCGTGCCGTAGGCGGTTTTGCTCGACGCACTGGAGAGCAGCAGCGTGCCAGCACCATAGAAGCCCTGGTCGGCCAGGAAGTCGTCAATGAGCCAGGAGGTGATGAACAGCGGCCGCAGCAGGGCCTGGATGTCTTCGGTGTCGGGACGGTAGAACGGGTCGGCGCTGCAGCGCAGGTAGTGGTTGTACACGGCGTGCAGGCCGGCGCGGTGCGCAGCGCCGTCGGCAAAGCCAGTGGGCGATGTTTTGTGCGGCTGCAGGACGGCCTCGTTGGCCATGGGCCAGTAGCCATAGAGCCGCTCGCCCACGGCCACCTGCGGGTGCAGTGATTCGGTCACCGTGCCGAAGCCCCATACCGGCACAATGCCCCAGCCCGGCTCGCCCGAGGGGAAGAAGCGCCAGTACTCCAGCATCTCGCCCATGGCGGCGTAGGTGATGTTGTTGGCGGTGAGCGCAAAGCGATCGACGCGCACGCGCACCTGGCCGTCGGCCAGAGCGGTGGGTTCTGTGCTGCGCAAAGTGGTGGTGGCCAGGGCGTCCTGGCGCACGAGCAGGGTGGTGGTGTTCATGTCGCCACGGTAGGCGAAACGGCCAACGGCCTCAAGCGCAGCGCGCCGCCTGCGCGACAGCAGGCCGCGGTGGGAGGCTCAGCGCAGCGTGTCGCTGGCCTGCGCAAGAATGCGAGCGTGCACTGTGTTGCGCTCGGTGGGGTGGGCGCTGATGAGTTCCAGCAGCGCGCCCGCAGGCAGGTCGCGGGCCTTGCGGCGGTCTTTCTTGACGGGGATGGCGCGCCAGCCCGACAGCAGCATCCAGCTCCACAACTCACGCGGGATGTTTTGGTTCACGGTCATGCGCACCTCGCCCCGAATCAGCAGGGTGCCCATCGGCGGGACAGGCCCCGCAGGCGGGCTGCGGCGCTTCTGGCGAATGGAGAAGACGGTACGGATCAGGTCTTTCATGGGGCGAATCCGGTCAACAAGGCGTCACGCAACAGGAGCAGAGCATAGCCCACTGGCGCCTTGGCACTCAAGTGTCGGTCGCTTTTTGCTATGAGGTCGCGAGCCTTGGGTCTGATCCATGCCACGGCAATCTGCGGTGGCTTCAGTGATGCATGCCGCGCGCATGAACTGGCGCTGCCTAGGTGTAGAGTCCCGGATGATTGCATAGACTCTCGACGCTACCCCTTGTTCATGGCCCGGGCCGTGATGCGAGGGGTGATAGAGAGACTCAAATCCGAAGGAGTGCCTACGCCATGATGATCGCCCTGCACAAGAACGC
>JAKLLE010000046.1 GCA_023150295.1 Giesbergeria sp. | reverse complement strand
AGCAGAGCCTCAAATTATAACAGGACTTTTTATTTCCCGTCAACACTGAAGGTCTTTCGATATCTTCAGCATCCCCACCAAACACAACCACCGCAAGCAGCACTTCTGTTCAGCGAAGCCTTGCATTGTACATCGGTTTTAACCAAGTTTTGCGAAATTTTTTTCTATCTTTTAGATCACCACCAACTCGCAAGGGTCTCGCATTATAGCACGCATTTCTTGCTTGCTGCAGTCATACCCTCCACTTTTCGAGCAACTTTTCTGGACTCAGGCTGTCGTAGGTCTCGAAAGGTTGATGGATCCAAGGATTGGTGGACAAGAACTCCACAGAGTAGTCCGGCATAAATGAGGACACCGCCTTGGTCCAGATGACCGCGCTGCGCAATTCGGTGATGGGCGCATAGTTGGTCTTGAGCATGTTGATCACCGCGTGCAGGGTGTGCCCGCTGTCGGCAAGGTCATCCACCAGAAGCACCCTGCCGGCGATTTCTCCCTTTGGCGTGGTGATGAATCGAGCAATATCCAGATGCCCTTGCACCGTGCCAGCCTCTGCACGGTAGGAACTGGTCGACATGATCGCCAAGGGCTTGTCAAAAATGCGGCTGAGGATGTCGCCAGGACGCATCCCCCCACGGGCAAGGCACAAAATGGTGTCGAACTCCCACCCCGACTGGTGCACACGCAGTGCGAGCTTCTCGATCAGGCTATGGTATTCGTCATAGCTCACATAGAGGTGCTTGCCATCTTCCGTCAACATAAATGCTCCTAATTTTATAGCGTTCTGCGATTCATTTATAAGGCTCGCAGCCCATCAGGGCATGTATGGATGCTGCATGACGATGGTGTGATCGCGGTCGGGACTGGTGGAGATCAATGCCACCGGCACCCCGGTCACCTTCTCGATGCGCTGCAAATACAGGCGTGCATTGGCTGGCAGTTTTCCGTATTCGGTGACGCCGACGGTGGAATCACTCCAGCCTTCCATGGTTTCGTAGATAGGTGTGCAACGTGCGATTTCATCGGCACCCATCGGCAACAGATCGATGCGTTCGCCGTCAAGCATGTAGCCGGTGCATAACTGAAGCTCCTTCAGGCCATCCAGCACGTCCAGCTTGGTGATGCACAGGCCCGTAAGGCCATTGACCTGTGCACTGCGCTTGAGCAGAGCAGCATCAAACCAGCCACACCTGCGGCTGCGTCCCGTGGTCACCCCCTTTTCGGCGCCGACGGTGCTCATGTGAAAGCCTGGCGTACCAGGGGTCTCCCAATCGAGTTCGGTGGGGAAGGGGCCACCGCCCACCCGTGTGCAGTAGGCCTTGGTGATGCCCAAAATGTAGTGCAGCATTCCCGGCCCTACCCCCGCACCCGCCGCTGCATTGCCGGCAACGCAGTTGCTTGATGTCACGTACGGATAGGTGCCATGGTCTACATCCAGCAGCGTGCCCTGGGCACCCTCAAAAAGCAGGTTCTGGCCTTGGAGATGGGCTTCGTTCAGCTCCCGGGACACATCGGCCATCATCGGCTTGAGCAGCTCTGCATGTCGCATGGCTTCTTCGAACACGGGTTCGAATTGCACCTGGCCATCTTGGATGTACGGCGAGAGCGTCGGGCCAAAATCAAACTGCGCCGAATGGAGAAAACTCGTCAGCACATGGTTGTGCAAAGCGAGCAGCTCACGAAGCTTGGTGGCAAAGCGCTGTGGGTCTTTGAGATCCTGCACACGCAAGGCCCTGCGGGCAATCTTGTCTTCGTACGCGGGGCCAATGCCACGGCCGGTGGTACCAATTTTCTCGGTGCCGCCCTTTTCTCGGGCTGCTTCGCGCGCCACATCCAATGCAGCGTGGAACGGGAGAATCAGCGGGCAGGCCTCGCTCACACGCAGGCGAGAGCGAACATCCACGCCAGCCCGCTCCAGCCCCTCGATTTCCTCAAAAAGCTTGGCGGCCGAGAGTACGACGCCATTGCCGATGTAGCACTTGACCCCAGCTCGCATGATGCCGCTGGGAATCAGGTGCAGCGCGGTCTTCACACCATTGATGACCAATGTGTGCCCGGCATTGTGCCCCCCCTGAAAGCGCACCACCCCTTGAGCGCTTTCGGTCAACCAATCCACCAGTTTGCCTTTGCCCTCGTCGCCCCATTGGGTACCAACCACGACAACGTTGCGACCTTTGCTTGTGTTCATTTCCAACCCAATTCCGTTTTCGATACGCCTACACAATGGAACGGACCGACCACTGGTTGTTCACCATGGCCAACTCCCGGTCACACTGAAACTCTTGCACTTCGCTTTCATGACCCGGCATCACACACACCACAGTCTCCCCGCGTGCCCGAAGGTCGGAGATCACCTTGCGCAGATCCGCTGCATCGCCCCAAGGCGCCCGGATGGCAGGTTTCAGCGGGCGGGCGGGCGTCACCAAGGCGAGCTGCTTAATGTCCAGGCTGAAGCCCGCGGCGGGACGGTCGCGCCCAAACACGGCACCGACCTGGTCATAGCGCCCACCGCGTACCAAGGCATCGCTCGCACCATCGGAATAGATGGCAAAGCGAATCCCGCTGTAGTATGCGTACCCCCGCAGGTCGGACAAGTCCAACCGAACCTGGCAGCCATCGATACGATCCACCAACCACTGAAGACCCGCCAGCAAGGCCGGAATACCGGGTAGGTGGCCCAGGCGATCCGACGCTTCCTTCAGGACGGAGGCGTCGCCGTACAACTGCAACAACGCCAGCAAGCCATCACGGGAGTGGCTCGGAAAGTCCTGCGTCACCACCGCCAGTTCGCTGGCATCTTTTGCGGCCAGGGCCGCAAAGACCAAGCGCAGGGTTTCTTGATCCACCGAAAAGCCCGACAGCAACGCTCGAACGATGCGGACATCCGCCAGATCCACCGTCACATCCCGAATGCGCGCCACGTCTAGGCAGGCCCGTGCCAGGCTCAGGGCCTCAAGATCGGCCTCCGGACCCGTGTGCCCATAGATTTCCGCGCCGAACTGCAACGGCTCGCGCGTAGCATGGGGACGGTCGGGCCAGGTATGCAACACCGGGCCGCAATAGCACAGACGGGTGACCCCCTGCCTGTTCAACAAATGGGCGTCGATACGTGCGACTTGCTGAGTGGTATCTGCCCTCAATCCCATCATGCGGCCAGAAATTTGGTCCACAAGCTTGAAGGTCTGCAAGTCCAGCGCCTCGCCTGCGCCCGTGAGCAAGGACTCCAGATGCTCCAACAACGGAGGCATGACCAACTCGTAGCCAAAACCACGGGCCGTGTCGAGCAAGCTACGGCGCAGCTCTTCGATGTTTCGCGCCTCGGAGGGCAAGACATCGGCAATATGATCCGGCAGGAGCCAGGCAGACATGGAAGAAAGGGGGGCTGTTAAAAACGCAATTCTACCGGCTGAGCGCCCTGCCGCCAAAAACGGCGGCCTTCCGATCCGCTGCTACTGCAGCAACAGAATCGACAGCCCCAACAGGATGCTCACCAGGCCGAAGAACCGAATCTGTCCATCGCGCATGCCCATCACCTGGTGAAACCAGCGCCGCCAGCGCGAGGGCGAAGCAAAAGGCAGCACCCCTTCAAGGATGAAAAAAAGTGCCAGGGCCAGCCAGAACGAATCCATCCAGTGCAATGCCTCGCTCATGCGCTGCTGCACTCAGCGCGACGATGGACTGCCGGCGCCCGCCCCACGATAGGCCCTAAAAAAGTCGCTCGATGCAGGATCCACCACCATGACGTCCCCTTTCTTGGCCATGCTGGCCTTGTAGGCATCCAGGCTTCTGTAGAACTGAGCGAATTGCGGATCTTTGCCAAAGGCATCTGCGTAGACCTTGGAGGCCTCTGCATCGCCAGCACCCTTGACCTTCTGGGCGTCGCGGTAGGCGTTGGCAATGGTGATTTCGCGTTGCCGATCTGCGTCGGCACGGATCTTTTCCCCCTCTGCTGCACCCGTAGAGCGCAACTCATTGGCAACCCGCTTTCGCTCAGCTTCCATGCGCCGATACACCGATTCAGTGATCGTTTCGGCATAGTCAACCCGGGTGATTCGCACATCCACTACATCCACGCCCCAGGGCTTCTGTCCCTTGACCGCTTCGAGGACTTCGCGCTTGACGTCCGCCATCAAGGCTTCCCGCTTGAGAGACAAGAGATCCTTCACCGTGCGCTTGTTGATTTCTTCCTGGAAGGCGTTGCGAACCACGCGGTTGAGCTGCATGGCTCCCGCGCTTTCATCCAGGCCTACGTTGCGGATGTACTCCGACGGATCTGTAATCCGCCAACGTACATACCAATCAATCACCACGCGCTGCTTTTCCGCAGTCAGCACCGGCTCGGTGTCAGAGCTATCCAAGGTCAGCAAACGCTTGTCAATGTAGGACACGTTCTGAAATGGCGGTGGAAGCTTGAAGTTCAGCCCTGGCTCAGTGATCACGTCCTTGATTTGGCCAAGGGCGTAGACCACGCCGAACTGACGCTGGTCCACAACAAAGACCATCGAACTGAGCAGGGCCAAAGCCACCAGAACGGATGTCGCAAAAAAACCTACCTTGTTCACACTGCTCTCCTAGCGAGATTCACGGTCACGCGAACGGCTGAGGTCGCGAGATCTGGAGTCATTGGGCACCGGCCCTGGCAACACTGGAATCGCTCCGCCAACCCCGGAGGATCCACCCGCCTCCTGCGGCGCCGGCACAGGCTGCTGGCCGACACTTTGCATGATCTTGTCCAGCGGCAGATACAGTAGGTTGGAACCCTGGCGGGAGTCCACGATGACCTTGGTGACGTTGGAATAAATGTGCTGCATGGTGTCGAGATACATGCGGTCTCGGGTCACCTGCGGCGCCTTTTGGTATTCGGCCAGTACCGAGCTGAACCGCTGCGCATCACCTTCGGCCTGGGCCACGATCCGCGCCTTGTAGGCTTCCGCCTCTTCCTTGAGCCGTGCCGCCGTACCTGTGGCCCTGGGGATCACATCGTTCGCATAGGCCTGCGCCTCGTTCTTTGCGCGCTCGCGCTCCTGCCCCGCCTTGAGCACATCGTCAAACGAAGCCTGCACCTGCTCAGGCGGGCGCACCCCTCCCTGCTGCATATTGATGCCGACAATCTCGACCCCTACCTTGTAGCGATCCAAGATGGTCTGCATCAGCGCTCGAACCCGGGGGGCAATCTGGTCACGCTCATCGGCAAGCGCCGAATCCATGCGCATCTTGCCGACCACTTCACGCACCGCAGTTTCCGCTGCCTGCACCACCGCATCCGCCGGATTGCGGCTCTCAAACAACCACGCACGCGCATCGCTGAGCCGATACTGCACGGCAAATTTGATTTCTACGATGTTTTCATCTTCGGTCAACATCGCAGAGTCCCTCAAGCCGGTGGCCTTGATGACCGTGTCCCGCCCCACATCCACCGAACGGATCTGCGTCACGAAGACCAGTTCATGGCGCTGGATGGGGTAAGGCAAGCGCCAATTGAAACCGGCGCCCACCGTGGTCTTGTATTTTCCGAACTGGGTGATGACTGCCTGCTGGCCTTCTTGCACGATGAAAAACCCGGTTCCCAACCAGATCAGCACCGCCACACCCGCGATGAGCCCAACGCCCACGCCAGCGCTCTTCATGTCTGGCTGAAAGCCTCCTCCGCCACCGTTCACAGGCCCTCGCCCGGAACCACCCTTTCCGCCAAAAAAGCCGGACAGTTTGCGATTCAGGTCGCGCCACAACTCATCGAGGTCGGGAGGCTGCCCACCCGATTTCGGATCGCGCCCGCCCCGGTTGTCGTTGCCCTGCGGCTCCGAGGGTGGACGGGGCGCATCGGGGCGTGCGCCCGAATCCGCATCGTCGTCACCCCTGCCCCACCGAGGATCGTTCAAATTGAACATCCCTCGCAGGCGCTGAGGCAATGCGGCCCAACGGCGGACGTTGTGTACAGAGGTCATGCGCAGTTTCTCAGGTTCTCGGTTCTATGGTGGCTGGGGATTGTGCCCAATCGCAAGAGGAATCCTGCAATGGAACAGCAAACTCTGGGGACATCATTGAGGAGCGTGCTTCAAGCACATGCTCCGCCAGTACAGCACGAAGCACATCCAGTCCCTGGGCCTTGCGTGCGCTCACGAACGTCCGGGTGACCTGCCGCCCCTCCAATTCATAGGCATCTTTGGGAAAGCTGGGTCGTGCCTCTTCTTCCAGAGCGTCCAGTTTATTGAAGACCAGGATTTGAGGGATCTCGTGCGCCCCAATCTCCCTCAGCACCTTCTGGACTTCCAGAATCTGCTCAGGGTGATGGGGATTGGCAGCATCCACCACATGCAGCAGCAAATCAGCATCCACCGTCTCCTGCAGGGTGGCCTGAAAGGCAGCGACCAGCCCGTGAGGAAGGTTGCGAATGAACCCCACCGTGTCTGATAGTGAAACGGTACATCCGGCAGCCTCAAGGTACATCTGCCGCGTTGTCGTGTCCAAGGTCGCGAACAACTGATCTGCGGCATAGGCCCGCGCCTTGACCAAGGCATTGAACAAGGTGGATTTGCCCGCGTTGGTGTACCCGACCAGGGAGATATTGAACACTGCTGTGCGCTCGCGCTGACGCCTTTGGGTCGCCCGCTGCCGTTTGACCTTGGACAAGCGCTCCTTGGTTCGCTTGATGGCCTCGTCGATCATCCGCCGATCCAGCTCAATCTGCTTTTCACCTGGACCACCTCGCACCCCGGCCCCACCAGCCTGGCGCTCCAGGTGAGACCATCGACGAACCAAACGGGTGCTCAGGTACTGCAGTCGCGCCAGCTCCACCTGGAGCTTGCCCTCATGGCTGCGCGCGCGTTGGGCAAAAATCTCCAGGATCAGCAGGGTGCGATCGTTCACGGGCATTTCCAAATGCCGCTCCAGATTGCGCTGCTGGGCAGGGCTGAGTGCCTGGTCGAAGAGCACCTCCTGCGCACCGTGCATTTGCGCAAGCATGCGCAGCTCGTCGGCCTTTCCGCTGCCGATGAAGAGCGCTGCATCTGGCGCCTTGCGCTTGCAGGTGATGCGAGCCACAGGCTCCATGGCGGCTGTCTGCGCAAGCAGACCAAGCTCCTCAAGTGCAGCGTCGAAATGTGGCAGACCAAAGTCCACACCGACCAGCAGCACCGGCACTGGCCGAAGTCTGGAAGTGGAAGAGTCGCTCAAGTCAGCAACAAGAGAACGCGCGCGTGTAGAAAAGTGCCAAGATGATCAGCAGACTGTTCATTCGGCATTGGAACCAGGTTCAGCGCTGTCCGTGACGGAGAAGCTCACGGGACGACCTGGAACGATGGTGGAGATGGCGTGCTTGTAGACCATTTGCGTCACGGTGTTGCGCAGCAACACCACGTACTGATCGAAAGACTCGATCTGGCCCTGAAGCTTGATCCCGTTGACCAGATAGATGGATACCGGCACATGCTCTCTGCGCAAGGCATTGAGAAAGGGATCCTGAAGAAGTTGGCCTTTGTTGCTCACGATATTCTCCGTGTTCAAAAGTTATTTTTGAGGGCACACCTTACCACAGCGCGCACCCCCTCGACGAAAAGCACACTGCACCCCATCAGGTGACAGGGGCTTGCTCAGGAACCCGGCGTGTCCGCGTAAGGGTTGTGCGAGGTCTTGAATTCAATCCGCAGCGGGGTTCCCACCAGGTTAAACTCTTTTCGAAAACGGCCTTCCAGAAACCGCTTGTAGGCGTCCGAGACATGCTCCAAGGAATTTCCGTGGATCACAATCACCGGAGGATTCATGCCCCCTTGGTGGGCATAGCGCAGTTTGGGACGGAACATGCCGGAACGCTTGGGGCTTTGGAACTGAACCGCCTCCAGCAGCAAACGCGTCAGCACCGGCGTAGTCATTTTGCAGGTCGCCGCCTTGTAGGCCTGAATGATCGATGCCCACAGAGGCCCCAGGCCCTGGCGTTTCTTGGCCGAGATGAAATGCATGGACGCGAAACGCAAAAAGGCCAGTCTTGTTTCGATGGACCGCTCCAGCAGTTGCCGCTGGTAGTCATCCACAGCATCCCATTTATTCACCGCCAACACCACGGCCCGGCCACTCTCCAGGATGTACCCGGCGATGTGAGCATCCTGGTCGGTCACTCCCTGCGTCGCATCCAGCAAAAGCACCACCACGTGCGACGACTCAATGGCCTGCAAGGTTTTGACGACGGAAAACTTTTCGATGGCTTCAAAAACGCGACCCTTGCGGCGCAGGCCTGCCGTGTCCACCAGCTCAAAGCGCTGACCGTTGCGCTCGAAAGGGACACTGATGGCATCCCTGGTGGTGCCCGGCAGATCGAACGCCACCAGGCGCTCCTCGCCCAGCCAAGTATTGATCAGAGTGGACTTTCCCACGTTGGGTCGGCCAGCGACCGCCAGCCGGATCACCGACTTGTCCGCTGACAGGTCTTCTTCCTCGGGCTCTGGCAATTGCAGCAGACCGAGCGCCATATCGACCAGGCTGCGAATGCCCTGACCATGCGCAGCTGAGATACCATGGACCTCACCCAAGCCCAGCTCATAAAACTCGCTGAGTTGCGCACTCTCCTGCATTCCTTCGGCCTTGTTGGCCACCAGGACGCAAGGCATGCCCAGACGCCGCAGGTAGTTGGCAATGTCGTGGTCCTGCGCCGAAACACCCGCCCTGGCGTCCACTACAAACACCACCACATCGGCCTCAGCCACCGCCTGTTGGGTCTGCTTGGCCATCTCGCGGTAAATACCACTGGACGCATCCGGCTCGAAACCGCCGGTGTCGATGACGATGTACTCGTGCTTGCCTTGTCGGCCGTTGCCGTAGTGGCGATCCCGGGTCAGTCCAGCAAAATCCGCCACGATGGCGTCGCGGGATTTCGTCAAACGATTGAACAGTGTCGATTTACCGACGTTCGGCCGCCCCACAAGGGCGATGACTGGCTTCATGGCACTTTTCGTTTCATCAGTCCGGTCGGTAGCCAAAGACACCGCCGTTGCGGGTCACTACCACCAGGGTATCAGCGGCAACCACGGGCGCGGCAACCACCGCGCTGCCATCGGTTGCCATCCGGTTGAGCGGTGCACCATCCTCGCGGGACAACAAATGCACCCAGCCGGTTTCGTCCCCAACCACCACAGACCGGCCCAACGCCAACGGCGCAGTCAACTTGCGGTGCTGCAGGCGTTCGGAGGTCCACAGGCGACTGCCGTCGGTGCGACGCCACGCCACCACAGTGCCATTGCTTTCAGTACCAAAAAGCACCTGATCGTTGCCATGCACGCCCTGGCCGGAACTGGCCTTTTGTACCCAGTCCACTGTCCCACGCGCGGTGTTGACGCACCCCACGGCGGCCTGGAATGCACGCACACACACCGAGGTGTCCACCCGGCTGACGGGGCCGACCAATTCCACCAGCCGCTCCACATCGTTCGTACCACGGGAGCTGGCGATGGGCGCCTCCCACCGCACGGTGCCGATATCGGGGTTCATGCCGACCAATCGGCCCGACTGGCCAACCACCAAGGTATCGCCCTGAGCCACCAGCGCCCCCTGCTGGCGCAACACCAGCGGGTCGCCTGGACGGGTCTGGCTCCAGAGCTTGGCACCATTCTTGGCGTCGAAGGCCGACACCGAGCGATCAGAGCCCAGCACAAAGACGCGAGCACCAGCCACCAACGGCGCCGTGAAGACCTGGAAGCCGAGACCCTTGCGCCAAGCCTCCCGTCCTGACTCCAGCACGATCAGCTCGTTGTCACGCGAAACCACAGCAGACCAACGGCCATCGCTTCCCACACCGGCCGAGAGTGCCGTACCCAGGTTGGTACGCCAGACATCGCCTCCCGTTCGGGCATCCAGCGCAGCCACCATGCCATCGGCAGAGGCGAGGGTCAGCTGCGTACCCTGCACCTGCATTGCCAGCGGCAGATCTTGCACTGGGGCGATTTTGGCGGTCCACACCTGGCGCACCCCCAGCACTGGCACGTTGGGCCCCAGCTCGGCGGGTTTGGGCTTGTCTGCCCCCCCACTCCAGAGCGAGCAACCGGCCACAGAGGCCCCCAGCGCAAGCCCCAGAAAGACACGCCCCCACACAGCCACTGAGCGATGCAATGCGTTCACTTGGTTGCCTCCGTTACGGCCTTGGTGGACAGCGACGATGCCTTCACGCCCAGTGCATTGAGCTTGACTTCCACCAGACTACGATATTCCATCGATTCAGAGAACGCTTGGTAGGCGCGGGAATACTCGTCCACTGCCTCCTGCTTTTTGCCCAGCAGCACCAGCACGTCACCCTTGCGATCCGCGACCACGGCTGCGTACTCGGCTGCGAACGGACCGGAGAGCTGTTTGAGCGCTTCGTCGTAGGACTTTTCTTCCGTCAGCAGGGCCGAAAGACGCAAACGCGCAATCGCCTTGTGACCGTCATCCTTGGCGCTTTCCGCCACCCAGGTCAAGGCCGCCTTGGCCAAAGCCGCATTGCCTGCGGATGAAGCCGTCTTGCCCACCGCAAGTCCCGCCAGCCCCGCTTGGGCCGTCCCCCCAAACTTGCTGCGCATGTCTGCAAACGCTTGTTCGAGTCGCCCCATGTCGCCACCGGCAGCGGCTGCATCCACGGCATCGAGCAGTGCAGCGGCCTGCCCGGCCTGGCGGTTCTGCCAGAACTGGTAGCCATTCCAGCCCGCCAGCCCAAGGGCAACGGCCAGCGCAACAGCGCTGATGAGCGTGCCCCAGGTGTTCCAGAAATGCTTGAGCTGGTCTATCTGTTCTTGTTCTTCGAGGTCTAGATGGTTTGCCATGGCTTGAAATGGAATTAACGCTGGGATTGTAGGTGGCCCGCCCAGGACGCCACGTCCTGCAGGGATTGTTCGACCTGCTGACCGGTGCCGTCTCGCAGTGCCTTGACGAGCACAGCCCCGCGTGCCAGCTCGTCGGCACCAAACACCAATGCAAAGGCTGCGCCACTGGCATCGGCTTTCTTGAACTGGGATTTCATGCTTCCCATGCCTTCGCTCCCCCCAGTCGGGCTGTGCATCTGGGCACGCACCCCCAAGGCGCGCAGCTGCTGCAGGGTTTTGATGACCATCGGCAAACTGGCTGTATCTGGAATGACGGCATAGGCATCCGGGGCAGGCGCTGCGCTGTCCAGGCCCTGCTCTTTCAGCAACTCCAGCACCCGTTCCACACCCAGCGCCCAACCCACCGCCGACGCAGGCTTGCCGCCAATCTGTTCGATCAGATAGTCGTAGCGCCCCCCCCCACAGATGGTGCCCTGCGAACCCAAACGGTCTGTCACAAACTCAAAAACCGTCAGGTTGTAGTAGTCCATGCCCCGAACCAGTCGGGGGTTGAAGCGCCAGGCCACTCCGTTGGCGTCAAGAATGGCCTTGACGGCATTGAAATGCGCCAGCGAGGCCTCTCCAAGATAGTCCACCAACCGGGGAGAGCCTTCCACCAGTGCCTGCATGGCTGGGTTCTTGGTATCCAGAATGCGCAGCGGGTTGGTGTGAAGTCGCCTGCGCGCCTCTTCGTCCAGTTGCGAGGCGTTTTGTTCCAGATAGGCAATCAAGGCGGCACGGTGCGCCTTGCGCTCCTGCGGCTGCCCCAGGCTGTTGATCTCCAGGCGCACATCGGTCAGACCGATCTCCTTCCAGAGCGCATCGGCCAGCAGGATCATCTCTGCATCGATCTCTGCACCAGGAAACCCCAAGGCTTCCGCACCGATCTGATGGAACTGCCGATAGCGTCCGCGCTGCGGCCGCTCATGCCGAAACATCGGCCCCATGTAGTAAAGGCGCTTGCCCCCGTCGTAGAGCATGGAATGCTCCACGGTAGCACGCACTACCCCGGCGGTGCACTCGGGGCGCAGGGTGAGCTGCTCACCGTTGAGGCGGTCTTCGAAGGAGTACATCTCCTTCTCCACGATGTCAGTCACCTCACCCAGACCGCGCACGAACAAGGCCGTGGGTTCGACGATGGGCGTGCGAATGTTGCGATACGCGTATCGCGCCATCAAGGCACGAACCTTGTCCTCCAGCCACTCCCAGCGACTGGACTCACCCGGAAGAATGTCGTTCATTCCCTTGACGGCGAGCAGCTTTTCCGCCTTGGCAGGAGTCGATGCCTTTTCTGAGTTCACAGCACTATTGTTTGGTAGAAGTTAGAGGGAATGCGTAGATTGCTCGATTCGCAAGGCGACCAGCGCCATGTGCGGCGTTTGGTGAACCCACGCCTCAGGGTTTGCTGTTCGGGGAGCCAAACCGTTTTTCGATGTACGACTGCACCAATTGATGAAACTCCTGGGCGATGTTGTCACCGCGCAAGGTCAGCGCCTTTTGGCCGTCGATGAAGACCGGGGCCGCCGGAGCCTCCCCGGTACCGGGCAGGCTGATGCCGATGTCTGCGTGTTTGCTTTCACCGGGGCCGTTCACGATACAGCCCATCACGGCCACCTTCAGGGCTTCCACGCCGGGGTACTGCTCACGCCAAACCGGCATTTGCTCGCGCAGGAAATCGTCAATCTGCTTGGCAAGCTCTTGGAAAGTGGTACTGGTGGTGCGGCCACATCCCGGGCAGGCCGTCACGCTGGGTACAAACATGCGCAAACCCAGCGCCTGGAGAATCTCGGAGGCAACCACCACTTCCTGCGTGCGCGCCTCGCCCGGCTGGGGAGTCAGGGACACACGAATGGTGTCTCCAATGCCTTCTTGCAACAGCACCGCCAGCGCAGCAGCAGAAGCCACTGTCCCCTTGGTTCCCATCCCCGCCTCGGTCAAGCCGAGGTGAAGCGCGTAGTCACAGCGTCTGGCCAACGCGCGGTAAACCGAGATCAGATCCTGCACGCCGCTGACCTTGCAGGAGAGGATGATCTGGCTGCCATCGAGCCCCATGCGCTCGGCCTGCAATGCCGAATCAATGGCCGAGGCAATCAAGGCCTCGTACATCACCTGGCGTGCATCCCAGGGCTCTGCACGCTGGCTGTTGGCATCCATCAGGCTCGCCAGCAGTTCCTGGTCCAGGCTGCCCCAGTTCACTCCGATACGCACGCATTTGTTCCAACGCACCGCCGCTTCGATCATCTGGCCAAACTGGCGGTCACGCTTGTCGCCCTTGCCCACGTTGCCGGGGTTGATGCGGTACTTGGACAATGCCTGGGCGCAGTCCGGGAACTCGGTGAGCAAGGTGTGCCCGTTGTAGTGGAAGTCACCCACCAGAGGCACATCCACCCCCATGCGATCGAGCTGCTCGCGGATGTAGGGCACGGCCCGCGCAGCCTCGGGGGTGTTGACGGTGATGCGCACCAACTCAGAGCCTGCCTGCGCCAGTTCCTTGACCTGGATGGCCGTCGCAATCGCATCCACCGTGTCGGTATTGGTCATGGACTGGACACGCACCGGCGCGCCACCACCGATGGTGACGACCCTACCGCCCCAAACGGCACGGGCTTGGCGCGTCTGACGCTGGCGAGGGGCTGAAATGCCGATGGGGGCGTTGTCTGGCTGTGCCATCAGGGCTTCACCTCAAAACGTGCGACGTTCTCACGGGTCAATGGAGCAAGATCCATGGGCTTGCCCCGCACAAACACCTCTGTGGCATCGGCCTTGCCAATCACCACCGACAAAGGCGGCTTGCCTTCAGCCACCACGGTCTCACCCGCAGCGACAAGACGCTGCAATGTGGTCGCGCCCGAGGCATCGCGTACCTGAATCCAGGAAGCACTCTTGGCTCGCAAGGTCAGCAAAGCCTCGCCGTCTGCGGCGGCTGCGCTTGGAGCCTCGGTCACTTGCAGCGCCTGCGGCACAGAGGCTGTCGACTTCACCGGGCTTACGGGCTCCTTCACCGATTCCGCAGCAGAAGGTACCGAAGGGGCTGGCGTCGCGATGGCGGGCAAGCCCTCCTTTGACGGCTCTGCAGGCGCTGGCTCTGAAGGACTTGCCAACGCCGTCACGCGTTCTCCCATGGAAACCAACTCGCCAACCACACCGGGGAAAAAAGCCAATATGCCGGCACCAGCGAGCAGCAAGGCAACCACCAAAAAAACCGGCCGCGTCAGAAAGCTCAGCGCAGGCCCCACCCTGGAGGGCTCCGTTCCATCGCGGAATGCGGTGTTCACGTCCGGAGCCTGGGGCTCCAGGCGGGGCGCCTGGCCAGCCGGCATCAGGGCCAACACAGGCGTCGGATCCATCTTGAGCGCTCTGCACACACTGCCCGCCAGAGCACGCGCAAAAACGGTGTCCGGCAGCAGCTGAAAATCGTCCGCCTCCAGCGCCCGCAGCTTACTGACAGGCACCTTCAACGACACGGCCAAAGCCTCGATGTGCATGCCCGTGGCCTCACGCGCCGCTCGCAGCATCGCCCCTGGCGAACCTCCTGCACCCTGCCCCATGCCAACACCCGCCTGCTCAGAGGCACTCCACTCACTCATTGAACGCCCCCCGGTCCAGCGCTGCGGTCTCCTTGGACTGAGGGAAGCGCTTGCGCAACTGCTCCGACAACTGTCGCATGGCCACGGCTTCGTTCAAGGCCCTCTCGACCTTCACGCCCAACCACAGCGTTTCAGCGTTGGCGAGTTCACTGTTGTTGATGCGCCGAATGTAGAACTGGGCCCGGGTCAGCTCACCCTTGCGAAAGAAAATGTCGGCAAGGTTGTAGCCCACCACGGGATTGGCGGTGTCCAACTCATAGGCGCGCAAAAACGTCTTCTCGGCCTGCACCAAATCCCCGGCACGGGCCTGGCAAAGCCCCTGGGCCATCAGGCTTTTGGTGCGCGCGGTATAGGTCGGATTGGCCAGCGCCTCGACAAAACGCTTGTCCGCCTCATCGTACTTTTGTTGCAGGCACAAAAGCCAGGCGTGGTTGTGCAGCACATTGGCATCGCCAGGTCTGACACTCAACGCCTTGCGAAAACTCTCCTCGGCCATGGGCAGATCACTGAGCTGCATGTAGATCAGACCGCGCAGGTTGTAGGCATCGGCAAACCCAGGGTCATTGGCCAGCGCCTGCTTCACCTCGTCCAACGCAAAAGCGACCTTGCCGCTCTCGAAATAACCCACGGCCAGCTCCAGGCGGATGCGCGCACGGCGTCTGGCGTCGGTCTCGTCCGAAGGGGTGATGATTTCTGCGGAGGCACCTTGAGGCGCAGAGGCCGTTGAACATGCCTGCAGTGCAAGCACACAGACCCATGGCAACCAAGCCATGGCCCAACGTACCCGTGACGCTCCTCTGGGAGTCTTGCCTACCGTCATGTCATGCCTCCTTGTTGTCTGATCCCACACCCACCGTACCGATAGGGATGGTGCGGTGCTTGGCCATGCGCTGCGCAACGCGTGTGCGGTCCTGCACCTCTCCAGCCAGTTGTCCGCAGGCTGCATCAATATCGTCGCCCCGCGTCTTGCGCACGGTGGTCACGATTCCAGCATCGCTGAGTATGCGTGCAAAAACGGCCACCTGAGCCGAAGCGGATCGCCTCAAGCCAGATGCCGGGAACGGATTGAAGGGAATCAGGTTGAACTTGCACCACACACCTTTGCCAGCATGTTTGCGCACCAACTCCACCAACTGCTGCGCGTGTTCCGGTTGATCGTTGACACCATCGAGCATGCAGTATTCGAAGGTGATGAAATCTCTGGGTGCATGGACAAGGTAACGATTGCAGGTGTCCAGCAACTCGTCGATCGGGTACTTGCGATTGAGTGGCACCAGGACGTCGCGCAACGCATCGTTGGGCGCATGCAGAGACACTGCCAAGGCCACCGGGCAATCCACGGCCAGCCTGTCCATCATGGGAACCACGCCGGATGTGGAAACCGTCAGGCGGCGACGCGAGAGACCATACCCATGGTCGTCCAGCATCACACGCAAGGCCGGTACCAGGGCCGAATAATTCTGCAGCGGCTCCCCCATGCCCATCATCACCACGTTGGAAATGACGCGATCCTGGGTCTGAAAACGCTTGCGCAGCACATGCTCGGCAAACCACAGTTGCGAAACGATTTCGCCCGTGGTCAGATTGCGGCTGAAACCCTGGTGCCCCGTGGAACAGAAGCGGCACCCCACCGCACACCCCGCCTGCGAAGAGACACAGAGCGTTCCACGGTCGTCTTCGGGAATGAACACCGCTTCCACCGCGTTGCCCGCCCCCACGTCAAAAAGCCACTTGACGGTACCGTCTGCCGATTGGTGCTCGCTGATCACCGGCAAGGGCAAAACCTGCGCACACCCTTTGAGCTTGTCCCGCAAGGACTTGGCCAGATCGCTCATCTGATCGAAATCCTGTGCGCCGCGCTGGTGAATCCAGCGGAACAACTGGGTTGCGCGAAAACGCTTTTCCCCGAGTTGCTCACAGAACGCCGTGAGCCCCTCGAGGTCGAAATCCAGCAGATTGGTTGTCATGCACCGGATTCCTGTTGGCAGGCCCACAGGCCACCGCAAAGCCCAGGCGCCACACGGCCCCTGGTTTGCGAAATGTGCTGCCTGCCAAAGACCATGTCAGCGGGAGTAAACGCTCAGGCCTGCGAAGAAGAATGCCACTTCCGCCTGCGCGGTTTCGGCCGCGTCCGAGCCGTGCACTGCGTTGGCGTCGATACTGTCGGCGAAATCGGCGCGGATGGTGCCCGCTGCAGCCTTCTTGGGGTCGGTGGCGCCCATCAGTTCACGGTTCTTGAGGATGGCGTTTTCGCCTTCCAGAACCTGGATCATGACCGGGCCGGACACCATGAAGTCCACCAGATCCTTGAAGAAAGGACGCTCTTTGTGCACTGCGTAGAACTGCTCGGCTTCCAGGCGCGAGAGATGCTGCATGCGTGCAGCGATGACCTTCAGGCCAGCAGCCTCGAAGCGTGCATAGATCTGACCGATCACATTCTTGGCAACTGCATCGGGCTTGATGATGGAAAGGGTACGTTCGATGGCCATTTTTATTTCCTGGACAAGGGGTTGAAGGTATTTTTTGCCGACTCGACAAAGCTTTTGATTTTAACCCGGGCAGTAGAAGCCTTGATGTCAGCGTCCACCGCGACGGCCGCCAACACCCGGTCCCGCTCGGCGCTGCGCCTTTCGTTGGCGCTGCAGACTGTCCGAGCCGATGTACCCGATGGAAGTCTTGAGCGGATCGGGTTGTCCCGCACCGCCTGCTGCCGAGCGCCCCTGCGCCTTGGGCCCGGCCGGTCGCTTGGATTCGCGCGCCGGTGCTGTACGCCCTCCCCCTTGGCCGGTCTTGCCACGGCGCTGTGCGCCTTCCCGCCCGACCGCTGGAGGATTCCATTGAGCGCCAGCAGCCCGCATCAATGCGTCGATATCCTGTGCGTCCAGTTCCATCCAGGCTCCGCGCTGCAAACCTCGTGGCAACACCATGGCACCGTAGCGGATGCGAATGAGGCGACTGACGGCGTGGCCCACCGACTCGAACATGCGCCGCACTTCGCGGTTGCGCCCCTCTGAAATGGTCACCCGGTACCAGCAATTGGAACCCTCGCCTCCGCCCTCCTCAATGGAGCCGAAAGCAGCCATACCGTCGTCCAGCGAGACGCCATCGAGCAAACGCGCTTTTTCATCCTGGCTCAGTGCGCCCAGCACACGCACCGCGTATTCGCGTTCCAATCCAAAGCGCGGATGCATGAGCTTGTTCGCCAGTTCACCCGAACTGGTAAACAACAGCAAGCCTTCGGTGTTGAGATCCAGCCGTCCCACGGACTGCCATTTGCCCTGCGCCAGACGGGGAAGCTTGCGGAACACGGTGGGGCGGTTTTGGGGGTCGTCGTGGGTCACTACTTCACCCACAGGCTTGTGGTAGGCGATCACACGCGGCGGCGGCGGATCGATCCGGAAGCGAATGGGCTTGCCATTGATCTTGATCTGGTCACCGTACTGGATGCGCTGACCGATGTGCGCCGGCTCGTTGTTGACAGAAATACGACCTTCCAGGATCAGCTGTTCCATTTCCAGGCGCGAGCCCAGCCCGGCCTGGGCCAGTACCTTGTGCAGCTTGGGGGTCTCCACCTGGGGCTGCAGCACACGCTTGGCCGCGGGAGGCGCTTCGGTGACAGCCTCGTCGGCGTCGAATTGGCCCGACACCACGTCGGCAAACGCATAGCCTTCCACGCGTGTTGGCTTGCCCGCTGCGCGAGGCCGACGCGCGGGCCGCTCCTGCGGTGCAGTCGGGGTATCAGCGCTGGGCTCAATGGGCGGTGTGTCGTTCATGGCTTTAAATCCAAAAAGGGTACGGCAGGCAGAAGATCGCTTGCAAGATCGTCCGCAAGGACAGCTGCATCCTGCGCAGCAGAAGGTTCGGCGGACGCAGCCAACTCTGGCAACAAAGCCTGGGCAGGGTCAGGCTCTTGAGACAGGCTCGCCATCAGGCGTTCTTGCACAGCAGGCTCTTCCAGGGCCGGAAGCTGGTCGAGGGAAGACAAGCCCAGGTCGTCCAGGAACTGACGCGTTGTGGCCAGCAGTGCCGGTCGCCCGACGGTTTCCCGGTGGCCAATCACTTCCACCCAGCCCCGGTCTTCCAGCTGCTTGATGATGAGGCTGTTGACGGTCACGCCTCGTATGTCCTCGATGTCCCCGCGTGTGACGGGCTGGCGGTAGGCAATGATGGCCAGCGTCTCCAGCGTGGCACGCGAGTAGCGCGGGGGCTTTTCCGGATGCAGGCGATCCAGGTACACCCGCATCTCGGGCCGACTTTGAAAGCGCCAACCCGACGCTACCTGCACCAGCTCGACGCCACGCTGCGCCCATTCATGCTGCAAATCCAGCAGCAAGGTCTTGAGCGTGTCTGAGCCCAGTGCATCATCGAAGAGCATGCGCAACTCGCGCAAGGGCAAGGGCTGCGAAGCGCAGATCAGTGCGGTTTCAAGGACCCGTTTGGCGTCCACCGTATTCATGGTTCAGCGGTTCCGGGAAAAAAGTGCCCCAGAAACCCTCTGGAACACCACACCAACAGAAGAAGCACATCAAGGGAGGCTGGGGCTGCAGCGTTCGTGCCGCCACAGCGTCGCTGGTGCAGGCAAGGGCCTGTAGGCGACGAAGCACCCGGTGCGAATGAAGGAGCGCAAGCCAGGTCAGTGCGGCGGATTGTAGCCCAGACCTGCCACGGCCAGGGCCTGCTGCATGTCCAAGGGCAAGGGGGCCAGAAACTCCAGCCAATTTTCCTGCACGGGGTGAACAAAGGCCAGACGGAACGCGTGCAGGGCCTGGCGTTGCATGCCCAGTGCAGGATGGCCGCCATAAAGCACGTCCGCCACCAAGGGATGCCCCAGGTGAGCCATGTGCACCCGGATCTGGTGGGTACGGCCCGTGTGCAGCGTGCAGCGCACCCTGCACACTTGGTCGCTGCCGGCCAGCAGTTCCACATCGGTGCGCGCAGGCTTGCCCGCATGCTGGGCCAAGTCCACCACCGCCATGCGCAGGCGGTTGCGTGGATCCCTGCCGATGGGCATCTCGACACTCACTTGCTCGCGCCCCTGCCACGGCCGGTGCGCCAGCGCCTGGTACTGGCGCTGCACCTCGCGCCGCGCGATCATGCCGACCAGCGCATCCATGGTGGACCGCGTCTTGGCCACGACCATCAGGCCGCTGGTGTCTTTGTCCAGACGGTGAACGATGCCTGCGCGTGGAACACGGGCACAGGCGGGGCTGTAGGCCAGCAAACCATTGAGCAGCGTCCCGCCCCAGTTGCCGGGCGCCGGGTGCACCACCAGGCCAGCAGGCTTGTCGATCACCAGCAGGTGCTCATCCTCGTACACCACCTGCAACGCCATGGGCTCCGGTCTGAAGGCCTGGCTTTCCAGCGTGGGGCGCATCTCCAGGCGCAGCAGGTCGCCCACCTTGACCTTGTGCGCAGGCTTGAGGACAGGCTTGCCCTGCAGACTGACGGCGCCCTGCTCTATCAGTTGCTGCAGGTAGCTGCGCGAGAACTCGGCCACCGCTTCGGCCAGCATGCGATCGAGCCGCTGGCCATGCTGGGCAGCCCCCACCAGGACAGTGCGCCACTCGGCATCATCGGCTGCGCCAGGCTCCTCGTCAGCCAGCGCGGCCACCCAAGGGGGAGATTCGTCGAGTGGATCCGAGAGCGATTCCGTGGGCACCATGCCACCGATCAGCGCGAAGGCAGGTAGCGCGACGGATCGACCGGCTTGCCCTGGCGGCGGATTTCGAAATGGAGCTTGACGCGGTCGGCATCGGTGCTGCCCATTTCGGCGATTTTCTGGCCTTTGCGCACGTTCTGGTCTTCCTTGACCAGCAAGGTCTGGTTGTGCGCGTAGGCGGTCAGGTAGGTGTTGTTGTGCTTGAGGATGATGAGATTTCCGTATCCCCGCAGGCCAGCGCCGGAATACACCACCCGGCCATCGGCCGCTGCGCGGACGGCATCGCCGGCCTTGCCGCCAATGTCCAGGCCTTTGTTACGGGCCTCGTCAAACCCTGCCAGCACCTGCCCACCGGCAGGCCAGATGAAGCCCATGTCGTCCTCAGGCCCTGTGGCCACTGGAGCCGGTGCAGGCGCCGGTGCAGGTGTGGGCGCCGATGCTGCACTGGCTGCGGCGGCTGCTGGCGCTGCTCCCGAAGCTGCAGGCTTGGCCGGAACGGCCGCTGGCGCTGGCGCTACGGTGGACGATGCCACCGGACGGGTCACCACGCCGGAGGACTCTGGGGATGCGACCACTGCCGCACCCGGCGGCTGCACACGCAAAACCTGCCCCACCTCGATCAGGTTGGGATTGTCCAGGTTGTTCCAGCGGGCAATGTCCTTCCAACTCTGGCCCGTATCCAAGCCAATGCGAATCAGCGTGTCGCCAGGCTTGACCGTGTAGTAGCCCACCTTGCCCGCGTTCTCGGCACCCGGCATGGGTGGCTTGGCGGGCACCACTTCGGCGGTCTGCACTGGCACTGTCGCCGCAGTACCCCGGTCTTCGACCGGCGCTTTGGTCATCCGGGTTCCGCAACCTGCCAAGGCCAGCCCCATCAGGACGACACACCACCCCAGACCACGACCACGCGAGAGCAACATAGACAAATCCAATCTCCTTCAATCAGGAAACGCCCGATTTTAGAGGGACAAAGTGAACCGGTTCGAGCACGGTTTGTTTCAATCCGTGCGCCGTCTTGTCCACCACCAACAGCACCTGCTGCCCATCGGCCAGGGCTGTGGGGGCCACCAGGCGCCCCCCCACGGCCAGTTGATCGCACCACGCCTGCGGCAACTGCGTGCCCCCGGCTGCCGCGACGATGCCCGCATAGGGCGCACCCTTGGCATAACCTTCCATGCCGTCGCCCAGAATCAGATGCACATTGGCCAGACGCAGGGGGCGCAGGTTGGCACGTGCCTTTTCGTGCAGGCCTCGCAGCCGCTCGATGCTGTAGACCTCGCGCGCAAGGCGCGCCAGCACGGCGGCCTGGTAGCCGCAGCCTGTGCCGACCTCCAGCACACGGCCCAGCCCCCCGGCGCCGCGCGCAATGTCGGCGCCCAGCAGCAATTCCATCATGCGCGCCACGATGCTGGGCTTGGAGATGGTCTGCCCCAGCCCGATCGGCAGGCTGGTGTCCTCATAGGCCTGGATGACCAGGGCACTGTCCACAAAGCGGTGGCGCTCCACGGCACCCATGGCAGCCAGCACCGCGCTGGAAGTCACCCCCCCTGCGGCCAGCCGCTGCACCATGCGACTGCGCACTGCCGCCGAATCCAGCCCCAAGCCCGCCGGAGCAGAGATGCCCACCGACCGCTGCACCGCAGGCAAGACGGGCGGGCGCGACCCGCCAGGCACCGTCGGCGTGATGCGTGCGGGAAAACCGGGGCGGCGCTGCTGCATCACTCCTCCCGGCCAGCAGGTTCGGCGCCCGCAGACAAACGTGCCGCCGTCTGCGCCCAGTACCCCAGGTTCTGGTGGTCGGTCAGATCGACCTTGAGCGGCGTCACCGAGACATGCCCCTGTGCCGTGGCATGGAAATCGGTACCTTCGCTGTCGTCCAGCGCCGCGCCTGCACCACCGATCCAGTACATGGTCTCGCCGCGCGGGCTGACCTGGGTGATGACACGCTCGGCCGCGTGGCGCCGCCCCAGGCGGCACAGCTTGATGCCGCGCAGTGCGTGCAGGGGCAGGTTGGGGATGTTCACGTTGAGCAACCAGGGCGTCTGGCCCACGAGCTTCAGTGCAAGCATCTGGCGCACCATGTCGGCCGCTTTCTGCGCCGCCGCTTCCAGCTCGCCCCAGCCCTTGTCCACCTGCGAAAACGCAAGGGCGGGTATTCCGAACAGGTAGCCCTCCATGGCCGCACCCACGGTGCCCGAATAAATGGTGTCGTCCCCCATGTTGGCACCGTTGTTGATGCCCGAAACCACCAGATCCGGCCGGTAACCCAACAACCCGGTCAGAGCAATGTGCACACAGTCGGCAGGCGTGCCGTTGACATACCGAA
Source organism: Giesbergeria sp. (assembly GCA_023150295.1). GTDB lineage: Bacteria > Pseudomonadota > Gammaproteobacteria > Burkholderiales > Burkholderiaceae_C > Simplicispira. The sequence goes on along the minus strand of JAKLLE010000046.1, from coordinate 6,603 downwards.
AGCCATTGGCCGCCTCGTGCACGTACAAGGGCGCGTTGAGGGTCAGCGCGTTGGACTTGGCGCTGTTGTTGTGCTCGGGCGCCACCACCTCCACATCGGCCACTTGCTGCAATGCGCGGTACAGGGCCACGATGCCAGGGGCTTGGTAGCCATCGTCGTTGGACAGAAGAATCTTCATGGTTCGGCACAGGGTTGGCGGCGATTGTAGGCGCCAGCCTACCCCGGCGCCGCACCCCCGGCGCCCGTCGCCCGTGGGACACACGGGGGCATGGTGCCCACCTATCATCAGGCGTTCGAATTTCACGACCGGAGACACCCCCATGCACGCATGGCTTTGCACCAACCCCACGGGCGTCGAGGCCCTGGCCTGGACCGAACTGCCCACCCCCACGCCCAAGGCGGGCGAGGTGCTGGTGGAGATCAAGGCCGCCAGCCTGAACTTTCCCGACCTGCTGATTGTTCAGAACAAATACCAGATCAAGCCCCCCCTGCCCTTTGTGCCCGGCGCCGAATACGCTGGCGTGGTGCAGGCCGTGGGCGAAGGCGTCAGCCACCTGCAGGTGGGCCAGAATGTGGCCTGCCTGTCGGGCACGGGCGGTTTTGGCACCCACACCCTGGCACCGGCAGCGCTGTGCATGCCACTGCCCGCAGGCTTCGGGCATGTGGATGCAGCCGCCTTCATCATGACCTACGCCACGTCGCACCATGCGCTGATCGACCGTGGCCAGCTCAAGGCCGGCGAGACAGTTCTTGTTCTCGGCGCCGCTGGCGGCGTGGGCACGGCGGCCATCCAGATTGCCAAGGCCGTGGGTGCCAAGGTGATTGCGGCCGCATCCACCGACGAAAAATGCGCGCTGTGCACCTCCATCGGTGCCGACGCCACCATCAACTACGCCCGCGAAGACCTGCGCGAAGCACTCAAGCGCCTGACCGATGGGAAAGGGCCGGACGTGGTGTACGACCCCGTGGGAGGAGACTTTGCCGAACCTGCCTTCCGCGCCATTGCCTGGCGCGGGCGCTACCTGGTGATCGGCTTTGCCGCAGGCCCCATCCCTGCGCTGCCGCTGAACCTGCCGCTGCTCAAGGGCGCCAGCATTGTGGGCGTGTTCTGGGGCGAGTTCTCCAAGCGCGAACCCAAGGCCAACGCCGCCATGATGATGGAGCTGGCCCAGTGGTACGGCCAGGGCAGGATCAAGCCCGTGATCGACCGCACCATGCCCATGGCCGAACTGCCCGCCGCCTATGCGCACATGGGCTCGCGCAGCGTGCAGGGCAAGCTGGTACTGGTGAACTGATCCGGGGTTTTGGAGGCAGGCGCTGTGCAAGCGGCGCTGCCTCTGTCACACTAGCAAGCCATCCGACAGACCAACGTCTTCACTGCCGCCTGCCATGGCCGAACGCCCTCCCTCAGAAATTGCGCGCGAGACGCTCAAACAGCTCGCCCAGCGCCGCCTGCAACCCACGCCGGAGCATTTCCGGCAGCTCTATGACGAAATCGCCGGGGCCAGTTCGCCGCTGCCGTTTCCGGAGCTGCAACTGCGCCAGATCCTGCGCATCATCCCTGGCCAGACGCCGGCTCAGAAGCGCCTGCTGGGGCAGTTCGAGTCCGCCGTCCACCAGAAGGACTGGTCGGCCATGCAGGCCGTGCTCGTGGGCTACGCCAAGCTGGGCGCAGCCACCCCTGCCGCCCACCTGGACGCCGATGCACCCGCCACGGCCCCAGCCCCTCTGCAGACGGCAGCCGCCGCAGCCCCCAGCACACGCACCAACACGGTTCACAAAGAGCTGGCCGAACAACTGGCACGGCTCATCGAACACACCCTGCACGGCCTGAGCAGCGACGACGCCCGCGTGCACCTGCTGGGCGAGCAGTTGGTGAACTTCCTGCGCCAGCCCGACCCTGCCGCCAGCACACTGCAGCTCATGCTGGGTAACTTCACGTTCCGCCTGTCCTTTGCCGCCGAAGACCAGGCCGCCATCCACGGCATGCTGCTGGAGTTGCTGAACATGGTGTTCACCAACATCACCGCACTGAGCATCGACGACCAGTGGCTGCACGGCCAGGCCGAGGCACTGGTGGCCGCCACGGCGCAACCGCTCACGCTGCGGCGCCTGGACGACGTGCAGCGCCGCCTCAAGGACGTGATCTTCAAGCAGACCGAGGCCAAGGGCCGCATGGTCGAAGCCCAGGAACAGATGAAGGAGATGCTGGCCACCTTCATCGAGCGCCTCTCGGCCATGACGGACGCCAGCAGCGGCTACCAAAACAAGATGGAGCGCTACGCAGAACAGATCACACAGGCCAGCCGCATCGAGGACATCACCCCCGTGCTCGGCGAGGTGGTGCAGGCCACACGCGCCATGGCCCTGGACACCCGCCTGGTGCACGCCGAGCTGACCGAACTGCGTGAGCGCACCGCCGAAAAGCAGGCCGAAATGGCGCGCATGCAGCAAGAGCTGGACCAGGCCAGCGCCCAGGCACGGCACGACCCGCTGACCGGCTCCCTCAACCGCAAGGGGCTGGACGAGGTGATGGAGCGCGAGATCGCACGCGCACGCCGCTCCGATGTGCCCCTGTGCGTGGCCTTGCTGGACGTGGACAACTTCAAACAGATCAACGACCGCCTGGGGCACGACACCGGAGACGCTGCCTTGGTGCACCTGGCCGGCGTGGTACGCACGGTCATGCGCCCGCAAGACCAACTCGCACGCTATGGCGGCGAGGAGTTCGTGCTGATGATGCCCGACACCGCGCTGGAGCAAGGCATGGAGGCCATGCAGCGACTGCAGCGTGAACTGACCACGCGTTTCTTTCTGCGCAACAACGAAAAGGTGCTCATCACCTTCAGCGCAGGCGTGGCCCAGATGACACCTTCCGAAACCGCCACCGAAGCCATCCGCCGCGCCGACCAGGGCATGTACCTGGCCAAGCGCGCGGGCAAGAACCGCGTGGTGGCGGCTTGACGGCAGATAGCCCATTTCTTGGCGGCTGCCGGTGGTCCAGATGGACTCCATGCCAGGTTCTCAAGTGCAGGCACATACACAGCTTGTAAGGCAAATTCCTACAAACCCTACCGCACTGCCTGACGTGCAGCACAGCCGCTTCCCGACTTAATTTTTGATTGGGCCAAATTCACAATCCATTTCAACGGATCGCGAAACGCTGCATGAGGCAGACACAGCGCGAACCCGGGAATGGAAAGGAACTGTCCCATGTCTAACGATCAACTGCTGGCCGAAATCCGCGAAGCCAACCTCACCTACCTGATGCTGGCCCAGACCCTGATTCGCCAGGACAAGGCAGAAGCCGTGTTCCGACTGGGCCTGAACGAAGACGCTGCCGACATTCTGGCATCGCTGTCGGCCGCGCAACTGATGAAACTGGCGTCCAGAAACACGCTTCTTTGCAGCTTCCGTGTGGACGACAACCTGGTCTGGAGCCTGCTGACCAACCACGCCCCCAGCAAGGTGGGCAACGAAGCCACCAACACGCTGCACGCCAACATCCTGATGGCCAGCCGCGTTTCTGAAGTGCTTTGAACCGCGACACACCGCACACCGCCTGGAGCCCCGCCATGACGACCGCCACCCTCACCCGCCCCACTGCCGCCAGCGACAAGAAGACCGCCAAGACGGCGGCTCCCGTCAAGAGCGTACTCAATGAATCGCGCCAGATCGAACGCGCCGCCATGCTGATCCAAATGGGCGCTCGCATGCAGGTGCTCGAATCGGAAACCACGCTGTCGTATGAACGGCTGATCCGCCTGTACAAGGAGATTGCGGGCAAGTCCCCTTCCAAGGGCCAACTGCCGTTCTCCACCGACTGGTTCCTCACCTGGCAAGAGAACATCCACTCGTCGCTGTTCCTCAACATCTACGAGTACCTGGCCAAGGGCATGGACCTGGATCCGGTGGACCAGCTCACCAAGGCCTACCGCCTGTACACCGAACAGATCGCCACCGCCCAGGTCGAACCCCTGCTGTCGTTCACACGCGCATGGCGGCTGGTCAAGTTTGTCGATGCGGGCATGCTGACGCGCACCAAGTGCTCGCAATGCGGCGGTCTGTTCGTCACCGAGCTGTACGAAAACCGCCACTACACCTGCGGCCTGTGCAACCCGCCAGCCCGTGCAGGCAAGAGCAAGAATGCGGGTTCGCTGATGCTGCATTAAGCATCAAATATGCCTCTGGCGCTTATCCATCAAGCGCAAGCAGCTATTGTTTTTATAGCAAGAATCAGCGTCCCTGGAGCAAACCGCGGAGGTTCTCGTCCACCGGCAGCGCATAGTCGGTGGCAGCCACCACCTGGTTGCCCTGGGGGCTGACGAGCTTGAGGCTCACATACACCATGGCGCCGGACACTGCATAGGTGCCCACGACCACGGCCTGGGCGTCGTGGTTCTGGCTGACCTCGCGCAGCTCGCGCGACAGCAGCAGTTCCCCCTGCCCTGGCTGCAGGGCCAGTTGCTCGCGCAGGCGCACCTCGGCCACCGGCACGCCGCGCTGCACAAAGCGCGAGGCGATTTGTTCCGAGAACATGCGCCCCAGGCGGGACGATTCGCCCAGGCGGTCCACGCTGACCAGCGTGGCCACGATCACGCTGCGGCGCGGATCCAGCGGCGCGGTCTGCAACAAGCGGTCTGCAGCGTCGTAGTTGGTTTGCAGCACGTCGGACTGCACCGCAGGCCCGCCACGTTCGCCGTAGTAGTAGCGAGCGCAACCCGGCAAGGCAGCCGCCAGGGCCAGCAGGGCCCACACCGAGGCACGGCGCTTCATGGCGTCACCACCCGCCAGGTTTTGACAGGCGCCGGGGGCGCCACGGGGGCTGGCGGCTGGTAGAGCACGGCGTCCTCGCGTTCGATGTAGTACATGTCTGCGGTTCCGGTCAGCATGCGGTCTGGCGTCTTGAGCGTGGTGGTGATGAGCACCTCGGTGCGTGTGGGCCCACCGGCTGCGGCGCCCTGGTTGTGGCGCTGCATCATGTCCAGGGCCAGGCCGGTGCCCACCCCCAGGGCCGTGGCGACGCCGGGCAGGAAGGGGCGGTTGTAGTAATGCACTTTCCAGTCGCGCCACACGCCCACTCCGGCGCTCAGCATCGTCCAGGGCAAGGGGATGATCTGGTTGGTGGGGTCGCTGGCCTCGTGCTGCACCACCTGGGTCTGCACTTCCAGTTCCACGGCAGTGGGGCCGGTGGCCAGCGTCACGCCCCGGTCCAGCAAGCGCACGCGCAGGAGCTTGAGAAAACCCTGGTTGAAGCTGGAGCCGTCGGCCACGGTCACGTGGATGGGATGCTCGCCCTCAGGCCAGCCAGCGATCTTTTCCGACACCCGGGCGGCCACATCGTCTGCCAGCACATCCCAGTGGTGCACTGCACGCGCTTTCTTCTGCCCCGTGGCCGGGTAGTTATCGGCACGCGGCTTGTCCAGCGTACCGCAGCCCGCCAGCAGCGTCGCTGCCAACAGAACAGAAAGGAAGAGGCTTGGTGATCGCATACACCACATGGTAGGGGCAGCAACACAGTGCAATCCGCACAACAAACCGGTTTTTCCAGGCCAGAACGCTGGCTTGCCGAGGCCTTGATGGACTGACAATGGCCCACAATAACCCGATCACCGTGAACTTCCTGGAGAGCGTATGCGCCGCAGCCTTCATTCCCAACTGCCGATTGCCTTGTCCGTTCTGACACTGAGCGCCCTTTTGGCAGGGTGCGGCGGCGCAAAGGAGGACACGCCCACAACGCCACCGCTCGTCCTAGCAGGCCCCCTGGAAGTGAGCTTTTCCAGTCCGGTGGCTGCCAACAACGTGCACGATGTTGGCAGCGCCATACCGCTGCAGGTCAGCGTGAGCATCAACGACAACGCCGCACCCAATGGCACACCCGTGACACTCACGGTCAATGCCATCAGCGCCCGCCTGGCTCCCACAGTGCCCACCACCCTGGGTGGAGCGGCCACATCGGTGCTCAATACGGGTGCCATTGGCCCAGTAGTGGTCAACGCCACCGTCACCAGCACCACCCATTCGGCCAGTGAGAGCATCAAGCTCTATATCCGACCGGTACGCCAACCCCTTGAACTGCTGGTGCCCGCCTACTTCAGCGCCGCCAAGGACTCCCCCTGGACGACCCTGGTCTCGGGCGCCAAGAGCTACCCGGATGTGAAGATCACTGCGATCATGAACCCGAACGGCGGCGTACTGACATCAACCACCACCGCCAACACAGACCTGGCCACGGCCATGGCCAGCTTCAAGACCGCCAACGGCAAGGTGGTGGCCTATGTTTCCACGCTGTATGGCAACGGTGCGCGCTCGGAAGCCGATGTCAAGGCCACCATCGACAAGTACCTGGAGCTGTACCCCACCCTGGACGGCTTCTTCATCGACGAGATGGCCCCAGGCAGCAACCGCCTGGCCCATTACCAGGCCATCTACAACCACATCAAGAACAAGAACATTGCCTTGTTAGAGGGACTTGCAAAATTCAAAACCGCAACATGGCGGAAACACTTCGGTGCTCAATATTTGAGCACTTTGCGGTTGTCAGGAAGAATGCGCAGCGCTATCGCATCGATTCCCCCGTGGGTGACCCGCAGTGCTCCCTCG
>JAKLLE010000045.1 GCA_023150295.1 Giesbergeria sp. | reverse complement strand
CGCGCGTTCTTGTGCAGGGCGATCATCATGGCGTAGGCACTCCTTCGGATTTGAGTCTCTCTATCACCCCTCGCATCACGGCCCGGGCCATGAACAAGGGGTAGCGTCGAGAGTCTATGCAATCATCCGGGACTCTACACATAACGACAGCATCACGCCTCAGAATGCCACCCTCACCCCCACCGTCACATTGCGCCCCATCAAAGGCGCGGCGTTCTTGATGAAGGAGGTGTGCGCGTAGGCCAGCCGGTCCGTCAGGTTGTTGCCCTTCAGGTACACCAGCCAGGGCATGCCGTTGGTCTGGCCGCTGTAGCTCACGCCCAGGTTCAGCATGCCGTAGCCGGGCGTGGGCTGCTCGAAGGTGGCCACGCGGCTTTGGCGGGCCACTTGCAGCCATTCCACCTGGCCTTGCCAGGCGTTCCAGGTGGCGTCCAGGCGCAGGCCGACGCGGGCTGGGGGGATGCGGGCGAGCAGGTTGCCGTCCGCCAGGCGGGCGCGCACGGCGTCGCCGAACAAGTTGATGCCTGCGTGGCGGCTCAGGCGCTGGCGCACCTGGGCTTCGATACCGGTGAAGGTGGCGTTTTGCTGGGCGTATTGCAGCAATTGCAGGCCGTCCAGCTCGTCCAGGGTGGTGCCGTGGATGTAGCCGTTGATGCGGTTGCGGAACACGCTGACGCCAAAGGTGGTGTCGCCGCTGGTCTTGCGCAGGCTCAGGTCGATGTTGTTGGACGTTTCTGCGCGCAGGTTGGCGTCGCCGCGCTCGTAGGTGGCGGTGGCCATGTGCAGGCCGCGGGCGTACAGCTCTTCGGGCGTGGGGGCGCGGCTGGCGCGGGTGAGGCTGGCGCCTAGCTGGTAGCCGGGGCGGAACTTCCACACCGCGCCGAGCGATGCCGAGGTGCCGTTGTGGCTGCGCTCCAGGGCGCTGGTTTCTGCCTGGGCCGTCTGGCGGTCGTGGCGCAGGGCGGCTTCGAAGCGCCAGTCGCCCCAGCGGTATTCCTCCAGCGCGAACAGGCCGGCGCGGCGCGTGGTGGTGGGCTGGATGTAGGCCTCGTCGCCTTCGGCGGCAAAGCGGCGTTGCGATGCCTGCACGCCCAGCATGCCGCGCCAGCCGGCCAGGGGTTCGTGCTGCAGTTCCACGCGGGCGCTGTGGGCCTTGTTTTGGAAGGTGGTGACGGGGGTGCCGTCTTCCACCTCGTCATGCTGGTAGTCGGTGATGCCGGCGCGCAGGCGCAGGGCGGTAAAGCCTGCAAAGGGGTTGCGCAGCTCGCCCCGAATGTCCAGGCGCTCGCTGCGCAGGTCCACCACGGGCACGTCGCCGTGTTCGTCTTCATGGCCGTGGTCGTGGCCGTCATCCTCGCCGTGGCTGCCGCAGTGCAGGTGGTTGCCGTGGGTGTGGCAGCCCTCAAAGCCGTGGTTGTGGCCGGGCAGGCCGTATTTGGCGGTCTGGCGGGTGTAGGCGGCACCCAGGTAGCCACGCTCGCCCACCCAGGATATGCCCACGCTGCCGGTGTCGGTGCGGTTGAAGCTGCCGGGCACCTTGCGATCCACGTGGCCGTCGTGCAGCCAGCCGGGGCCCACGCGGTAGTCGGCGGCGTCGCGCGCCACGCCTTCCACGTGCACGGCCACATTGCCCGCGCCGCCCGTGAGCGAGAACACGCCCGCCTTCTCGCTGGCGCCGCTGTTGGCGCGCAGCTCCAGGCTGCCTTTGTAGCCCTTGGCGGGCACGGCGGTGGGCACCTTGCCGTCGAGCACGTTGACCACGCCGCCCACGGCGCCGTCGCCGTGCACCAGGGCCGAGGGGCCGCGCAGCACTTCGATCTGGGTGGCGAGCAGGGGTTCGGCCACCACGGCGTGGTCTGGGCTGAGGGTGGAGGCGTCGTGCAGCTCGGCGCCGTCGCTCAGCACCTTGACGCGCGGGCCGTCCATGCCCCGGATGATGGGGCGGCTGGCCCCGGCGCCGAAGTGGCTGCTGGTGATGCCGGGCTCGCTGTTCAGCGTTTCGCCCAGCGTGGCCTCGCGGCGGCGCACGAGTTCGTAGCCTTCGAGCACGGTCACGGGCGTGGTCATGTCGCTGGCGCCCAGTTGCAGGCCGCTGGCAGAGACGGTCACATCGGGCAGGCTGGGCGCAGCGTCTTGCGCCGCCGCAGCGACGCTCCAGGACAGGGCCACCGCCAGCGCCACAGGGCGCAGGCGCGGCAGGCATGGGATGGGGGCAATGGTTTGCATGGGGGGGTCCAAATCACGGGCGCGACCGCCCCCAGGGCACTGTGCACGCAAGTGGACGGGCACGGCCTGGGGTGGCCGCAAAAATCTCAATAAAAATGGCCTGCAGCGCCCTTTTTATGGGCGCAAGCAGCTATCAATTTAATAGCGTTCAGCCAAGATGCACCAGGGACTGCACGCCCCTGGCGGGCCACGGGCGTGGTACTGAGCAGCGTGCGCCGTGGCAGGCGCCGTGCGTGCCGCCTGCACCGGCAGGGCCGGGGGCGGCGGGCTGGCCGTGGCGCCCGCTGCGCTGGGGGCGGCATCGGCCAGGGCCAGGTGGTCGAACAACTGGCAGTCGGCGCTGCTGGGGTGTTCGGCCAGGAGGTGGGCCAGGGTGTGGGCAGCAGGTTCACCCGGCGCACGTTTCTGGACTGAGTGCGCTCCGTGCGCCCCATGGGCCTGTACGCCGGGGTGTGCCAAGGCGTGCAGGCGCCCCAGCAGCGGCGCTGCCAGCAGCGCACACAGCAGCCAGGCCAGCAGCACGCGCCCGCCACCCCACCCAGGCGCGCGGCGTGGAGCCGCAGCGCTGGCGCGGGTGTGCCGCAAGGCGTGCGGCAGGGTGCGGGCGGGCAGATGCATGCCTTAGAACCTGTTCATGGTCTTACTTGACGGGCACCGCGTCCACCAGCCGGTAGAACAGGCCGTAGGGGTCGTCCTTGAGCAACTGCAGGCGCCCCTGCACCACCACCGGCTCCAGCCCGTAGCGCACGGGCAGCTTGGCGCGCACTTCGATCATGCTTTCAGGCCCGCCGGGTATGCAGAACGAGCAGGTCAGCGGCACGGTGGTGAGCAGGAAGTGCACCTGCAGCTCCTTGGCGTCCAGCGGCACCATGAAGCCCTGCACGCGCTGCACCGTGCCGTGCAGGGCCTGCTGCTCGGCGCTGAACTGGGGCACGACGCGGGTCTTGGTGGTTTTCTTCTCCAACTGCGTGAGCGTGGACCAGGGCAGCACGTCCTCGCGCTGGGGCAGCGGCTTGATGGGGCTTTGCGGGCTGTGGTAGCCCGCGCCGGTGCCCTGCGGCAGCCCCGCCGCACCGGGCTGGGCCGTGCCGCTGGGCACGGGCGAGGTGAGCACAGGCGCCCCGCCCTGCCCCGCTGCGGGGGCCTGGGCGGCGGCGGGCAGCGCGCCCAGGGCCAGGGCGGCGGCGCACAAGCCACGCCACAGCGCACCCAAGGGACTGCCAGAGCACCCGTGGATCGGGCTCCGCCCGTCCACCGGGTGCGTCCCCCCTCCCGCATCGCGCAGCGGTGCGAGAGAGGGGGGAAGGCGCGCAGCGCCACAGGGGAGTGCTCCCTCAGTGCGCATGCTTCATCCCGCAGTATTTGCCAATGGCCAGCCCTTTGCACGCGGCCTGCAGCTCCTTCATGCACTGGTCGTGGCCCTTGCCAGCCTTCAGGCACTGGGCGGCGGCCTCGTGCGCAGCGGCCATGGCGCGGTGGCGTTCGATGTCTTCCTGGGTTTCCTTGTCCTTGTGGGCTTGCGCCTGGGCCGCAGTGGCACCCAGCAATGCCAGGGCCAGGGTGATGAGGTGTTGGCGTTTGAACATGGTGTTTCCTTTCGAGGGTTGGACGTCAGGCGTGGGCCAGCAGTTCGGCCACATCGGCGCGGTAGGCCTGCAGGGCGGGCAGCAGCGCAGCCAGCAGGGCCACGCCGGTGGCCAGTGCGGGCACCAGCCATTCGGTGGCCAGCCACAGGCGCCCTGTCACGGGCAGCAGGCCCTGGGCCTGCAGCAGGTAGCCCATCAGTTCGGCCAGGGCATGGCCCAGCACCAGGCCCAGGCCGGTGGCCAGCAAGGCCAGCCACAGGGCTTCGCACCACAGCAGGCCTGCCACGCGGCGCGGCGGCGCGCCCAGCATGCGCAGCATGGCCAGGTCGGCGCGGCGCTCGCGCACGGCGTTCCACAGCGCAATGAACACGCTGAGCGCGGCCACCACCAGCAGCACGGCGCCAAAGGCGCGCAGCACGTCGGCGCCCACGCCCAGCAGGCGCAGCAGGCGCGTGATTTCCATGGCCGGGGCGGCGGCCTGCAGGGCCGTGTCGCTGTTGATGAGGCGCGGCAGCGTGACGGCGGCCAGCGGCGTGCGGTAGCGCAGCAGGGCCACGGTGACTTCGCGCTCCTCGCGCAGGGCCTGCAGGTCGTCGGGCGTGTCGGCATGGCCGCTTTCGTGCACCTGCCAGACCGATTCGGTGCCGGTGAGGATGAGCCGGTCCAGCACGCAGCCGCAGGGCGCCAGCACGCCGGTCACGGTGTAGGGGTGATCGCCATGCGCATGCCCGCCGCCGCCCAGGCCGTGGCTGCCCACAAACTGCGCGCCCAGCAGGCGGGCATCACCCTGCCCGCCGAGTGCCAGCGCCTGCGCGGCGGTGGCGCCCAACACGGCCTCCATGGGTTGCTGCCACAGGCGGCCGTGGGCGGGCGTGGCGGCGTAATGCGCCACGTAGGCAGGCTCGGTGCCCACGATGCGGTGGCCCAGGTAGCTGTCGCCCAGGCTCAGCGGGATGACCTGCTCCACCATGGGGTGGGCCTGCAGGCGCTGCACTTCGGCCAGGGGGATGTTGCCGGTGGGCACGTCGATGTGGAACACCCCCGCCAGGATGAGCTGCAGCGGGCTGCCCTTGGCGCCCACCACCAGGTCGATGCCGCGCAGGTCGCGCTCGAAGGCCCGGTCGATCTGCGTGGCCACCAGCAGCACCAGGGTGATGGCGGCCAGGCCCAGCGTGAGCAGCAGCAGGTTGAGTGCCGTGGCCAGCGGGCGCGACCAGAGGTAGCGCCAGGACAGGCGGGCCAGTTGCGCTATCGTTTTCATAGCTGCTTGCGCCCGTCCTGATTGCCTTGGAGGCCAATTTCATTCAAATCCAGCACCTGGGCGCCGGGCAGTGCCTGGTGCACGCGCCGGTCGTGCGTGGCCACCACCAGGCTGGCGCCGCAGGCGCGGCAGCATTGCTGCAGCAGGTCCAGCGCCTGGGCGGCGGCTTCGTCGTCCAGGCTGGCGGTGGGCTCGTCGGCCAGCAGCACCGCCGGGCGCAGCAGCACGGCACGGGCCAGGGCCACGCGCTGCGCCTGCCCGCCCGACAACTGCGCCGGATAGCGCGCGGCCAGGTCGCCTACGCCCAGGGGGTGCAGCGCCTGTGCGATGGCTGCATCGTCGCGCGGCAGGCCGGCGGCAAAGTAGGCCAGCGCCAGGTTGTCGTGCACGCTCAGGGCGTGGCTCAGGTGCAGGCGCTGGGGCAAGAAGCCAATGGCCCGGGCACGCCAGGCGTCCAGCGCGCTGCCGCGCAGATCCGTCAGCGCCTGACCCGCCACGCACACCTGCCCGGCACTGGGCGTGCGCAGCCCGGCCACCAGCGACAGCCAGGTGGACTTGCCGCTGCCCGAGCGCCCCTGCACCAGCAGGCGGCCGCCCTGGGGCAGGTCCACATCGGGAAAACGCAGCGGCTGGGCGCCAGCGTAGTTGCACGCCAGGCCGTGGGTACGAATCATGCGCCGCGCTCCGTGTGGGCGCAGCCCGCGCACAGGCCGTGCACGGCAATGTCCACGCTCTGCCCCTGGTGGCCCGAGCGCGCCAGGGCGCGCAGCACCTGTTGCAGAGCGCCTTGCAGGCGGTCGGCACCCTGGTCGAGGCGGAACTGGCGGTGGCAGCCGTCGCACTCAAAACGCGGTGCGCCTTCCTGCTGCGCCGGATCAGCCAGGTGGTAGCGCGTGACGCGGGCGCTGTCGATCTGCCGGTGCAGCAGGCCTGCGGCGGCGCAGCGGTCCAGCAGGCGGTACACGGTGACGCGGTTGACCGCCACCCCGGCCTGCACCAGTGCGGCCTGCACTTCGGCGGGCGACAAGGCCGCCTCGGGCCGTGCGCGGTACAGCGCGGCCAGGGCGCGTGTGGCCTTGGTCGCACGCATGCCAGCGGGCAAGGTCCAGGCGGTGGTGGAGGGGGTGTTGGCGGTGTTCATAATGCAAGCGGGTTGCATTATGCCGCGACGACTTACTTCAGGTACTGGGCAAAGGTCTTGCGAAACTTCTCGACCTTGGGGCCGACCACGTAGGCGCAGTAGCCCTGGTGCGGGTTGTGCGCAAAGTAGTCCTGGTGGTAGTCCTCGGCGGCGCTGTAGTTGTGCAGCGGCAGCACCTCGGTCACCACGGGGGCGCCCAGGCCGCCGTCACGCTCCAGGGTGTGGATGATGTCCCGCGCCAGTTCGGCGTGCTGCGGGTCTTCAAAGTACACCCCGCTGCGGTACTGCGGGCCCACGTCGTTGCCCTGGCGGTTGGGGGTGGTCGGGTCGTGGATGCAGAAGAAGATCTCCAGCAGCTCACGCGCGCTCACCTGGGCGGGGTCGAACTGCAGGCGCACCACCTCGGCATGGCCGGTATCGCCACGGCAGACCTGCTCGTAGCTGGGCTGCGGCACATGGCCGTTGCAGTAGCCCGACTCCACCGCCACCACGCCGCGCACGCGGCGGTACACCGCGTCCAGGCACCAGAAGCACCCGCCGCCCAGGGTGAGGGTTTGCAGAGGCTGGGCGGTGGCGGCGTGGGTCATGGCGGTGCTCCTTGGTCCATGTCAGGCGACATTCAAGTCTGACACCTGCACCATGGCGGTGTCGGCAGCGTGCTCAACCACCATTTTTCGCACACGGTCTTGCCACAGCGCGCCAAAGCGGGCCAGTTCTGCGGCGCTGGCCTGGCCGGAGATGGCCTTGGGCATCAGGGCCTTCATTTCATCGGGCCAGGGCACCACGCTGCCATCCAGTCGGACCTGCACGGCCTGGCCTGTGTCCTTGCGGCGCAGTCCCAGCACGCCTTGCAGGCTGCCCGCGCCAAACACCAGCAGGTTGTTGCGCGCAAAGCGGTGCGCGGAGCCGATGCCCTGAAAGCCGGTTTCGGGCGCCGCGCCGGTGATCAGTTGCGCCACGGAGGCGATGACGCCGGTCACGCCGCTGTCGCGTGCGTCGCGCATCAGCACCTCGACCTCGCCACGCACCGGCATGTCGCTTCCGTACAGCGCACGCAGGCCGTGCAGGGTCATCAGCCAGGCGCCTGCCACCGTGGGGCAGGAATGGCCTGCCAGGCGCACGGCGTCGGCATAACGGTATTCCATGACGCCATCCTGCGCCGCACCCAGGAACTGGGCCAGCGGGTCGCGCAGGATGAGACTAGGGGCTTGGGCATAGAAGGTGGGCATGCCCTGGTCGCGGGTTTCGGTGGTCATTTCGGTGGCTCCTGCGCCGCCACTGGCTGGCATTCCCAGCGCCGCGATGACCGCCAGGCCCGTGCCTGTCTTGGTCCAGTCGCGCCGCCGAAGCTGTGCCTGGACGGATGGTTCAGTGTTCAAGGAGTGCATGCTGTGGCTCCCTAAGCTGAAAAGCCACATTCCAGTGCGAACGATTGTCAACCATTCGCAATCCTGGGAGGGCAATCCGGTTTTGACGGGGCGCAATCCTGGGGCCGATGATCGACCTGGCGTGCTGCCATACCCCTCCATTGACCCACCGGAACGCATTTGCTACATTACTAACCAGTCAGTCATTAACTTGGTTCCGATTTGTCCGATTCTGCTCTCCCCTCCTCCCACAGCAAACGCGAGCGTCGCAAGGAAGCGCGCCCCGGCGAGTTGCTGGACGCCGCGCTCGACCTGTTCGTCGAGAAGGGCTATGCCGCCACGCGGGTGGAGGAAGTGGCCGCACGGGCCGGGGTGTCCAAGGGCACGCTGTTTCTGTACTTCCCCAGCAAGGAAGAGCTGTTCAAGGCCGTGGTGCGTGAAAATATCGTGGGCCGCTTTGCCGAGTGGCGCAACGAACTGCTGCACTACGAGGGCAGCACCGCCGACATGCTGCGCTATGGCTACCGCACCTGGTGGGAATCCATCGGCTCCACACGCGCCTCGGGCATCACCAAGCTCATTCTGAGCGAGGCCTGCAACTTCCCCGACATCACGGCCTTTTACCAGCAGGAAGTCATCCTGCCAGGCCAAGAAATGATCCGCGCGCTGCTGCAACGCGGCATCGACCGGGGCGAGTTCCGCCCGGTGCCGCTGGAATACGCGGTGTTCACCGTGCTGGCGCCCATGATCTTCCTGATGCTGTGGAAGCACTCCGTGGGCGCCTGCGTGCCCGTGGGCATGGATTTCCAGCCCGAGCGCTACATAGCGAGCCAGGTCGAGACCCTGCTCCATGGGCTGCTGACAAGACCCGAGGCCACCCCTCCCTCCCCCACCCAACCCTGAGCTGCCCATGAAACGCTGGATTCCCTGGACTGTCGCCGCCGTTGTTGTCGTCCTGGTCGGTGCAGGTACGTTGCGCGCCCTGGGTGCACGCAAGGCACAGCAGCAAGCCCTGGCCACCCCCGCCCGTTCAGAGGTGGTCATGCAAGTGGCCAGCAACGAGCTGTGGGTGGCGCGAAACCAGACCTTGCCCCTGACCGTGCCCCTGACCGGCACGGTGCGCGCCGTACAGACGGCCTTCATCAAGGCCCGGGTGCCGGGCGAGGTGCAGGGCCTGTCCCTGCGCGAAGGCGACAGCGTGCGCGCAGGCCAGGAGGTAGCGCGCATCGATCCCACGGAATTGCAGGCGCGCGTACGCCAGGCGCAGCAGCAGGCCGATGCCGCACGCGCCCAGGTGGACATTGCGCAGCGCCAGTTCAACAATAACCGCGCCCTGGTGGATCAGGGCTTTATTTCGCGCACGGCGCTGGACACCTCGCAGGCCAACCTTAGCGCCGCCCAAGCCAGCCACCAGGCGGCGCTGGCCGCCGTGGATGTGGCCCAGAAGTCGCTGGCCGATGCCGCGCTGCGCAGCCCGCTGACCGGGCAGGTGGCGCAGCGCCTGGTTCAAAACGGGGAGCGTGTGGCGGTGGACACGCGCATCCTGGAGGTGGTGGACCTTTCGCGCATGGAACTGGAAGCACAGCTGGCGCCTGCCGATGCCCTGAGCGTGAAGGTAGGCCAGAAGGCGCAACTGGCCATCGAAGGCAGCGGGCAGACGGTGCAGGCCACGGTGCTGCGTATCAGCCCCAGTGCCCAGAGCGGCAGCCGCGCCGTGCCGGTGTACCTGGGTGTGGAGCGCGGCCCCGACACGCCTGCGCTGCGCCATGGCCTGTTTGTGCAGGGACGGCTGGATGTGGGGCAGGTGCAGCGCCTGGTGGTGCCGCTCGAATCGGTGCGCATCGACCGGCCCGAGCCTTACGTGCAGGTGGCTGACCAGGGCCGTGTGGCCCACCTGGCCGTGCAACAGGGCGAGCGTTTCGAAGCCCAGGGCCAGACCCTGGTGGCCGTGCAGGGCGTGCCCGAGGGCGCCACCGTGCTGGCCGGGCGTGTGGGCGCGCTGCCGGTGGGCACGCGCTTGCGCCTGCCCGATGTGGCCCCGGCAGCGTCTTCCAGCGCGGCGGCGGCACCCGCAAGCTCTGCGGCCTCGGCACGCTAAGGACGCAGCATGTGGTTCACCAAGGTCAGCCTCAAGAATCCGGTGTTCGCCACCATGGTCATGCTGGCCATCGTGGTGCTGGGCGCGTTTTCCTACCAGCGCCTCAAGGTGGATCAGTTCCCCGAGATTGATTTTCCGGTGGTGGTGGTCACGGCAGACTACCCCGGTGCCTCGCCTGAGATCGTCGAGAGCGAGGTCACGAAGAAGATCGAGGAAGGCGTCAACTCGATTGCGGGCATCAATGCGCTCACCTCGCGCAGCTACGAAGGCACGGCCGTCGTCATCATCGAGTTCGAGCTGCACATTGATGGCCGCAAGGCCGCCGAGGACGTGCGCGAAAAAATGGCCACCGTGCGCACCCAGTTCCGCGACGAGGTCAAGGAGCCGCGCGTGCTGCGCTTTGACCCGTCCAGCCGCCCCGTGTGGTCGCTGGCCGTGCTGCCCGATGGCGACGCCGCCACGCGCCAGAGCGCAGTGGAGCTGACCACCTGGGCCGACCAGACCCTGAAAAAACGCCTGGAGAACGTGCGCGGCGTGGGCGCCGTGACGCTGGTGGGCGCCACCAAGCGCGAAATCAACATCTACCTCGACCCCAAGGCGCTGGAGGCCTACGCCATCACCCCCGAACAGGTGGCACAGGCCGTTCGGACCGAGAACCAGGATCTGCCACTGGGCGCAGTGCGCTCGCTCACGCAGGACCGCATGGTGCAGATCGACGCCCGCATGCAGCGCCCCGAGGACTTTGGCCGCATCATCGTGGCGCGCCGGGGCGGCCAGCCCGTGCGTGTGGACCAGATCGCCCGTGTGCAGGACGGCCCGCAGGAGGCCGAAAGCCTGGCCCTGTACAACGGCGAGCGCACGCTGCTGCTGCAAGTGCAAAAGGCCCAGGGCGAAAACACCATTGACGTGGTTGATGGCCTGAACGCCGCCGTGCAGACGCTGCGCAAGGAACTGCCCCCCGGCGTGCGGCTGGAGACCATTGGCGACAGCTCGCGCCCCATCCGCGTGGCCGTGAACAACGTGCGCCAGACGCTGATCGAAGGCGCCCTGCTCACGGTGCTGATCGTGTTCCTGTTCCTCAACTCCTGGCGTTCCACGGTGATCACCGGGCTGACGCTGCCGATCGCGCTCATTGGCACCTTCTTGTTCATGCACATGTTCGGCTTCACCATCAACATGATCACGCTGATGGCGCTGAGCCTGTGCGTGGGTCTGCTGATCGACGACGCCATCGTGGTGCGCGAGAACATCGTGCGCCATGTGCAGATGGGCAAGGGGCCCTACGCAGCGGCCATGGACGGCACGCAGGAAATCGGACTGGCGGTGCTGGCCACCACGCTGTCCATCGTGGCGGTGTTCCTGCCCATTGGCTTCATGGGCGGCATCATCGGCAAGTTCTTTCACGAATTCGGCATCACCATCGTCGCAGCGGTGCTGATTTCGATGTTTGTGAGCTTCACGCTCGACCCCATGCTGTCGAGCGTGTGGCACGACCCCAGCATCCATGCCCACGGCCAGAAGGTGACGCCCGTCACCTTCTACGACAAGACCATAGGCCGCGTGACCGGCTGGTTTGACCATGCCACCGAGGCACTGGCCGAGTTCTACCAACGGCTGCTGCGCTGGTCGCTGGTGCACAAGCTCAAGACCCTGGCGTTGGCGCTGGGCATCTTCGTGCTCAGCGTGTTCATGGTGCCCATGTTGGGCACGGAGTTTGCGCCCAAGGCCGACTTTTCCGAGACCATGGTGAACTTCTACGTGCCGGTGGGCGCCTCCATCGAGGCCACCGAGATGAAGACCCGCCAGGTCGAGGCCGTGATCCGTGAAATGCCCGAGGTGCGCTACACGCTCTCGACCATCAACACCGGCACCACGCAGGGCAAAATCTACGCCAGCATCTACGTGCGTCTCCTCGATCGCAAGGATCGCCAGCGCGGCGTGGATGAAATGTCCGCCGCGCTGCGCGAGCAGTTGCGCGCCATCCCCGGCATCACGGTCACGCACGTAGGCCTGCTCGACCCCGTGGGCGGGCAAAAGCAGATCGAGTTCTCGCTGCAGGGCCCGGACCAGCAGGAGCTGGCACGCCTGACGCGCGAGATCAGCGCCAAAATTCGCGACATCCCCGGCCTGGTGGACCTGGATTCAAGCGTCAAGCCCGACAAGCCGGTGATTGCGCTGGACGTGCGGCGCGATGCGGCCTCGGACCTGGGCCTGTCGGTCATGTCCATGGCGCAGTCGCTGCGCACGCTGATTGCCGGCCAGACGGTGGGCAACTGGAGCGCGCCCGACAACCAGACCTACGACGTGAACGTGCGCCTGGCCCCCGAAGCCCGCGACAACCCGCAGGACCTGGAATACCTGCCCTTTGCCCTGAGCGCTGTCGATGGCAGCAGCCGCATCGTGCGCCTGGGCCAGGTGGCGCAGGTGCGCGAGTCCACCGGCCCCAACCAAATCAACCGGCGCAGCCTGACGCGCGAAGTGGCCGTCAACGCCAACGTGTACCAGCGCTCGGCGGGCGAGGTGTCGGCCGACATCCGCAAGGTGCTCGACAGCACGGCCCTGCCGCCGGGCTACCGCTACCAGTTCGGCGGTTCCACCAAGAACATGCAGGAGTCGTTCACCTACGCCGTGTCGGCCCTGGCCATGGCGATCATCTTCATCTACATGATTCTGGCGAGCCAGTTCAAGAGCTTTTTGCAGCCGCTGGCGCTGATGACCTCGCTGCCGCTCACGCTCATCGGCGTGGTGCTGGCGCTGATGATGTTCCGCTCCACGCTGTCCATCTTCTCGGTCATCGGGGTGGTCATGCTCATGGGGCTGGTGACCAAGAACGCCATTTTGCTGGTGGACTTTGCCATCCGGGTTCGCGGCGAGCACACCGACGAGCAAGGCTGCACCGTGCCCGGCCTGCCGCGTGCCGAGGCATTGCTGCTGGCCGCCCGCGTGCGCCTGCGCCCCATCCTCATGACGACGCTGGCCATGATCTTCGGCATGGTTCCGCTGGCCTTTGCGCTGAGCGAAGGCGCCGAGCAGCGCGCCCCCATGGGCCAGGCCGTGATCGGCGGGGTGATCACCTCGTCGCTGCTGACGCTGGTGGTGGTGCCGGTGGTCTATTGCTACATGGACGATCTGGCGCAATGGGCGCGCCGCCGTTGGGGCCCAAAAGAGGCAAGCCCGACTTAAAATCAAGGGTTTGTCCCAAACAGCCCCCACACCACCCTATTGGAGCCCCTCCATGAACATGCCCCTGAACACCACCGCCGACACCAGCTGCCCCACCACCCAGGCACGCTACAACATGATCGAGCAGCAGATCCGCACCTGGAACGTGGTGGCTTCTGCCGTGCTGGAGACGCTGGACCAGGTGCACCGCGAAGACTTCGTGCCCCAGGCCTACCAGGCCATGGCGTTTGTGGACATGGAAATCCCCCTGCAGGGCGAGCCCCAGGCGGCCCTGCGCAGCGGCCAGTGCATGCTCAAGCCCAACGTCGAGGCGCGCATGCTGCAGGACCTGCAACTGACCAAGGACGACCGCGTGCTGGAAATCGGCGCCGGTTCGGGCTACATGGCAGCGCTCATGGCGCACCAGGCGGCCCAGGTGGTGTCGCTTGAACTCGATCCCCAGCTCGCCCTGATGGCACGCGAGAACCTGGAGCGCGCAGGCATCACCAACGCCAGCGTGCGCCCGGCCGATGGCGCCCTGGACCCCATCCCCGACGGCCCGTTCGACGCCATCGTGCTCAGCGGCTCGGTGGCCGAAGTGCCCGCACGCCTGCTGTCCCAGCTCAGCGACGGTGGCCGCCTGCTGGCCATCACCGGCCAGGAGCCGGTGATGCGCGCCACCATGGTGCGTCGCAAGGGCGACCGTTTTGAGGTGAGCTACCCCTGGGACGTGAACGCCGCCCGCCTGCAGCATTTCGAAGAGCCCTCGGCCTTCCAGTTCTGACGCACAACGCATCCCCCCACAGCTTTATGGTTGATCTGGTCCGGCCCGCTGAACTGCTCTCCTGGTTTGCCCAGGAGGGCCACCCCCGCCCGCTGGTGCTGGATGTGCGCGAACCCTGGGAATGCGCCCTGGCCAGCGTGCCAGCGCAGGGCTTTGAATTGCAGGCTGTCCCCATGGGCCACCTGCCCGCGCGGCTGGCCGAACTGGACCTGGACCGCCCCGTGGCCTGCCTGTGCCACCACGGCGTGCGCAGCATGCGCGTGGCGGCCTGGCTGGCACAGCAAGGGTGTGACCGTGTGGCCAACATCGAAGGCGGCATCGACGCCTGGTCGCAGGAACACGATCCCCAGGTGCCCCGGTACTGAAAGGCAGCCCGTCCCCCGGCCCCGTCTCCCCCTCTTGCAGGCAACCCTAGAAAGACCCCTCCCATGCAGCTGTTCCGGATGCTTCCCCTGACCCTGGCGCTGGGCGCCGCACTGGCCGCCCCGGCACAGGCCCAGAGCCTGATCGAACTGGTGGATTCGGCCCGCGCCTACGACTCCACCTGGCAGTCCGCCCAGGCCCAACTGGAGGCCGCCCAGCGCCGCGCCGACCAGGCCCGTGCAGGCCTGCTGCCCAGCGCAGGCCTGTCGGCCGGCGTGAGCCGCTCCAACACCGAAGTCACCCGCCCGCCGGTGGATCGCAGCAGCGGCACGCAAAACCTCGCGCTCAGCGCCTCGCAGCCTCTGTACCGCCCCGCCAACCGCATTTCCTACGAGCAAGGCCAGCGCGGCGTGGACGTGGCCCAGGCCCAGCTGGACGCTGCGCAGCAGGATCTGCTCATCCGCGTGAGCCAGGCCTACTTCGATGTGCTGTCTGCGCAGGACACACTGACCTTTGTGCAGGCCCAGAAAGCCGCCGTGTCCGAACAACTGGCCGCAGCCAAGCGCAACTTCGAGGTCGGCACCGCCACCATCACCGACACACGCGAAGCCCAGGCCCAGTTTGACCTGGTCACGGCCCAGGAGATCGCGGCCGAAAACGACCTGCGTGTCAAGAAACTGGCGCTGGACCAACTGGTGGGCATCCAGGGCACCAAGCCGCAACCCGTGGCCCTGCCCCTGCAACTGCCTGAGGTACAGCCCGCCAACGTCGATAGCTGGGTGCAGACGGCCCAGGATCAGCAGCCCGGCGTGCGCCAGGCCGCCCTGGCCCTGGATGTGGCCCGCCTGGAAACGCGCAAGGCCGAGACCGGCCACCTGCCCACGCTGGATTTGCAGGCCAGCTACAGCGTGACCCACAACCCCAACGGCACGGCCACACTGCCCAACGTCAACACGCGCACCAACAACGCCACGGTGGGGCTGGCGATGAACCTGCCTTTGTTCGCAGGCTTCGCCGTGCAGAACCGCGTGAAGGAAACCCTGGCGCTGGAACAAAAGGCCGAGGCCGACCTTGAAACCGCCCGCCGCAACGTCGCCCAGGCCACGCGCAGCGCCTTCTTTGGCGTGCAGTCGGGCATGGGCCAGGTCAAGGCCCTGGAGGCCGCGGAGCAATCCAGTCAGAGCGCGCTGGACGCCAACAAGCTGGGCTACCAGGTGGGCGTGCGCATCAACATCGACGTGCTCAACGCCCAAAGCCAACTGTTCCAGACCAAGCGCGACCTGGCCGTGGCGCGCTACAACGTGCTGCTGGGCCAGCTCAAGCTGCGCCAGGCCGTCGGCACGCTCACGCTGGACGATGTGAAGGCGCTGAACCAGCAGCTCGTCAAATAACGGCGTCGGGCAGGCGTTCGCCCTGCCCTGCGCCCGTCATGGCGCGCATCCATCCAGGGCCTGCGCCAGGTCGGCCACCAGATCGTCGGGGTGTTCAATGCCCACGCTCAGGCGCACCAGGCCCTCGGTCACTCCGGCCGCATCGCGTGCCTGCTGCGATACGAAGCTGTGCGTGGTGCTGGCCGGGTGGCAGGCCAGGCTGTCGGTGTCGCCCAGCGAGACGGCCTGGGTGAAAAGTGCCAGGCGGTTGAGCACCGCCGCCACGGCACTGCGTTCGCAGCGCTGCAGTTCAAACGCCACCATGCCGCCAAAGCCGCCCTGCATCTGGCGTCGGGCCAGGGCGTGCTGGGGGTGGCTCTCCAGTCCGGGATAGTGCACCGCGCACACGGCGGGATGCTGCTGCAGGAAACGGGCCACCGCCAGGGCACCTTCGCAGTGGGCCGCCATGCGCAACGGCAAGGTCTTGATGCCGCGCAGGAACAGGAAGGCCTCCTGCGGCGCGAGGTTGCCGCCCACCTGGCCCAGCCCGGTCTTGCGCACGGGGCCGACCAGCGCATCGGCACCAGCCACAATGCCGCCCGTGGCGTCGCCATGGCCGCCCAGGTATTTGGTCATGGAGTGCATCACCAGGTCGATGCCGCACTCCAGCGGGCGCACCAGGCAGGGTGTGCAGAAGGTGTTGTCCGCCACGGTGGTGATGCCGCGCGCACGCGCCACGGCAGCCACGGCCGCCAGGTCGTGCACGCGCAGGGTGGGGTTGGTAAGTGTTTCGACCCAGACCATGCGCGTGGCGGGCGTGAGGCTGGCCTCCAGCCCGGTGGCCGTGGCATCGACCACGCGGATGCCCCAGCGTTCGCCCAGATTGCGCAGCAGGCCCTCGGTGCCGCCATACAGCGGGCCCAGAAACACCAGCTCATCACCGGGGCGCAACAGGCCCAGCACCAGCGACGCCGTGGCCGCCGTGCCACTGGCAAAGGCCACCGCCGCCTGCGCCCCTTCCAGATCGGCCAGCTTGGCTTCGAGCGCAGCCACCGTGGGGTTGGCGAATCGGCTGTAGCGGTAGCCTGGCACCTCGCCCGCAAACAGGGCCGCGCCCCGCTCCAGCGTGCCGTAGCCAAAGGCCGTGGTCTGGGTGATGGGGGTGGCGATGGCGCCGGTGCCGGGGTCGGGCTGCTGTCCGGCATGGACGGCGCGGGTTCTGAGGTGGGTGGGTTTCATGGCAAAGACTCCGGCAGCAGGCCGCAAACCGCACGGGCCGTGGCCTGTGCCGCACCACGGTGCGCCTGGGCAAACGCCAGGGCTGCGCTGCGTGCCTGGGCAAGGGCCTGGGCGTTGGCCACCCAGGCGTGGGCTGCCTGCACGGCCTGGTCCATGTCCTGCACGCGCTGGGCTGCGCCTTGGGTGCAGGCGCGCTCGGCGGCATCGGCAAAGTTGAAGGTGTGCGGCCCCAGCAGCACCGGGCAGCCGCAGGCCGCCGCTTCGATGAGGTTTTGGCCCCCCAGGGGCGCAAAGCTGCCCCCCATGAGGGCCACATCGGCCAGTCCGTAGTACAGCGGCATTTCACCCAAGGTGTCGCCCAGCCACACGTCCACGTCCTGCGGCGGTTGGGCCCAGGTGCTGCGGCGCGACACACGCAGCCCAGCATCGCGCAGCAACTGCAGTACCTGCGCAAACCGCTGCGGATGGCGCGGAACCACCAGCCATTGCACGGGCAGCGCTGCACTGGCAGCACCATTTGCTACTGTTTTGATAGCTGTTTGCGCTTGCTGGGTGCGCCTTGGAGGCCGATTTTTTCCAATAACCTGAAGCCACAGGGCCTCTTCGCCTTCGCGCGAGCTGGCCAGCATGACCACGGGCCGCTGCTGCTGGGCGCGCCAGGCGCGGCCCTGGGCCAGTTGCGCGGCGTGGGGTTCTACGTCGAACTTGAGGTTGCCCAGCACGGCCTGCACGGGCGCGCCCAGGGCGCGCAGGCGCTGCGCATCGGCTTCGGTCTGCGCCCATGCTGCGGCCAGGGCGCTGTAGGCGGGCCGGGCCAGCCAGGCCAGGCGCCGGGCCTTGTGCAGCGACGCAGCGTTGAGCCGCGCGTTGGCCAGCACCAGTGGAATGCCGCGCTGCTGGCAGGCCTGCACCAGGTTGGGCCAGATCTCGGTCTCCATCAAGATGCCCACGCTGGGCCGAAAGCGCTGCAGAAAGCGCGCCACGGCGCCGGGGGTGTCCCAGGGCTGCCAGACCTGCAGGTCGCCGGGGTGCAGGAGCTTTTCGCCCTCGGCCCGCCCGGTGGCGGTGCCGTGCGTGAGCAGCAGGCGCATGCCGGGAATCTGCTCCCGCAAAACGCCGAGCAGGATCGCCGCCGCCCGCGTTTCACCCAGCGAAACAGCATGCACCCACACCAGCGGCCCCTGCGCATGCTGGGTGCTGTGGGGCACCAGGCTGTCCAGTGGCCGTCCGTAGCGCCCAAAACGCTCGTCCACATGCTGGGCATAGCCCGGCTCGGCAAGGGCACGACGGCGCAGCTTGCGCAGCAGCAGCGGCTGTGCGGCCCACATCAGGGCGGAATACAGCCACAGAACGATGCGCGCCATAGCGGGCGGGTTCAATGCGCGGCCGCGCTCACCTGGGCGTCGGGCTTGACGCGTTGGAGCAGCGCCAGCATGGCCGCCTCGATGCGATGCAGGGCTTCGGGGGTGTGGCCCTCGAAGCGCAGCACGAGCACGGGCGTGGTGTTGCTGGCGCGGATCAGGCCGAAGCCGTCGGGCCAGTCCACGCGCAGGCCGTCGATGGTGTTGATCTGGGCCGGTGCAGCGAACGCTTCGGCGGCCAGGGCCTGGAGTTCGGCGGTCAGGCGGTGCGGCTCGCCCTCGGCGCAGGCCACGTTCAGTTCGGGCGTGCTGTGGCTGGTGGGCAGGCCTTGCAGCACGGCGCCGGGGTCGGCATGGCGGCTCAGGATTTCGAGCAGGCGGCAGCCAGCGTAGGTGCCGTCGTCAAAGCCGAACCAGCGCTCCTTGAAGAAGATGTGGCCGCTCATCTCGCCGCCCAGGGGCGAATCAAGCTCCTTCATGCGTGCCTTGATGAGCGAGTGGCCGGTCTTGTACATCAGCGGCTGGCCACCGGCCTGCGCAATGGCGGGCGCCAGGCGCTGGGTGCATTTGACGTCGAACAGAATGGTGCCGCCGGGCACGCGCGAGAGCACGTCCTGGGCAAACAGCATCATCTGCCGGTCGGGGAAGATGTTGTCGCCGCTGCGCGTGACGATGCCCAGGCGGTCGCCGTCGCCATCAAAGGCCAGGCCCAGTTCGGCGTCGCTTGCCTGCAGTGCGGCAATCAGGTCGCGCAGGTTTTCGGGCTTGCTCGGGTCGGGGTGGTGGTTGGGGAAGTCGCCGTCCACCTCGGAGAACAGCTCCGTCACCTCGCAGCCAATGGCGCGCAGGATGGCGGGCGCCGAGGCACCGGCAATGCCGTTGCCGCTGTCCACCACGATCTTCATGGGGCGAGCGAGTTGGATGTCGGAGACGATGCGCTCGCGGTAAGCAGGCAGCACGTCGGCCTGGCGGATGAAGCCGCCCTGCGCCAGTGTCCAGCTTTGCTCCTCGATGCAGCGGCGCAGACCCTGGATCTCGTCGCCATAAATGGCGCGGCCGTTCAGCACCATCTTGAAGCCGTTGTAGTCCTTGGGGTTGTGGCTGCCCGTGACCTGGATGCCGCTGTTGCACAGCGTGCTGGCCGCAAAGTAAAGCATGGGCGTGGTGCTCAGGCCAATGTCGATGACCTCCATGCCGCTTTCGGCCAGGCCCAACATCAGCGCCTGCGACAGCAGCGGGCCGGACAGGCGCCCGTCGCGCCCCACGGCAACGACGGATTCACCCTCGATACGGGCCGCCGTGCCAAAGGCGCGGCCCAGGCAGCGGGCCACATGTTCGTCGAGGGTGCCGGGGACGATGCCCCGGATGTCATAGGCTTTGAAGATGGCGGGAGCAACTTGCACGGTGGGGGGCTTTCTGCACTGCGTGGAATGGCGCCGATTGTAGGCGGCCCCTGTACTCCGCTGGGGCGCAAAGCACATGTCCGAAAACGGCCAGCCTGCACATGCCAGATCCCTATGATGTACCCATGCCCGCCCCAGCCCCGCTCCCCGCACCCGACGACAGCCGCTACCTGGCGCTGTGCTCGCGCGATGCGCGCTTTGACGGGCAGTTCTTCACCGGCGTGACCAGCACCGGCATCTACTGCCGCCCTGTCTGCGCCGTGCGCACGCCACGGCGCGAGAACTGCCGCTTCTTCGCACTGGCGGCCCAGGCCGAGAGCGCAGGCTTTCGCCCTTGCCTGCGTTGCCGCCCCGAGGTGGCGCCGCAGGCGCTGGCCTGGTCGGTGCAGGACGCGAGCAGCATCCTGGTGCAGCAGGCGCTGCGCCTGATCGACGCGCCCCAGGCCTGGGACACCCCCGAGGGCCTGGGCGTGGCCCGGCTGGCGCAGCGCCTGGGCGTGAGCGACCGGCACCTGCGCCGCATTTTTGAGGCAGCGCTGTGCGTGTCCCCCCTGCAATACCTGCAAACCCGGCGCCTGCTGCTGGCCAAGCAACTGCTGACCGACACCCAGTTGCCCGTCACCCAGGTAGCGCTGTCCAGTGGCTTTGGCAGCATGCGTCGCTTCAACGCGGCGTTTGCGGGGCATTACGGCCTCAACCCCAGCCAGTTGCGCCGCGCGGGCGCGCCAGCGGCCCCTGGCGATGCAGGGCTGTGCGGCAGCATCCGCCTGGCGTACCGCCCGCCGCTGGATGTGCCAGCGCTGCTGGCCTTTTTTGCGCAGCGCCAGTTCACCGGCGTGGAATGTGCCGACCCCGCCAGCGGCACCCTTCGGCGCACCGTGCGGCTGCAGGCCGGTTCCCGGGAACTGACCGGCTGGATGGCGGCACGCTTTGACACCGCGCGCCACCAGGTATGGCTGCAAACCAGCGAAGCCCTGGCCCCCGCACTGGCCCAGGTGATTGCACGGGTGCGCGCCATGCTCGACCTGGACGCCGACCCGGCCGCCATCCATGCAGTGCTGGGCGCGGCCTTTCCGGGCGGCGAGGGCCTGCGTGTGCCGGGCGCCTTTGATGGCTTTGAACTGGCCGTGCGCGCCGTGCTGGGCCAGCAGATCACCGTGGCGGCGGCGCGCACGCTGGGCCAGCGGTTGGTGGAGCGCCTGGGCGAACCCGTGGCCACGCCCTGGCCCGAGCTGCAACGCCTGTTCCCCGCCCCCGCCACCCTGGCGCGGGCTGAAGGCGAGGTGTTGGGGCAACTGGGCATCGTGCGCCAGCGCCAGGCCGCCATCGTGGCGCTGGCGCGGGCGGTGGACAGCGGCCAACTCGCCCTGCACCCCGGTGCCGACGTGCACGCCACCACCCAGGCCCTGTGCCAGTTGCCCGGCATTGGCGACTGGACGGCGCAGTACATCGCCCTGCGCGCGCTGCGCTGGCCCGACGCCTTTCCGGCAGGCGACGTGGCCCTGCACAAGGCCCTGGGCGTGCAGGGCCAACCCCAGCCGGCACGCGCCGCCACTGCGCTGGCGCAGGCCTGGCGACCCTGGCGCGGCTATGCGGTGCTGCGGGCCTGGGCGACGGGCAGCATCAGTTCTACTTCACTATCAAAAGCATAGCTGCTTGCGCTTACCCCGCAAGCGCAAAGGCCAAAAATCGCTTTTAATCAGGGCTCTTCACCATGCGCTTCCATCCCTCCACCGTGCAATCCACCACCGACACGCCCCTGGGCAAGGTCTGGCTGGCGGCGTCGCCCCTGGGCCTGTGCGGTCTGTGGTTCGATGACCAGCGGCACCTTCCCAATGCACTCCCCACCTGGCCCCAGGCGCCGCAGCACCCGGTGCTGCGCGAAGCGGCCCAGCAGATGCAACAGGTGCTGCGTGGCGAGCGGACCGGTTTTGACCTGGCCTTGGATTTGGGCGGCGGCACGCCGTTTCAGCAGACGGTGTGGCAGGCCCTGCTGCGCATTCCACGCGGCCAGACGGCCAGCTACGGCGCGCTGGCACACACCATCGGCAAGGCGCAGGCCGTGCGCGCCGTGGGTGCGGCGGTGGGGCGCAACCCGTTGAGCGTGGTCGTGCCCTGCCACCGCGTGCTGGGGAGCGACGGCAGCCTCACGGGCTATGCCGGAGGGCTGGAGCGCAAACAGGCGCTGCTGCGCCTGGAAGGCATTGACATGAAAGCATCTGCATGAGCCCCACTGCGTCCACGACCCGCCCCGTATCCGAATGGATCGGCGAGTTTCTGCTGCTGTCCGCCCTGTGGGGGGCGTCGTTCCTGTTCATGCGCCTGGGTGCTGCGGAATTTGGGCCGCTGCCCACGGCGGGCATGCGCGTGCTGCTGGCCACGGTGTTCCTCTGGCCCATCCTGTTGCACCAGGGCCAGTGGCCGGCCTTGCGCCGCCACTGGCGGCCAGTGTTGTTGTCAGGGCTGCTCAACTCGGCCATTCCGTTTGCGCTCTATGCCTGGGCGGTGTTGCACATCACCACCGGGCTGGCCTCCATCCTCAACGCCACGGTGCCGCTGTTTGGCGCGCTGGTGGCCTGGGTGTGGCTGGGCGACCGCATCCAGCGCATGCGCTGGCTGGGCCTGGGCATTGGCTTTGTGGGCGTGGCCCTGCTGGCCTGGCGCGCGCCCGGCGGTGCGGGCATCAAGTCGGCAGCGGCGCCCTGGGCCCTTGCGGCCTGCCTGGGCGCCACCACCTGCTATGCCCTGGCCGCCAGTTTTGCACGGCGCTACCTGCAAGGCGTGCCCCCGCTGGCCACGGCCACGGGCAGCATGCTGGGCGCAGCGCTGGCACTGCTGGGGCCCACCGTGTGGTTCTGGCCCGCCGTGATGCCGGGGCCACGGGCCTGGGCGGCGATTGTAGCGATTGCCGTGCTGTGCTCTGGCATCGCCTACATCCTGTATTTCCGCCTGATCGCCCATGCCGGGCCCAGCCGGGCGCTGGCGGTCACCTTCATGGCGCCGGTGTTTGCAGTCTTCTACGGCGCGGTGTTTTTGGGAGAACCGGTCACCGCCTGGATGCTGGGGTGTGCGGCGGTGATTGTGGGTGGAACGCTGTTGTCAACAGGACTCATCCGGAGGCCCGCCAAGGCTGCGCAGGGGGCAGAACAGGCCTAAACTCGGGGAATGTCCGCCGCGCCGTTTCCGCCCAGTCCTGCTCCGCTGTCCGCGCAGGCTACTGGCATGGAGCCAGGCGCTTCGCACGCTGCCCCCCACCCAGACCATTTCCGGGCCACCTACGAAGCGCTGCCGGACCCGGCAGGCATCACCCGGGTGGCCGATGGCATGTACGTCGAGGTCAACCCGGCCTTCTGCCAGCTGGTGGGCCAAACGCGCGAGCAGATCCTGGGGCGCACTTCCACCGATCTTCACATCTGGGCCACCAACCAGGAACGCAGCAAGCTGGTGACCACGCTGCAGCGCGAAGGCAAGGTACAGAACCTTCCGCTGAACGCCCAAAGCAACGGACAGGTCATCCCTGGCAATATGTCGGCCCAGCCGGTGCGCATTGGTGATGAAGACTGCATGGTGTTTGTCTTTCACGATACCAGCGAGGAAACCCGCATCCGCACCGAGCTGCTGGCCAAAAACGCCGCCCTCGACCAGGCCGGGCGCATGGCGCAACTGGGCTACTGGGTGGACGAGCGCGGCAAGGGCCTGGTGTTCTGGTCGGACGTCTGCTACGACATCCACGGCCTGCCCAGGGGCTCCGCCCTGCCCAAGGACTACATCAACACCTGCGTGGCGCCGCGCTGGCGCAACGAGATGCGTCGGCGCATTGCCGACTGCCTGCTGAACCACACGCCCTGGAGCATGGACGTGGAGATCCAGCGGCCGGACGGCACGGTCATCTGGGGCCGCGCCCGGGGCGAACCCGTGATCGAGAACGGCCGCGTGCTGTGCATCCGCGGGGTGATGCAGGACATCGACGAACAAAAACGTGCTGAACAGCGCCTGCGCCAGTCCGAAGAGCGCTTTTCGCGCATCTTCCAGATGCTGCCCTATCCCATGGGGCTGACGCGGCGCGACGACGACGTGTACCTGGAGGTGAACCCCGCCTGGGAGGCGATGTTTGGCTATACACGCCAGGAGGCCTTGGGACGCAGTGTGATAGAGCTGGGTGTGCTCAGCTCGCAGAACCGCGCCGAACTGGTGGAGGCAGCACAGCGCAGCCCACTGCTTGAAGCCTACGAACTACAGGTCACCCTGCGCAGCGGCGAACGGCGCACCTGCCTGCAGTCCATGCGCGCCACCGAGTTCGACGGCCAGGTCTGCTGGCTGTTTGCCCTGCAGGACATCACCGACCGCAAGCGCCAGGAAGAAGAAGTGCGCGAACGCGAAGCGTTGCTCTCGCTCACCCTGTCCACGGCGGCCCTGGGCCGCTGGGACTGGAACCTGCACACCGGCATGCTGGTGGGCGACGAGCGCTGGCGCAGCATGCATGGCGTTCCGGCAGGCACCATGAAAGGCCCGGCCTTCCTGTGGACAGAGCCCCTGGGCCCCGAAGAAGTGCTGCGCGTGACCACCGAGGTGACTCGCCATGTCGCCCAGCCCGAAACACCGTTCGACACCACCTTCCGCATTCGCAGGCCCCACGAGAAAGACCGCTGGATTCGCAACCTGGGCAAGGTCGTCAGCCTGGACTCCGAGGGCCAACCCGAGCGCATGCTGGGCATTTCGCTCGATGTGACCGCCCAGCACGAACAGGAAAACCTGCTGCGCCGCCTGGCGCACTTCGACACACTCACGGGCCTGCCCAACCGCGTGATGCTGGCGCGCAAGCTCGCCGAAGCCATGGACCAGGCCCAGGCCCTGGGCTCCCTGCTGGGCGTGGCCTACCTGGATCTGGACGGATTCAAGCCCGTGAACGACCGCCTGGGCCACGACGCAGGCGACCGCCTGCTGGTGGTGGCCGCGCAGCGCATGGTGCGCTCCCTGCGCCCGCAAGACTGCGTGGCCCGCCTGGGGGGCGACGAATTCGCCATCCTGCTGCCCCAGGTGCACAGCGAGCAGGAATGCCGCCAGTTGCTGCAGCAGGCCATGCAGAGCATTGCCTCGCCCTACCAGTTGGGCAAGCACCGCGCGGGCGTGACGGCCAGCATTGGCTACACCCTGTACCCGCAGGACGACTCCGACGCCGACACCTTGCTGCGCCATGCCGACCAGGCCATGTACGCCGCCAAGCAGGCCGGACGCAACCGGCTGCACGAGTTCGACTCCTCGCAGGAGCGCCAGTCGCGCAAGGTACGCGAGCAGATCCAGCGCCTGCGCGAAGCGCTGCTGCGCGGCGAGTTCGAACTGTTCCTCCAGCCCAAGGTGGACATGCGCCAGGGCACCGTGGTGGGCGCCGAGGCCCTGGCCCGCTGGCGCCACCCGCAGCAAGGCGTGCTGGCACCCGGCGCCTTTTTGCCGCAGCTGGAAGGCACCGAGCTGGAAGTACCCTTTGGCGCATGGGTGCTGCAGGCGGGCCTGCAACTGGTGCGCGCGCTGCAGAACCAAGGCCTGCCCTTGCCCGTGAGCGTGAACGTGTCTGCACCGCACCTGCAGCAACCGGGCTTTGCGCGCTGGGTGGCAGCCGAGCTGGCGCGCCACAGCGATGTGCCGCCCGATCTGCTGGAGATCGAGATCACCGAAACCGCAGCGCTGTACCACATCGAACCCGTGGCGCAGACCCTGGCCGACCTGCGCCAGCAGGGCGTGGGCGTGGCGCTGGACGACTTTGGCACCGGCTACTCCTCGCTCACCTACCTGCGGCGGCTGCCGCTGTCCACGCTCAAGATCGACCAGAGCTTTGTGCACGGCATGATGGACGACGCGGGCGACTTGGCCATCGTGCAAGGGGTGATCGGGCTGGCCCGCTCCTTTGGCTACCGCGTGATTGCCGAAGGCGTGGAGACCGTGGACCAGGGCCAGATGCTGGCGCAAATGGGCTGCCACCTGGCACAGGGCTACCACATTGCCCGCCCCATGCCGCTGGCCGAGTTTGTGGCCTGGAGCCGCAGCTGGCAGTGCCCGGCGGAGTGGAAGCGCTGACGCAGCGCCACACCCCCACACAAACATAAAAAATAGCTGTCAGCGCCCGTCAACAGGACGCAATCAGCTATTGATTTGATAGCAAAATCAGGCCTCGACCAGCACCTTCACCTGTTGCAGTGCGGCGGGGTCTTCCATGGTGGTCAGGTCGCCGGGGTCACGCCGCTCGGCCACGGCCTGCAGGGCGCGGCGCAGCAGCTTGCCGCTTCGCGTCTTGGGCAGCGTGGTCACGAAGTGCACACGGGCCGGGCGGGCCACGGCGCCCATCTGGCTGTCCACCAGCTTCATCACCTCGGCTTCGAGCTGGGCGCGCGCCTCGGGGGTTTCCAGCGCGGCCGCGTTCTTGGGCACGGCAAAGGCCATGGCCACCTGGCCCTTGAGCTGGTCGGCCACGCCCACCACCGCCACCTCGGCAATGTTGGCGTGCGAAGAGATGCATTCCTCGATCTCGCGCGTGCCCAGGCGGTGGCCGGCCACGTTGATCACGTCGTCGGTGCGGCCCAGGATGAAGTGGTAGCCGTCCGCGTCGCGGATGCCCCAGTCAAAGGTGCTATAGACCAGGCGGCCGGGAATGCTCTTCCAGTAGGTGTTGACGAAGCGCTCGTCGTCGCGCCACACGGTCTGCATGCAGCCGGGGGGCAGCGGCCCCTCGATGGCGACCACGCCCTTCTGGTTGGCGCCGGTCAGTTCCTCGCCCGTGGCCTCGTCGATCAGCTTGACGTTGAAGCCGTACACCGCCTTGCCGGGGCTGCCAAAGCGCGTGGACTGCTGCTCCACCCCGTTGCACAGGGTAAGGATGGGCCAGCCGGTCTCGGTCTGCCAGTAGTTGTCGATGATGGGCACCTGCAGCGCATCGCTGATCCACTGCGCCGTGGGCTCGTCCAGCGGTTCGCCCGCCAGCCACAGGGCCTTGAGGCTCTTGACGTTGTACTTGGCCAGGTAGGCCGGGTCCTGCTTCTTGAGCACGCGCACCGCCGTGGGCGCCGAAAACATGTGCGTGACCTGGTACTTCTCGACAATGCTCCACCAAATGCCTGCGTCGGGGCGGATGGGCAGGCCCTCGTACATGATGGTGGTCATGCCCGCCAGCAGCGGGCCGTAGATGATGTAGCTGTGCCCCACCACCCAGCCGATGTCGCTGGTGGCAAAGTAGGTCTGGCCCGCCTGGGCGTTGAAAACGTGCTTCATGCTGGCTGCCAGCGCCACGGCGTAACCGCCCGTGTCGCGCTGCACGCCCTTGGGCTTGCCGGTGGTGCCGCTGGTGTAGAGCGTGTAGCTGGGGTGGGTGGCGTCCAACCACTCGCAGGGCACGCTGGCGTTCAGGTGCTGCTCGCGCAGCGTGGCCCAAAGGTGGTCGCGCCCTTGCGCCAACTCCATGGGCACCAGGCCCCGGTCCACCAGCAGCACGCTGCTGGGTTTGTGCTTGGACAGGCGAATGGCCTCGTCCAGCAGCGGCTTGTAAGGCACGCCCTTGCCGCCGCGCGAGCCCGCGTCGGCACTGACCACCACCACAGGCTCCGCGTCTTCGATGCGCGAGGCCAGCGAACCCGAGGCAAAGCCGCCAAACACCACCGAGTGCAGCGCGCCAATGCGCGTGCAGGCCAGCATGGCAAAGGCGGCCTCGGCGATCATGGGCATGTAGATCAGTACGCGATCACCCTTTTTCACGCCCAGCGACAGCAGGCTGGCGGCCATGCGCTGCACCTCGGCGTGCAGCTCGGCAAAGCTGTAGCTGCGCTCGGAATCGGTTTCGGTGGAAATGGCCACCAGGGCGGCTTGGCCGGCGCGGTCCTTGAGGTGCCGGTCCACCGCGTTGTGACACAGGTTGGTGGTGCCGCCCACAAACCAGCGTGCAAACGGCGGGTTGCTGTAGTCGCAAATTTGCTGGGGCGGCGTCTGCCAGTCGATCAGGCGGGCCTGCTCGGCCCAGAAGGCGTCGCGTTGGTCGATGGAGTTGCGGTAGAACTCGGCGTAGCTGCTCATGGGTGGGGTCTCCTTGGCCTCGAATCCTGCCGGTGACGCAGGTTTTGAATTCATAATTATTCATGACGGGCTTGCGGGAATCTGACGGGACAGGGCCAGCGCCCTGCCCGTGCGCACGCTCAATCGCCCAAGCAAATGCCCAGATCGCGGGCGGTCTGCACGGTGTCGCCGTCCAACGGCACGCCTTTCATGCGGCCCGCCACCTCGGCCAGCGGCACGTACTCCACGTTGGGGAAGGCGAGCGACACCATCACGCCCGACAGCCCTTCTTCGAGCGCGCGCACCGCCGCCGTGCCAAAGCGCAGCGCCGCCAGCCGGTCGAACGAGGTGGGCGAGCCTCCGCGCAGCAAATGGCCCAGCACCACCACGCGCGCATCCTTGCCGGTGCGGTGCGCCAGTTCGCGCGCCACCTGCTCGCCCATGCCACCCAGGCGCTCGGCATGCCCGGCCTCCGCAGGTGCACTCAGCGCCCGCTGCCCGTCGCGCGGGAAGGCCCCTTCGGCCACCACCACCAGCGAATACATGCGGCCCAGCGCATCGCGGGCCTGGATCTGATCGACCACGCCCGCCAGGTCGAACGGGATTTCGGGCAGCAAAATGGCATGCGCCCCCCCGGCAATGCCCGCGTGCAGCGCAATCCACCCGGCATAGCGCCCCATCATCTCGACCACCATGATGCGCTGGTGGCTCTCGGCCGTGCTGTGCAGGCGGTCCAGGCATTCGGTGGCAAACGACACCGCCGTGTCAAAGCCAAAGGTGGTGAAGGTCTTGTCCAGGTCGTTGTCGATGGTCTTGGGCACGCCCACCACACGCAGGCCCTTGCGGTGCAGCTCGTGCGCAATGGAGAGCGAGCCATCGCCGCCCACGGTGACCAGTGCATCGATGCCCTCGTGCGCAAAGCAGGCCAGCAAATCATCGGAGCGGTCGCACTCGCCCATGCTGCCGTCGGCCTTGCGCACCGGAAAGTGGAACGGGTCGCCCTTGTTGGTGGTGCCCAGAATGGTGCCGCCCAGGTGCGAAATGCCGCGCACCCGCTCGTGCGTGAGCGGCACCAGCCCGCCCTGCGGGTAGCG
The DNA here is from genome assembly GCA_023150295.1 of Giesbergeria sp. Classification (GTDB taxonomy): domain Bacteria; phylum Pseudomonadota; class Gammaproteobacteria; order Burkholderiales; family Burkholderiaceae_C; genus Simplicispira. The sequence continues at coordinate 636 of JAKLLE010000045.1, read as the reverse complement.
CTCGGGCACCAGCAGGCCGTTGTAACCGTCGCGAATGCCCACGCAATCCCAGCCCCGGCGCAGCGCAGCCGACACCGTGGCGCGGATCACCGCATTGAGGCCCGGCGCGTCCCCGCCGCCGGTGCTGATGGCGATGCGCCGGATCGGTGCGCCCGTCATCGCTGCTGCCGTGCCCAGATCCAGCGCAAAAAGGCCACAGCGCCCAGGTCTGCCGCCCCAGTCAGGCCCAGCGCCAGGGCCAAAAACGGCGCCGTCTGCGCATCCAGCCACGCCGGCGGCTGCAGCCAGAACCACAGGGCACCCGCGCACATCAGCACAGCGCTGATGGCCAGCACCCCGAGGATGAGGCGGTACTGCGGCGCCAAAGCGGGCTGCTGCATCTGCTGCGCAGCGCGCGGGTCACGAAAATCCACTGTCATGCCTGCTCTCCCCTGGTGATCCTTGGACAGGTTCACACGGTACAACGCCCGGCCTTATTTGACCAGCGCCAACACGTCCTTGAAAGCATTTCGTTATACACAAGTCCCCTGCGCATGAAGCTCGCGTGAGAACCTGATGCCAGCGGCGAAGTCAAGAACTCGCTGCATGCCCAGCCAGATGGTCTTGACTCCCGGCTCGCCATCGCCCGTTCGCGCA
>JAKLLE010000044.1 GCA_023150295.1 Giesbergeria sp. | reverse complement strand
ATCTTGCAATCCTCCTTGGCAAAGAACACCGCCCCGTGGATTTGTGGACAACTCGGATTGCCGAGTTGCCCACAAGCCCCACCGGGCTCCACTACGATGGATTCTCGCTGTCAAGTTCCACACGAAACGACGAAGAACCAGCCGCGCAGCGCCCCTGAGCTTGGACGTTGAGCGTCCGCTTTCTTCTGCCGCCACAGACCGCCTCTGGGCGTCAGTAGCCTTTAACGGCAGCGCAGTTCTGTCCGACAATCCCCTGATGACATCCCCCTCCCCCTGGCTCCACGAAGCCATCGCCCGCATCGAGGCCGACTACCAGCGCAGCGCCGACACCCACCTGATTCCCCTGCGCCTGCCCGCCTTTGAGCAGAGTGGCATCGACCTGTACCTCAAGGACGAATCCACGCACCCCACGGGCAGCCTGAAGCACCGGTTGGCGCGCTCGCTGTTTTTGTATGCGCTGTGCAACGGCTGGGTGCGCGAGGGCTCGACCATCGTCGAGGCGTCGAGCGGCTCCACGGCGGTGAGCGAGGCCTACTTTGCGCGCCTGCTGGGCCTGCCCTTCGTGGCGGTGATGCCGCGCAGCACCTCGCCCGAGAAGGTGGCGCAGATCGAGTTCCATGGCGGGCGCTGCCATTTCGTGGACAGCGCAGGCGCGGTGTACGACGCCGCCCGCGAAGTGGCCGCGCAGACCGGCGGGCACTACATGGACCAGTTCACCTACGCCGAGCGCGCCACCGACTGGCGCGGCAACAACAACATCGCCGAGAGCATGTTCACGCAGATGCAGCGCGAGCGGCACCCGGTCCCGCGCTGGATTGTGGTGGGCGCGGGCACGGGCGGCACCAGCGCCACCATTGGCCGCTACGTGCGCTACCAGCGCCACGCCACGCAGGTGTGCGTGGCCGACCCGGCAGGCTCGGTGTTCAGCGCGTACCACCGCACGGGCGATGCCACGCTCACGGCGCCGGGCTCGCGCATTGAGGGCATTGGCCGCCCGCGCGTGGAGCCGAGCTTCATCCGCACGCTGGTGGACCGCATGGTGGAGGTGCCCGATGTGGAGTCGGTGGCGGCCATGCGCGCTTTGTCGCAGCTGCTGGGGCGGCGCGTGGGGCCGTCCACGGGCACCAACTTTGTGGCCATGCTGGCGCTGGCGCACGAGATGCGCGCACGGCGCGAGAGCGGCTCCATCCTGTCGCTGCTGTGCGACGCCGGCGAGCGCTATCTGCCCACGTATTGCGACGCGGGCTGGGTGGAGCGCAGCTTTGGTGACTGCACGGCAGCGCAGCAAAAAATCGACGCACTGCTCGGCTGAACCCTGAACCCGCGATGCCCCCTGCCCCGCCCTCACCACCGTTCAGCCTGCGCCGCAGGGCGCTGCTGGGGATGGGTGCTCTGGGCCTGTGGCCGGGCGCCGCACCGGGCTTGAGCGCGCGGCCGCTGCAGTTTCCGCGCGACCACGGCAGCCACCCGGAGTTGCGCACCGAGTGGTGGTACATCACCGGCCATGCCGAGGCGGCGGGGCGCCAGTGGGGTTTTCAGGTGACGTTCTTCCGCTCGCGCGTGGACGCCACGCAGGGCCTGCACTCGGCCTTTGCGGCCAAGCAGCTGCTGTTTGCCCACGCGGCCCTGACCGATGTGCAGGGCCGGCGCCTGCACCACGACCAGCGCATTGCCCGCGCCGGGTTTGGTGTGGCACAGGCGAGTGAGGCCGACACCCTGGTGCGCCTGCAGGACTGGTCGCTGGCACGCTCGGGCCTGCCGTCCGGCCCGGCCCAGGGCAGCCGGTATGCCGCCCGCATCGAAGGGGCCGACTTCGGGCTGGACCTGCTGTTTGACACCACCCAGCCGCTGCTGCTGCAGGGCCAGCAAGGGCTGTCGCGCAAGGGGCCGCAGCCGGAGCAGGCCAGCTACTACTACAGCCAGCCGCAATTGCAGGTGCGCGGCAGCATTGTGCTGCGGGGGCAGCGCATGGCGATCGACACTGCCAGCGGCCGCGCCTGGATGGACCACGAATGGAGCGAGGCCCTGATGCACCCCGAAGCCGTGGGCTGGGACTGGGTTGGCATGAACCTGCACGATGGCAGCGCGCTCACGGCGTTCCGCCTGCGGCGTGCCGACGGCTCTGCGCTGTGGGCCGGGGGGTCATGGCGGGCGCCGGGCCAGGCGGCGCAGGTGTTTGACGCGCAGGCCGTGGTGTTCACGCCCGAGCGCTTCTGGTCCAGCCCGCACAGCGGCGCACGCTACCCCGTGCAGTGGCGGGTGCAGACTCCGGTGGGGGTGTTTGGCGTGCACGCCCTGCTGGACCCGCAGGAGCTCGACAGCAGCGGCTCGACCGGCGCGATCTACTGGGAAGGCCTGTGCAACCTGGTGGACAGCGCAGGCCGCCCCGTGGGCCGGGGCTATCTGGAGATGACCGGATACGCCAAGCCGCTGCGCCTGTGAAGGCAGCAGCGGCTTGGGTGGGATGAGAGCCCCCGCGCAGGGGGCGGGAATCAGGCGCCAGCGTTGGCAGCGCGGCGGCGGGCCAGCCACTCGATGATTTCACCCATGATGCCGCGGCGGAAGGCCAGCACGCAGATCACGAAAATCAGGCCAGTGACCATGGTGACCGACTCACCGAGGGTGTTGAACCATTCCACACCCGTGACCGATGCGAGGAAGTGGCCGATTTCGCCCAGCTTGTTTTCCAGCAGCACGACCACGGCCGACCCGACGATGGGGCCCGACAGCGTGCCCAGGCCGCCCACCAGCGTCATCAGCACCACATGGCCGGAGGCGGTCCAGTGGGCGTCGCTGAGTGTGGCAAAGCCCAGCACCAGCGTCTTGAGCGAGCCTGCCAGACCCGCCAGGGCAGCCGACAGCACGAAGGCCAGCAGCTTGAAGCGGTTGGTGTCGTAACCCAGAGAGATGGCGCGCGGCTCGTTCTCCTTGATGCCCTTGAGCACCTGGCCGAACGGCGAGTGGATGGTGCGCACGATCAGCATGAACGCGCCCGTCACCACCGCCAGAACCACGTAGTACATCACCAGGTCGTTCTGCAGATCGACCAGCCCGAACAGCTTGCCGCGCGGCACGCCCTGCAGGCCGTCTTCACCGCCGGTGAACGGGGCCTGCAGAAAGACGAAGAACAGCATCTGCGCCAGGGCCAGTGTGATCATGGTCGAATAAATGCCCTGGCGGCGGATGGCAAAGAACCCGACGATCAGGCCCAGCAGCCCGCCACCCACGGTGCCCAGCAGCAGGCCGATTTCGGGTGTGACGGCCCACACCTTCAGGGCGTGCCCCGTCATGTAGGCCGAGCCCCCCAGAAACGCCGCATGGCCGAACGACAGCATGCCGGTGTAACCCAGAAGCAGATTGAACGCCGAAGCAAACAGTGCAAAGCACATCAGCTTCATGACAAAGATGGGGTAGGCGCCCAGAAACGGCGCGGCAAGCAACGCCAGCAGCAGCAGCCCGTAACCCACGTTGGCAGTGTTCTTGAAGTTCATTGTCGTGACTCCTTATTTTTCTTTGCCGAACAGGCCAGCGGGGCGAATGAGGAGAACGATGACCATGATGACGAACACCACGGTGGAAGAAGCCTCCGGATAGAACACTTTGGTGAATCCTTCAATGACGCCCAACCCCAGACCGGTCAGGATCGATCCCATGATGGAACCCATGCCGCCAATCACCACCACCGCAAACACCACGATGATGAGGTTCTGGCCCATGAGCGGCGACACCTGGTACACAGGCGCCGCAAGCACGCCGGCAAAGGCCGCGAGCGCCACGCCAAAGGCGTAGGTCAGCGTCACCATCACCGGCACGTTGATGCCGAATGCCTCGACGAGGCGCGGGTTTTCGGTGCCGGCGCGAAGATAGGCGCCCAGCTTGGTCTTTTCGATGACGTACCAGGTACCGACGCACACCACCAGCGAGGCCACCACGACGAAGGCCCGGTAGTTGGGCATGATCATGAAGCCCAGGTTGCTGGCGCCTTCCAGCAGTTCGGGCGTGTCGTAGCCCAGGCCGGACACGCCGTAGATCGAGCGGAAAACGCCTTCGATCAGCAGGGTCAGCCCCAGGGTGAGCAGCAGGCCGTAGAGGTGATCGAGCTTGTAGATCCAGCGCAGCAACAGCCGCTCGATGACGATCCCGAACACCCCCACCACCAGCGGTGCCAGCAACAGCATCACCCAGTAGTTGATGCCGAAGTAGTTCATGGCCATCCAGGTCAATACCGCCCCCAACATGAACAGCGCACCATGGGCGAAGTTGATGACATTGAGCAGGCCGAAGATGACGGCCAGCCCGAGGCTGAGGATTGCGTAAAAGGAACCGTTGACCAGCCCCAGAAGGAGCTGGCTCATCAGGCCCGGCAATGAGACACCAAAGATTTCCATGGGAAACAGCAGCAGGTGAGAAAGGTTCGATTCAGAAGGCGCCCGGACCACCGGAGCGCCCGCTGGGCTGGTTCCAAAGCCACCTGAAGATCCCTGTCAGGGACTTCAGGCGGACTGGGGCTTGATCAGGATGTAGTTACTTCCACAGAGCGCACTTGCTCTCGGCCTTGGTGGTGAACACCTGGTCGCCGGGCAGCTTCTTGATCAGCTTGTAGTAGTCCCAGGGCTTGGTGGACTCCGATGGCTTCTTGACTTCCATGAGGTACATGTCGTGCACATAGCGGCCGTCAGGACGGATCTGGCCCTTGCCGAAGAAATCGTCGATCTTCATCTTCTTCAGCTCTGCCATCACCTTGTCGGCATTGGTCGTCTTCGCGGCTTCGACGGCCTTGAGATAGGTCATGGTGGCGGAATAGTCGGCAGCCTGGATTTCACCCGGCATGCGCTTGGTCTTCTCGAAGTAACGAGCAGCGAACTTGCGCGTGTCGTCGTTCAGATCCCAGTACCAGCTGGTAGTGAACTGCAGGCCTTCGGTGTTGCGCAGACCCATGCTGTGGATGTCGCTGATGAAGATCAGCATACCGGCGAGCTTCATGGACTTGCCGATGCCAAATTCCTTGGCAGCCTTGATGGCGTTGATGGTGTCACCACCGGCATTCGCCAGGCCGAGGATCTGGGCTTTGGAGCTCTGAGCCTGCAGCAGGAAAGACGAGAAGTCAGACGCGTTGAGCGGGTGGCGCACAGCGCCCACCACGGTGCCGCCCTTGCTCTTGACCACGGCAGTGGTGTCTGCTTCGAGAGCATGGCCGAAGGCATAGTCGGCCGTCAGGAAGTACCAGCTCTTGCCGCCGCCATCCACGATGGCCGTGCCAGTACCCTTGGCCAGCGCTACGGTGTCGTAGGCATAGTGCACGGTGTTGGGGCTGCATTGCTCGTTGGTGAGAGCCGAGCTGCCCGCGCCGTTATTGAAGTAGACGCGGTTTTTTTCCTTGGCCACAGCGGCAATGGCCAGAGCCGTCCCGGAGTTGGTGCCGCCAAACAGCATGCTGACACCCTGGGTGTCGACCCACTCACGGGCCTTGGAAGCGGCAATGTCGGCCTTGTTCTGGTGGTCAGCGCTCAGAAGCTCGATGGGCTGGCCCAGAATCTTGCCGCCAAAATCGTCGATCGCCATCTGGATGGCCAGGGCGCCGTTCTTGCCCTCCACGTCGGAGTACAGGCTGGACATGTCGGTGATGAAACCGATCTTGACCTTTTCCTGTGCGGCAGCCGAGGTGGCCAGGCCGGCTGCGGCCAGCATCAGGGCCAGCGAGGTGAGTTTGTTCTTCATGGATTGTCTCCTATGGGGGGGGGTGGAAGAAAACGGGAAAAAAGACGGACCAGGCTCAGACGCCCAGCAGTTCGGTGAGCACAGGCATCTTGGCCTCGAGTTCGGCAGCGCCGAACTTCTCGACGATGCGGCCATGCTCCATCACATAAAAACGGTCGGCCAGCGGCGCAGCAAAGCGGAAGTTCTGCTCCACCATGACCACGGTGTAGCCCTTCTCGCGCAGCATCTTGATCATGCGGGCCAGGGCCTGCACGATGACAGGCGCCAGGCCTTCGGAAATTTCGTCGAGCAGCAACAGGTTGGCACCGGTGCGCAGAATGCGGGCCACGGCCAGCATCTGCTGCTCACCGCCCGACAGGCGCGTGCCCTGGCTGTTCTTGCGCTCGGCCAGGTTGGGGAACATGGCGTAGATCTCGTCGATCGACATGCCCTGCTTGCCGGTCTTGAGCGTGGGCGGAAGCAGCAGGTTTTCTTCGCACGACAGGCTGGAGAAAATGCCGCGCTCTTCCGGGCAGTAACCCACACCCAGGTGCGCAATGCGGTGCGTGGACATGTTCACCGTTTCAACGCCGTTGATCTTGACCGAGCCCTTGCGGGCACCGGTCAGGCCCATGATGGCGCGCATGGTGGTGGTGCGGCCCGCACCGTTGCGGCCGAGCAAGGTCACCACTTCGCCGGGCTGAACAACGATGTCCACGCCGTGCAGCACGTGGGATTCGCCGTACCAGGCTTCGAGGTTGCGGATCTCCAGCGCGGGCGTGGATGATTGGCTAGAGGCCATGTCAGTGCGCTCCCTGCAGTTGGCCGTCGGTCGTGCCCATGTAGGCCTCCATCACCTGCGGATTGTTCGAAACTTCTTCGTAAGGGCCTTCAGCCAGCACCGCGCCGCGCTGCAGCACCGTGATGCGGTCGGCAATGGTGGAGATCACCTTCATGTTGTGCTCCACCATCAGGATGGTGCGCCCGGCCGAGACCTTCTTGATGAGCTGCGTGACACGGTCCACGTCTTCATGGCCCATGCCCTGCGTGGGCTCGTCGAGCAGCATGAGCTCGGGCTCCATCGACAGCGTGGTGGCGATCTCCAGCGCGCGCTTGCGGCCGTAGGGTAGGTTCACCGTGACCTCGTCGGCCAGGTCCTGCAGGCCCACCTCGGTCAGCAGTTGCATGGCGCGGTCGTCGAGCTGGTGCAAGGTGCGCTCGCTGCGCCAGAAGTGGAACGAGGTGCCGAGCTTGCGCTGCAGGCCCAGGCGCACGTTCTCCAGCAGGGTCAGGTGCGGGAACACCGCCGAGATCTGGAACGAACGGATCACGCCGCGCCGTGCGATCTGCGCGGGTTGCTCGGAGGTGATGTCGTGCCCGTTGAACAGGATCTGGCCCGAGGTGGGCACCAGGAACTTGGTCAGCAGGTTGAAGCAGGTGGTCTTGCCTGCGCCGTTGGGTCCGATCAGCGCATGGATGGAGCCACGGCGCACGGCCAGGTTCACGTCGCTGACCGCGGTGAAGCCCTTGAACTCTTTGGTCAGGTGGTGGGTTTCGAGAATGACGTCGCTCATTGCGCCCTGGCCGCTCCGTTGGGATTGCCGCCCGGCTTCCGGAATGGAGCCTGCGCAGCGGGGTATGTTGCGATGCATCGTATGTTGACGTAGCGCAAGCCGTCACTAGGGGTATCGCCTATGTATAAACGCCTACGCTGCCCACGGCCGCAACAGCCCTCCTCTGCGCGTGCTCGTCTTCTCGCCCGCGCCCCCGTGCCGGCGCGGCACGCGGCGTCAGGGAATTGACAGCCGGGACCGATCCATGCGACATGGAGTGGCTGCACAAGCCAGGCGTGATCCCCATGCCGCACGCTGGCGAATCCATGTGCCCCCTACACTGGCACCATGGCTCTTTCGCACCACTCCACGCCGGCCCGTGGCGCCCCACGTTCTCTGACCGGCCTGCTCCCTTTTTTACGCCCCTACCGTGCTCGCATCGCCTTGGCACTGCTGTTCCTCGTGCTGGCGGCGGCGGCCACGCTGGCGTTTCCGCTGGCCCTGCGCACGCTGATCGACGGCAGCCTGGGCGCCACGGACCGGGGCGCCCAGGCACTGGCGCTGCGCGGCAATTTCACGGCCCTGTTCGGCGTGGCCGTGATGCTTGGCGTCTTCTCATCGGCACGCTTCTATCTGGTGAGCTGGCTGGGCGAACGCGTGACGGCCGACCTGCGCAATGCCGTCTACGCGCATGTGCTGCGCCAAAGCCCGCAGTTCTTCGAGACCACGCAGAGCGGCGAGGTGCTCTCGCGCCTGACCACGGACACCACGCTGGTGCAGACGGTGGTGGGCTCGTCGCTGTCCATGGGTTTGCGCAATGCCGTGGTGGGAACTGGAGCCATCGTCATGCTGGTGTGGACCAACCCGCGCGTGATGGCCATCGTGCTGCTGATGTTGCTGGTGGTGGTGCTGCCGGCGCTGTGGATCGGGCGCCGGGTGCGACGCCTCTCGCGCGCCAGCCAGGACCGCGTGGCCGATTCCAGCGCCATTGCCGCCGAGGTACTCAACGCCATTCCCGTGGTGCAGAGCTACACCGCCGAGGGCCGCGAGGCCGCGCGCTTCGACCAGGCGACGCAGAGCGCCTTCGACACCGCCGTGCGCCGCACGCGGGCGCGCTCGGCGCTCGTGGCCTTCATCATCATCGCCAATGCCGCGCTGCTGCTGTGGGGCCTGTACCAGGGCACACAGGCCGTGCTGGCGGGAACAATGAGCGCAGGGCACCTCGGCCAGACCGTGGTCTATGTGATGCTGCTGGCCGGTGCGGCCGCCGTGCTCGGCGAGGTCTATGGCGACCTGCTGCGCGCGGCAGGCGCCACCGAGCGCCTGATGGAGCTGCTGGCCAGCCAGTCGCCGGTGGCCTCGCCCGCAGACCCTGTGGCCTTGCCCGAGACCGGGCGTGGCCTCGCGGTGCGCTTCGAGTCCGTGGATTTCCACTACCCCTCGCGTCCGGGCCAGGCGGCGCTACAGGGTTTCACACTCGATTTGCGGCCCGGGGAAACCGTGGCCCTGGTGGGCGCCAGCGGGGCCGGAAAGACCACGGTGTTCCAGTTGCTGCAGCGCTTCTACGACATTGATGCCGGGGGCCGCATCGACCTGAATGGGGTCGACATCCGGCAGGTGCCCCTGGAAGCCCTGCGCAGCCGCATCGGCACCGTGCCCCAGGACGCCGTGATCTTCTCCGCCAGCGCCCTGGAAAACATCCGCTATGGCCGCCCTGGCGCCACCGATGCCGAAGTGTTTGCCGCCGCGCGCGACGCCTTCGCGCACGACTTCCTGCAGGCCCTGCCCGAGGGCTATGCCACCTTCCTGGGCGAGCGCGGCGTGCGCCTGTCGGGCGGGCAACGCCAGCGCATCGCCATCGCGCGCGCCATCCTCAAGAACCCGCCGCTGCTGCTGCTCGACGAGGCCACCAGCGCGCTCGACGCCGAGAGCGAGCGCATGGTGCAGGCGGCGCTCGACGCCGCCATGCAGAGCCACGCGGGGCTGCGCACCACCCTGGTCATCGCCCACCGGCTGGCCACGGTGCAGAACGCCGACCGCATCGTGGTGATGGAGCACGGGCGCATCGTGGAACAGGGGCGGCATGCCGAACTGCTGGCCCACGACGGGGTCTATGCGCGCCTGGCGGCGCTGCAGTTCACGGTCTGAGCCCGGAACCAGACACCAGTCATTTCAAGAGAAATCGGCCTCCAGCCCTTTGCGGCAGAGCGCCAACAGCTATCAAAAGAGGAGCATTTATCGACTGCCACACCGGCAGCGGCCAGTGCATTGCGCCCGGACGGCCCGCCATTGCGGGGGCGTGGTGTCAATGCAGGGTTTCGGTCGGGGCCGTGGGCAGCGCCAGCACGGGAATGCCCTCGTCCAGCAAGCGCTCGGCCTCGGTGGCGCTGGCCTGGCCCTTGATGGAGCGCTCTGGGGCCTCGCCCCGGTGCATGCGCCGGGCTTCGTCGGCAAAGCGCGGCCCCACGTCCTCGGCCTGGGCAAGCGCCTGGCGCGCCAGTTGGCGCAAGGTCGCTTGCAGATGTGCAATGTCGGGCGCAGTGGTCTGCGTTGCGTCCGCCATGTCGGGCGCGGGCGCGGCGGGGGCCGCCTCCGGCAGACGGCGGGCACCGAGGTTGATGCGCGGGGCGCTGAGTGTCTTGTGCACTTCGCCGCTGCCACACAGCGGGCACTGCAGCAGGCCACGCTGTAGTTGATCCTGGAAGTCCTGCTCGCAGGCGAACCAGCCTTCAAAGGCGTGGTCGTACTGGCAGCGCAGGTCGAGGACCTTCATGGTGGACGGGCAACAGAACCGCGGCGTCGACCCAGCACTTCACCGGCGACGGCGCACCAGATACCGGTAGACGAACCCGGGGAATGCCAGGGTAATGAACAGGGCCGCAGTGACGGCGTAGAACTCCCAGCCCTGCGGAGCGATCTGGCCGGCGCGCTTTTCCAGCAGCAGCGCCAGCGCCCCGACCAGAAAATACAGCGCCACCAGTTCCAGCAAGCGCACCAACAGCTTCTTGCCGGGCGCCAGTACGGGGCCGACTGCCAGTACGCGCTGGTTGGCGAATGGCAGGTTGGCTCCCACACAGGCAGCCAGGATCACGAGCCAGATAAAACCGGATTGCGACACGGAAAGCAGTGGCCCCAGGGCCTCAGGAAGCGAGCGAGCGCATGATGGCGTCGGCGCACAGTGCCATGAGGCCGCCAGGCAGCAGGCCGAGCACCAGCAGCAGTGCACCATTGAGCGTGAGAACCACGCGCACGTCCAGAGGAGCCGACACCGTGGTGGCCGTCAACGGCTGGTCGAAGTACATGACCTTGACCACGCGCAGGTAGTAGAAGGCACCGATCAGCGACATGATCACGGCGAAGATGGCCATGGCGATGTAGGGCGTCTGGCCCGACGACAGCAGCGCCTGCAGCACCGACAGCTTGGCATAGAAGCCCACCAGCGGCGGAATGCCAGCCATGGAGAAGAGGCAAATGGCCAGCACGCCGGCATACAGCGGGCTGCGCTGGTTCAGGCCTGCCATATCGGCAATTTCCTCGCTCTCGAAACCTTCGCGCGCCAGCAGCAGGATCACGCCGAACGAGGCCAGCGTGGTGAGCACGTAGGTCACCACATAGAACATGGAGGCGCTGTAGGCCGCCTCGGCGGTGGAGGCGTCCACGTGGCCACTGACCACACCGGACATGAGACCCAGCAGCACAAAGCCCATTTGCGCGATGGTGGAGTACGCCAGCATGCGCTTGAGGTTGGTTTGCGCAATCGCTGCCAGGTTGCCCACGAGCAGCGAGCCGATGGCCAGCACTGCCAGCATTTGCTGCCAATCCTTGGCCAGGGGCAGCAGGCCATCGACCAGCAGCCGGATCACGATGGCAAAGGCCGCGAGCTTGGGCGCACCGCCAATCATCAGTGTGACGGACGTGGGAGCACCGTGGTACACATCGGGCACCCACATGTGGAATGGCACCGCACCCAGCTTGAATGCCAGCCCTGCCACGATGAAGACCACGCCGAACACCAGCACCTGGTGGCGCACCTGGCCCGAATCGATGGCCTTGAAGACTTCACCAATGTCCAGCGAGCCCGTGGCACCGTACAGCATGGACAGGCCATACAGCAGGAAGCCGCTGGCCATGGCACCCAGCACAAAGTACTTCATGGCGGCTTCGGTGGCTACGGCATTGTCACGGCGCATGCCCACCAGCGCATAACCGGAGAGCGTGAGCAACTCCAGGCCCAGGTAGATGATCAGGAAGTTGTTGCCCCCTATCATGATGAACATGCCCAGCAGAGAGAACATGGCGAGGGTGAACATCTCGCCACCGTGCAGCATGCCGCGATCTGCCGCATAGGGTCGACCGTAGACCAGCGTCACCATCATGGCGATGGTGGCAAAGCACTTGAGCCAGTTGCCCATGGCGTCGCTCACCACCATGTTGCCAAAGCCATAGAAGGTGTTGCCGCTGCTTGCGTACACGCCCTGCAGCACAGCCACCACGGCCAGCGTGAGCATGCTCAGCACGTAGGTTGCGGTGCGCCGCGGACTTTTCACGCCCAGATCCACCAGCGCGATCACGCAGGTCATGACCAGCAGAACGATCTCCGGGTAAATCGCCAGCCAACTGATGTTGTCAATCATCTCGGGTCTCTCTGTTCGGTCGGGTCAGTTCAGCTTGCTCTGGGCCACATGCCGCAGCAGTTCGGTCACGGAGGTGTCCATCACGTCCGTGAACGGACGTGGGTACAGGCCCATGTACAGCACCGCAATGGCGAGCAGCGCCATGACGAAGAATTCACGGCTGTCGATGTCGAGCAAAGCACGCACGTTGGCGTTGCCCACCGGGCCCAGGTAGACGCGCTTGAACATCCACAGGCTGTAGGCGGCGCCCCAGATCAAGGCAGTGGCCGACAGCACTCCCACCCAGAAGTTGGCTTGGACAGCGCCCAGGATCACCATCCACTCGCCCACAAAGCCCGCCGTGCCCGGCAGGCCACAGTTGGCCATGGTGAACAGCAGCACATAGGCGGCAAACTTGGGCATGGTGTTGACCACACCGCCATAGGCCGCAATGTCACGGGAGTGCACGCGGTCGTACAGCACACCGATGGACAGGAACATGGCTGCCGAGACAAAACCGTGCGAGATCATCTGCACAATGCCACCGGACACGCCCAGGCCATTGAAGATGAAAAAGCCCAGGGTGACAAAGCCCATGTGCGCCACCGACGAGTAGGCCACGAGCTTCTTCATGTCCTTTTGCACCATGGCAACCAGGCCAACGTAGATCACGGCGATGAGCGACAACGCGATCATCAGCCAGGCCCACTCACGCGAGGCATCGGGAGCGATGGGCAGCGAAAAGCGCAGGAAGCCATAAGCACCCAGCTTGAGCATGATGGCCGCCAGCACCGCAGAGCCACCGGTGGGCGCCTCGACGTGCACGTCAGGCAACCAGGTATGCACGGGCCACATGGGCACCTTGACAGCGAAGGCAGCAAAGAAAGCAAAGAACAGCAGCGTTTGCGCAGTGCGGCTCAGCGGAAGCTGGTGCCAGGCAGCGATGTCGAAACTGCCGCCAGACTGGTTGTACAGGTAAATCAGGGCCACCAGCATGAGCAACGAGCCCATCAAGGTGTACAGGAAGAACTTGAACGCCGCGTAGATCTTGTTGGGGCCGCCCCAGATACCGATGATCAGGTACATGGGAATCAGGGTGGCCTCGAAGAAGACATAGAACAGCATGCCGTCCAGCGCGGCAAACACGCCGATCATCAGACCCGAGAGGATCAGGAAGGCGCCCATGTACTGGTACACGCGCTCGGTGATGGACTCCCACGATGCAATCACCACGATCACCGTGATGAATGCCGTGAACGGCACAAACCAGAACGAGATGCCATCCACGCCGAGGTGGTAGTGGATATTGAAACCCTCGATCCACACCGCCTTCTCGACGAACTGCATGGCTGCGGTACCAAGCTTGAACGCCTCATAGAGTGGCAAGGTCACGGCGAAGCCGATCAAGGCGCCGATCAGGGCCAACCAGCGGACGGCGCCCGCATGCTTGTCGCTGCCAAAGGCCAGCAACAGCGCACCGAACGCGATAGGCGTCCAGATAGCAAGACTCAACAAACCCATTTTTGTTGTTCTCCTACTTGTTGAGCAAGACGAAGTACGTCATGAGCACGAAGATGCCCAGGATCATCACCAGCGCGTAGTGGAAGACATAGCCCGTCTGCACCTTGCGCACCAAACCAGCAACCCATCCCACGAGCTTCCAGGAACCGTTGACCAGGGTGCCGTCGATCACGGCCTGGTCTCCACCCTTCCAGAGCCCCACACCCAAGGCACGGGCGCCACGGGCAATCACGTTTTCGTTGAACCAGTCGAGGTAATACTTGTTTTCAAGCAGCGTGTGCAGCGGTTGGAACATGCGCTGGATGGCCGCAGGCAAAGCCGGGTTCACCATGTACATGTAATAGGACGCTGCCACACCCGCGGCAGCCAGCCAGAACGGCAGCGTTTGCAGGCCATGCAAGGCCATGGCCACCGGGCCGTGGAACATCTCCGCCAGCTTGGCCATGGCCGGATGGCGCACGGCATCGACAAAGATCACGTCCTTGAAGAAATCACCAAACAGCATGGGCTGAATGGTCATGTAGCCGATCACGACCGAGGGAATGGCCAGCAGAACCAGCGGCACCGTCACCACCCAGGGGGACTCGTGCGGAGCATGGTGGTCGTCGTGCCCGTGGTGGCCATGGTCGTCATGGTGGTGGTGCGCATCGGGATTCTGGTCATAGCGCTCCTTGCCATGGAAGACGAGGAAATACATGCGGAACGAATAGAAGGCCGTGATGAACACGCCCGCCAACACCGCAAAGTGGGCAAACCCAGCCGCAGGCAAGTGGCTGAAATGCACTGCCTCGATGATGCTGTCCTTGGAATAGAAGCCCGAGAACAACGGGGTGCCAATCAGCGCCAGCGAGCCCAGCAGCGAGGTGATCCAGGTGATGGGCATGTACTTGCGCACGCCACCCATCCAGCGGATGTCCTGGTTGTGGTGCATGCCCATGATCACCGAGCCCGCGCCCAGGAACAGCAGCGCCTTGAAGAAGGCGTGCGTCATGAGGTGGAACACCGCCACCGAGTAGGCCGAGGCGCCCAGGGCTACCGTCATGTACCCCAGTTGCGACAGCGTGGAATAGGCCACCACGCGCTTGATGTCGTTCTGGATGATGCCCAGAAAGCCCATGAACAAGGCCGTGATGGAACCAATGACCAGGATGAAGTTCAGCGCCGCATCTGACATCTCGAACAGCGGCGACATGCGGGCCACCATGAAGATGCCAGCCGTCACCATGGTGGCGGCGTGGATCAGCGCGGAAATGGGCGTGGGGCCTTCCATCGAGTCGGGCAGCCATACGTGCAGCGGGAACTGCGCCGACTTGCCCATGGCACCAATGAACAGACAGATGCAGATCACGGTGATGAGCATCACGTCCTGGCCCATCACGTACCAGGGGAATTCGATGGCGCCCAGTTGCGTGGCCTTGGCAAAGATCTCGCTGTAGTTCAACGTGCCGGTGTAGGCCGCGATCAGACCAATGCCCAGGATGAAGCCAAAGTCACCCACGCGGTTGACCAGAAAGGCCTTCATGTTGGCGAAGATGGCCGTGGGCTTATTGAACCAGAAACCAATCAGCAAATAGGACACCAGACCCACCGCCTCCCAGCCGAAGAAAAGCTGCAGCAGGTTGTTGCTCATGACCAGCATGAGCATGGAGAAGGTGAACAACGAAATGTAGGCAAAGAAGCGGTTGTAGCCTTCGTCCTCTTCCATATAGCCAATGGTGTAGATGTGCACCATCAGCGACACGAAGGTCACCACGCACATCATCATGGCGGTGAGGCTGTCGATCAGAAAGCCCACCTCCATCTTGAGGCCACCGACCACCATCCAGGTGTAGATGGTCTCGTTGAAGCGTGCGCCGTCGATGGCGACGCTCTTGAGCGTCATTGCCGACAGTACGAACGCCACCAACACGCCCAGGATGGTGAGGGTATGGCTCAGGCGGCGACCGATCCAGTTGCCGCCGAAGGTGGTGCCGAAAATGCCCGCCAGCGCGGAGCCCACCAGTGGCGCGAGCGGTACCGCCAGCAGCGTTGAAGCAGAAAGGGTTTGACTCATTGTGGAGAACCTTGGCTTTCGGGGACTCAACCCTGGAGGGTGTCGAGGGATTCCGCGTCGATGTTGGCCTTGTTGCGGAACAGCAGCACCAGGATGGCAAGACCAATGGCCGATTCAGCCGCCGCCACCGTCAGGATGAAGAACACGAACACCTGCCCGTGCATGTCACCCAGGTAATGTGAGAACGCAACGAAGTTCATGTTGACGGCCAGCAGCATCAACTCGATGGCCATCAGCAGCACAATGAGGTTGCGGCGGTTCATGAAAATGCCGACCACGGCCAGGGCGAACAGCATGGCGCCCAGCGTCAGAAAATGTCCCAGTGTGGGTGTCATGCTTTCTTCTCCTCGGCATTGGCCGCAGCCTCAGGCGCGGGTGCCTGGCGGGTAGCGGCCATCTTGACCACCTGCAAACGGTCGGCGGCACGCACATGCACTTGCTGCGACGGGTTGATGGTCTTGGTGTCCTTGCGGGTACGCAATGTCAGGGCGATGGCGGCAATCATGGCCACCAGCAGGATCACGGCTGCGATTTCCACGGGGTAGAGGTACTTGGTGTACATCAGCTCACCCAGGGCCTTGGCGTTGGACACCACGACCGGCTGACCCGCCGCATCCAGCACCGCAGCGGCGGCCTTGGGCTCTTCCATGCCACGGAAGCCCCCCATGAGCACGGCCGCCATCTCAAGGGCGACCAGCGCACCGATGGTGGCTGCCAGTGGAAAGTGCTTCCAGAACCCCTGGCGCATGCCCTCCACATCAATATCGAGCATCATCACCACGAAGAGGAACAGCACCATCACTGCGCCCAGGTACACCAGCACCAGTGCGATGGCGAGAAACTCTGCCTTGAGCAACAGCCACAGGCCCGAAGCCTGCGAAAAGGCCAGCATCAGGTGCAGCACGGCATGCACTGGGTTGCGTGCGCTGATGACCCGGAAGGCTGCATACAGCAGCACAACCGAGAACAGATAGAAAAAACCAGTCTTGGCGTCCATGAATCGGTTCTTTGTAGTGGTCTGCCGCGTCAGCGGTACTTGGCGTCTTCGGCCTTGGAGGCAGCGATGTCGCCTTCGAAGCGGTCACCCACGGCCAGCAGCATTTCCTTGGTGAAGTACAGATCACCGCGCTTTTCGCCGTGGTATTCGAAGATCGGTGTTTCCACAATGGAATCCACCGGGCAGCTCTCTTCGCAAAAACCGCAGAAGATGCACTTGGTCAGGTCGATGTCGTACCGTGTGGTACGGCGCGTCCCATCAGCACGCACATCCGACTCGATGGTGATGGCCATGGCGGGGCACACGGCCTCGCACAGCTTGCAGGCAATACAGCGCTCCTCGCCGTTGTCATATCGGCGCAGAGCATGCAAACCCCGGAAACGCGGAGACAGTGGGGTCTTCTCTTCTGGGTACTGGACGGTAACCTTGCGACGCAAGGCATAGCGACCAGTCAGAGACATGCCCTTGAGCAATTCGACCAGCAAAAAGCTCTTGACGAAATCGCGGAGCGAAAAAGAAGCAGCAGCAACGGAAGCCATGTCGATGTCCCCGCCTTATTTCCAGATATTCCATGGCGAGAGCAACCAGCCCCCGACGATCAGCAGCCACACCAGCGTGACCGGGATAAAGATCTTCCAGCCCAGACGCATGATCTGGTCGTAGCGGAACCGGGGGAAGGTGGCACGGATCCAGATGAACATGGAGATCATCACAAAGGTCTTGATGCCCAGCCAGATCCAGCCTGGAATGAAGTCCAGCGCCGCCACAGGAGCCTGCCAGCCACCAAAGAACATCAGCACGGCCACAATCGATACCAGCCACATGCTGGCATATTCGGCCAGGAAGAAGATGGCAAAGCCCATGCCCGAGTATTCGACCATGTGACCAGCCACGATCTCGGCTTCGCCTTCGACCACGTCGAAGGGGTGGCGGTTGGTTTCTGCCACGGCAGAGATCATGTACACCACGCAGATGGGCAACAGGGGCAGCCAGTTCCACGACAGGAAAGACAGGCCCATGTTGGCACCGGTACCGCGCGTCTGGCTCAGCACGATGTCGGTCAGGTTCATGCTGCCAGTCACCATGATGACCACCAGGAAGCAGAAGCCCATGGCAATTTCATAGCTCACCATCTGGGCCGAAGCGCGCAGCGCACCCAGAAAGGCGTATTTGGAATTGGACGCCCAGCCCGCAATGATCACGCCATAGACCTCGATCGAAGTGATGGCCATCAACAGCAACAGGCCTGCATTGACGTTGGCCAGTGCAAGCTCGGGGCCAAAGGGGATGACCACCCAGGCGGCCAGTGCAGGCATGATCGCCATGACGGGCCCCAGGATGAAGAGCCCCTTGGCCGCAGCGCTGGGCTGGATGATTTCCTTGGTCAGCAGCTTGAGCGCGTCGGCAATGGGCTGCAGCAAGCCGAACGGACCCACACGGTTGGGGCCATGGCGCACCTGCATGAAGCCCAGGAGCTTGCGCTCCCACAGCGTGATGTAGGCCACAGCACCCATCAGGGGCAAGAGCACGACCACGATCTTGATAAGGTTCCAGATGACCGGCCAGGCCACACCCGTCCACCAGCCCTGGGCCAGCAGGTTCAGGCCGAAGTTGTAGATGGCATCGATCACGCTGCTACTCCTTCACGGGCCAGGCGGGCGTCGGTGGTCAATTGCAGGGAACTGGCGCGGCGCACCAGCCCATCGAGTTGGTAGATGGACGCCACCACTGGGGCCGGAACTGCTGCGGCCTGGATCGCCTGAGGCATCACCCCTGCGGCATTGTTCAGCAGCGCTGCGGGCACATGGGTCAGAGCGCCCACGGCAGCACCGGTCGCACGCGCCAGCACATCCTGCGAGGTTTCGAAATCAAAGCCCTGCAAGCCCAGCAGATTGCCCAGCACGCGCAGCACCTTCCAGCCCGGACGGGTTTCGCCCAGCGGACGAACCACGGCGTGGAAGCTCTGCAGGCGACCTTCGGCATTCACAAAGCTGCCCGAGGTTTCGGTGAACGGTGCAATGGGCAGCAACACGTCGCTGAACTCAAGGTTGGTCTTAAAGGGGCTCATGGTCACCACCATCTCCACCTTGCCTAGTGCGGCCACGGCCTGCGCACCAGCGGCGCTATCGAACTCAGGCTCGTTGTTCAGCAGGAACAGACCCTTGACTTGGCCTTGCAGCATCTGCGCAGCGTCGAGACCACCCTCCCCCGGCAATGCCTGCATCCACTGGGCGCCCACGGTGTTGGCAGCCTCGGTCAGGTAGCCCACAGTGGCATCTGCCTGCTGGGCAATCCAGCCTGCCAGGGCCAGCAATTCGCTGGCCTGTGCGTGGTTTGCGGCTGCATTGCCCAGCAGCACGGCCTTGTGTTCGCCGCGCAGCAGGGCCTGGGCGATGGCACGGGCCGTGGGTTCATCGGAACGGCCTTGCGCCACGGGTGCGCTCACGCCCTTTTCCTGTGCCAAGGCGGCAGCAACGTCGGCCAGGACCTGCAGCCAGGCGCCATGGTCGGCCACCAGGGTTTGGGCGATGGGCATGGCCCAATCGCGCGCAGCGTTGTCGATGGACAGCACCGTGCAACCCTTGCGCGCCGCCTGGCGGATGCGCTGGGCGAACAAGGGGTGATCCTTACGCAGGTGGGAGCCCACGACCAGCACCGATTGCAGTTGCGACAGCGAGGCCACCGAGCGACCGAGCCAGCGCACACCCTGCGGCTTGCGCAGATCGGCATGGCGCAGGCGGTGGTCGAGGTTGGGACTGCCCAGGCCGCGCATCAGGGCGCCGGCAAGGTACAGCTCTTCGACCGTGCTGTGCGGGCTGACCAGTGCGCCCACGGCGCCAGCGCCGTTGTCCTTGGTGATGCACTGCACACCGTTGGCGATGTATTCCAGCGCGGTCTGCCAATCGACCTCGACCCATTGGCCGCCCTGCTTGAGCATGGGCTTGGTAAGGCGCTCGGCGCTGTCCAGTGCTTCGTAGGAGAAACGGTCACGGTCTGCAATCCAGCATTCGTTGACGTCGTCGTTCTCGAACGGCAATACGCGCATGACCTTGTGGTTCTTGACCTGCACGATCAGGTTGGCACCCGTGGAATCGTGCGGGCTGACCGACTTGCGGCGCGACAGCTCCCAGGTGCGGGCACTGAAACGGAAAGGCTTGCTGGTCAGCGCACCCACCGGGCAGATGTCGATCATGTTGCCCGACAGCTCCGAGTCGATGGTGTCGTCCTTGACGGTCGTGATCTCGGCATGCTCGCCCCGGTGAACCATGCCCAGCTCCATGACCCCGGCAATTTCCTGGCCGAAGCGCACGCAGCGGGTGCAGTGGATGCAGCGGGTCATTTCCTGCATGGAAATGAGCGGGCTCACGTCCTTGGGCTTGACCACACGTTTTTCTTCGTCGTAGCGCGTGGCAGAAGCGCCGTAGCCCACTGCCAAGTCCTGCAGCTGGCACTCGCCGCCCTGGTCGCAGATGGGGCAATCCAGCGGGTGATTGATCAGCAGGAATTCCATGACCGACTTCTGGGCATGGATGGCCTTGTCGCTCTTGGTGCGAACGATCATGCCCTGCGTCACGGGCGTGGCGCAGGCGGGCATGGGCTTGGGCGCCTTTTCCACTTCTACCAGGCACATGCGGCAACTGGCAGCAATGGAGAGCTTCTTGTGGTAGCAGAAGTGCGGAATGTAGGTGCCCGCCTTTTCGGCCGCATGCATGACCATGCTGCCTGCTGCAACCTCCACCTTCTGGCCGTCGAGTTCGATTTCAACCATATGCTTTTCTCGCGATCAGGCAGCAGTGGCGGCCTGAGGACTCGGGTTGCGGATCATCGCCGCGAATTCGTGCCGGTAGTGCTTGAGCATGGCCCGCACCGGCATGGCCGCTGCATCGCCCAGCGCGCAGATGGTGCGGCCCATGATGTTGCTGGCCACGTTGTCGAGCAGATCCATGTCGGCAGGGCGCCCCTCACCACGGTGGATGCGATCCACCAGGCGCCAGAGCCAGCCCGTGCCTTCACGGCAAGGCGTGCACTGTCCGCAGGACTCGTGCATGTAGAAGTACGACAGGCGCTTGAGCGACTCCACCATGCAGCGGCTGTCGTCCATGACAATGACCGCGCCCGAACCCAGCATGGATCCTGCCTTGGCGATGGAGTCGTAGTCCATGGTGCACTCCATGATCACGGAGGCAGGCAGCACCGGCGAGGAAGAACCGCCAGGGATCACGGCCTTGAGCTGGCGCCCCGTGCGCACGCCACCGGCAAGTTCCAGCAGCGTGGAAAACGGCGTGCCCAATGGAACTTCGTAGTTGCCAGGGCGCTCCACATCACCACTGACGGAAAAGATCTTGGTGCCACCGTTGTTGGGCTTGCCGCAGGCCAGGTAGGCCGCGCCACCGTTGCGGATGATCCAGGGCACTGCCGCAAAGGTTTCGGTGTTGTTGATCGTGGTGGGCTTGCCGTAGAGACCGAAGCTGGCCGGAAACGGAGGCTTGAAACGCGGCTGGCCCTTCTTGCCTTCCAGCGATTCGAGCAGCGCAGTTTCCTCGCCACAGATGTAGGCACCAAACCCATGGTGGGCATGAAGCTGGAAGCTGAAACTGCTGCCCAGGATGTTGTCACCCAGATAGCCCGCCGCGCGTGCTTCTTCCAGTGCGGCCTCGAAGCGCTCGTACACCTGAAAGATCTCGCCGTGGATGTAGTTGTAGCCAAGGCTGATGCCCATCGCATACCCGGCAATTATCATGCCTTCGATGACGATGTGCGGATTGAACATCAGGATGTCGCGATCCTTGCAGGTTCCGGGCTCGCCCTCGTCCGAATTGCACACGAGGTGCTTTTGACCCGGAAACTGGCGCGGCATGAAGCTCCACTTCAGGCCCGTGGGGAAGCCCGCGCCGCCCCGACCGCGCAGGCCGGAATCCTTGACGGTGGCAATCACCTGATCCTGGCTCAGGCCTTCACTGCCATCCTTGCCCAGAATCTTCTTCAGGGCCTGGTAGCCACCCCGG
The DNA here is from genome assembly GCA_023150295.1 of Giesbergeria sp. Taxonomy (GTDB): domain Bacteria; phylum Pseudomonadota; class Gammaproteobacteria; order Burkholderiales; family Burkholderiaceae_C; genus Simplicispira. Next base: position 9,291 of record JAKLLE010000044.1, on the reverse strand, counting down.
GCCTCATAGTCCTTGAGGCTCCAGTTGGAACCGTTGAGGTCGGCGTAAATCTGGGGTGTGATATGGCGGTCGTGGAAACAGGTTTCCACCCCGGTTGCCTGGAACTGCGCGAGCACCTGTGCTGCCGTGGTCATCACTTACCCTCCGCTGTGCGCAGACTGTCGACCAACTGGTCGAGTTTTTCGTTGCTCATGAAGCTGCACATGCTGCGGTCGTTGACCAGCATGACGGGCGCATCGGCGCAGGCGCCCAGGCATTCGCATTCCTGCAGGGTGAACAAGCCGTCGGCTGTGGTTTCACCCGCCGCAATGCCCAGCTTGTGCTCCAGGTGTTCCAGCGCCTTGCCACCATCGCGCAACAGGCAGGGCAGATTGGTGCAGACGTTGAGTTTGAACTTGCCCACCGGCTGCTGGTTGTACATGTTGTAGAAGGTCGTCACTTCGTGGACGGCAATCTCCGGCATGCCCAGGTACTCGGCAATGCCCGCTTCGCTTTCCTGGCTCACATAGCCCTGTTCTTGCTGGACGATGGCCAGGCAGGCCATCACCGCAGACTGCTTTTGCTCTGCCGGGTACTTGGCCACTTCGCGCGCAAAGCGCGCCTTGGTCGCTTCAGAAATCATCGGTCAATCTCCCCGAACACGATATCCATGGTGCCGATGATGGCGATCACGTCGGCCAGCATGTGGCCACGCGCCATTTCGTCCATGGTGGCCAGGTGCGCGAAACCGGGGGCGCGAATCTTCATGCGGTAAGGCTTGTTAGCGCCATCGCTGACCAGGTAAATACCGAACTCGCCCTTGGGATGCTCCACGGCGGCATAGGCCTCGCCCTCGGGCACATGGAACCCTTCGGAAAACAGCTTGAAGTGGTGGATCAGTTCTTCCATGCCGAACTTCATGCGGTCGCGAGCAGGAGGCGCCACCTTGTGGTTGTCGGTGATGACCGGACCGGGGTTGGCGCGCAGCCAGTCCACGCACTGCTTGATGATGCGATTGGACTCGCGCATTTCCTGCACACGCACCAGGTAGCGGTCGTAGCAGTCGCCTGTCTTGCCCAGGGGAATGTCGAAATCGACGCGGTCGTAGACCTCGTAGGGCTGGGTCTTGCGCAGGTCCCAGGCAATGCCGGAGCCACGCAGCATGGGGCCGGTCATACCCAGGTTCAGGGCACGCTCGGGTGTGACCACGCCAATGCCCACGGTGCGCTGCTTCCAGATGCGGTTGTCAGTGAGCAGGGTTTCGTATTCGTCCACGTAGCCAGGGAAGCGGCGCGTGAAGTCCTCGATGAAATCGAGCAACGAGCCCTGGCGGTTGGCGTTGCGCTCCTGCACCGACTTGGCGCTGCGGACGCGGCTCTCCCGGTACTGGGGCATGGCATCGGGTAGATCGCGGTACACGCCGCCCGGCCGGAAGTACGCTGCATGCATGCGCGCGCCCGACACGGCTTCGTACATGTCGAACAGGTCTTCACGCTCGCGGAAGGTGTAGATCAGGATGGTGGAACTGCCGCAGTCGTTGCCGTGCGAACCCAGCCACATGAGGTGGTTGAGCAATCGCGTGATCTCCGAGAACATCACCCGGATGTACTGCGCGCGCAGCGGCACGTCGATGCCCAGGAGCTTTTCAATCGCCAGGCAATACGCGTGCTCGTTGCACATCATGGACACATAGTCCAGGCGGTCCATGTAGGGCAGCGACTGGATGAAGGTCTTGTGCTCAGCGAGTTTTTCGGTACCGCGGTGCAACAAGCCAATGTGCGGATCGGCACGCTGGACGACCTCGCCATCGAGTTCGAGCACCAGGCGCAACACGCCGTGGGCGGCAGGGTGCTGCGGCCCGAGGTTGAGAGAGTAGTTCTTGATTTCAGCCATGGTGAATCACTGGAAGGCGCAACGGCTTCAGTGCAGGCCTCCGTAGTTCTCTTCGCGGATGATGCGCGGCGTGATTTCACGCGGCTCGATACTGACCGGCTCGTAGACCACACGGCGCTGATCGGCGTCGTAGCGCATTTCCACATGGCCCGACAACGGGAAGTCCTTGCGGAACGGGTGACCGATAAAACCGTAATCGGTCAGGATGCGACGCAGGTCGTTATGGCCTTCAAACACAATGCCGAACAGGTCAAAGGCCTCGCGCTCAAACCATGGGGCAGACGCCCACAAGCCCGTGACCGAAGCAACCACCGGCATGTCGTCCTGCGGGCAGAACACGCGCACGCGCACGCGCTGGTTCAGACTGACGGACAGCAGGTGCGACACCACGGCATAACGCGGACCTTCATTGACGCGGTCGCCATAGGCAGAATAGTCCAGACCGCACAAGTCGATGAGCTGCTCGAAACGGCAGGTGGGCGCATCGCGCAGCAACTGCATGGCCTGTAGGTACTGGTCGGCGCCGACCACCACGGTGACTTCACCACGGGCGAGCGTGACAGAGCGCGCCAGCGCACCCAGCGCCTGGGCAAGCTGATCCCTGAGTTCCTCGGGTCGAATGGCAACAGATGTCATGGCCCTCCCCTCAGGCACGTGCAATGGTGTTGGTACGGCGGATCTTTTGCTGCAGCTGGATGATGCCGTAGATCAGCGCTTCGGCCGTGGGCGGGCAGCCAGGCACGTACACATCCACCGGCACGATGCGATCGCAGCCACGCACCACGGAATAGCTGTAGTGGTAGTAGCCACCGCCATTGGCGCACGAACCCATGGAGAGCACCCAGCGCGGCTCGCTCATCTGGTCGTAGACCTTGCGCAGCGCGGGGGCCATCTTGTTGCACAGCGTGCCGGCCACGATCATGAGATCGGACTGGCGCGGACTGGCACGAAACACCTCGGCACCGAAACGGCCGATGTCGTAGCGCGCAGCGGCCGCGTGCATCATTTCGACTGCGCAGCACGCCAAGCCGAACGTCATGGGCCAGAGCGAGCCTGTTTTGGCCCAGTTCACCACAGAGTCGTAGCTCGTGGTGATGAAGCCTTCCTTCATCACGCCTTCAATCATTGCGTCATTCCTCGTGCTAGCCGATCATTCCCAATCGAGGGCGCCTTTTTTCCACTCGTAGGCAAAACCCACGACCAGAACGGCCAGAAAAATCACCACAGCCACAAAGCCGGTCACCCCCACCTCGTGCAGCGAGACCGCCCAGGGGAAGAGGAAGGCAATTTCCAGATCGAAAAGAATGAAAAGGATGGCAACGAGGTAGTAGCGCACATCGAACTTCATGCGCGCGTCTTCGAAGGCTTCGAAGCCACACTCGTAAGGGGAATTTTTCGCAGGATCCGGGCGATTGGGGCCCAGGATGTACCCCAGAACCAGAGGCACGATACCTACCGCAATGCCGATCAAGATGAACAGGAGGACGGGGAGATATTGATCGAGGTTCATCTTGTGGATGCGCTCACCGTGGAGCCTCGCCCGTCATGTCCGCAGGACGGAACACGCGGACAGGCCTGTTTGTATGTTGTTTGGTGCCGTCGGCGAGACTCGAACTCGCACAGCTTTCGCCACTACCCCCTCAAGATAGCGTGTCTACCAATTTCACCACGACGGCTTTGTCGTGTCTGGGTGGCATGAGGAACCGACTTGGTTTTGGCTTCCCAGACAGACTCAAATTCTACTCCGGAAAAACCCTGTTACGGTGTCCGGTGTCGCATTTCTTGCGTTTTTATTTGGCTGGAATTTGACCTGCGCCAGATGCTGGAACTGCGGGTGCGGTAGCTGCCGATGTGGTCGGCGCTGCAGTACCCGGAATCGCTGCAGCAGAGCCCGCATCGGGCGCTACTGCAGGGGCTGCAGCCGCGGGCGTTTCCAGCACACTACCGGTGCTTGCAGGGCGCGCGTTGCTGAAATAGGCGAGCATCAGCGTGCAGACAAAAAACACAGCCGCCAACACCGCCGTGGTACGCGACAGGAAGTTGGCCCCGCCCGAAGCGCCAAACAGGCTGCCCGAACTGCCACTGCCAAACGCAGCCCCCATGTCGGCACCTTTGCCGTGCTGGATGAGAATCAGCCCAATCATGCCCAACGCGGCCAAAATCTGGACCGTCAACAACACGTTCACTAGCAAGTTCATTCTTGAAATACTCCTGATTGAATAGCACGCACCGCCCGCCCTTATTGGGCTGCGGCAATAATTTGCAAAAAGTCTACGGCCTTGAGCGACGCTCCGCCCACCAAACCGCCATCGATATCGGGCTGGGCCAGCAACTGGGCTGCGTTGGCGGCATTCATGCTGCCGCCGTACAGCAGGCGAATCTTGGCCGCGTGCGGGCTGGCTGCTGCAAGCTGCGCACGCAGCACGGCATGCACCTCCTGCGCCTGCTCGGGTGTGGCCGTCTTGCCGGTGCCAATCGCCCAGACCGGCTCGTAGGCCACGATCACTTCGCTGATGCAATGGCCGTTGAGGTGGATCACAGCCGCCAGTTGGCGGCGCACCACAGCTTCGGTCTGCCCTGCTTCGCGCTCGGCCAGCGTTTCGCCCACGCACACGATGGGGGTGATGCCCGCCGCCAGCGCGCGCTGCGCCTTTACAGCCACATGCACATCGGTTTCGCCGTGGTATTGGCGGCGCTCCGAATGCCCCACCAGTACATAACGCACCGCAAAGTCGCGCAGCATGGCCGCCGAGCACTCGCCCGTGTAGGCGCCGGACTCGTGCTGCGATACATCCTGCGCCGCCAGGGCGAGCGCAGAGCCCGCCGCCAGCGCCTGCACCTGCGCCAGGTAGGGCGCGGGCACGGCCAGCGCCACGTCGCACGCAGGTGCGCCCATGCCGTCGCGCAGGGCACGCACCAGTGCTTCGTTGGCAGCCAGGCTGCCGTTCATCTTCCAGTTGCCTGCAATGAGTTTTTTCATCATGGTCACCAGGTCAAAACAATCTTGCCGATGTGCCGGTTGGACTCCATCAGCGCATGGGCCTGCGCCGCCTCATGGGCGGGAAAGCTGCGGTACACCACCGGGCGCACCGCACCCGATACCAGCAAGGGCCACACGTGCTCGCGCAATGCGCGGGCGATCGCGCCCTTGAAAGCACCGGGGCGCGCGCGCAGCGTGGAGCCGGTGATGGTCAGGCGCCTGCGCAGCAACTTGCCTGCGTCAAACGCTGCCTGCACCCCGCCCTGCACGGCAATGATGGCAATGCGCCCGTCTTCGGCAAGGCAATCGACCTCGCGTGCGACGTAGTCACCCGCCACCATGTCCAGCACCACATCGGCACCCCTGCCCTGTGTGATGCGCAGCACCTCGGCCACAAAATCCTGGCTGCGGTAGGCGATGGCGTGGTGCGCCCCCAAGGCCAGACAGGCAGCGCATTTGTCCTCGCTCCCCGCCGTCGCGATGACGATGGCACCGAATGCACGCCCGAGCTGGATGGCCGCCACGCCTATGCCGCTGCTGCCGCCTTGCACCAGCAGGGTTTCGCCCGCCCGCAAATGCGCGCGGTCGAACACGTTGCTCCAGACGGTGAAGAAGGTTTCTGGCAAAGAGGCCGCTTCCACATCACTCAGGCCCGCAGGCACTGGCAGGCATTGCTCCACCGGCGCGACACACCACTGCGCATAGCCACCTCCGGCCAGCAAGGCACACACGCGGTCGCCCGCCTGCAAGCCGTGGGCCGCCATGGCCTGTGCATCGCCGGACTCGATCACTCCCGCCACTTCCAGCCCCGGCAAATCGCTTGCACCGGCTGGGGCGGGATAGTGACCCTTGCGCTGCAGCACGTCGGGGCGGTTGACCCCGCTGGCAGCCACGCGGATCAGCACCTCGCCCACGCCCGGCACGGGCTGCGCACGCTCGCACACGCGCAGCACCCCGGGGGCGCCAAAAACGGAGATTTCGATGGCCTGCATGGATGGTATGAAACAAATGCTATTTTCGGCCTCTAGCGCTTATAAATAAAGCGCTAGCAGCTATCAAATTTATAGCATTTCATTCCAAGAATCAGGACTGCATCTGGTCCTGGCTGCCTGCCGACTGCTGCTGTTGCTGCTGATCGGAACCTGGATCGCGCGCCTCACGCGGGGCACGCGGCTCGCGATCGCGGCGCTCGGCAGGGGCCGGACGGTCGCTGAAGCCTGCGGGGCGCTCGGCCAGTGCCTTCATGGACAGCTTGACGCGGCCCTTCTCGTCCGTCTCAAGCACCTTGACCTTGACGATCTGGCCTTCGCTCAGGTAGTCGGTGACCTTCTCCACGCGCTCGTGGGCGATCTGGCTGATGTGCAGCAGGCCGTCCTTGCCGGGCAGCAGGTTGATGAGCGCGCCAAAGTCCAGGATCTTGGTGACCGGGCCTTCATAGACCTTGCCGATTTCGACTTCGGCCGTGATCTGCTCGATGCGGCGCTTGGCCTCGTCGGCCTTGGCGGCTTCGGTGGCGGCGATGGTGATGGTGCCGTCTTCCTCGATGTTGATCTGGCAGCCGGTTTCTTCGGTCAGCGCACGGATGGTGGCGCCGCCCTTGCCGATCACGTCGCGGATCTTCTCGGGGTTGATCTTCATCGTGTAGAGCTTGGGCGCAAAGCTCGAAATCTCGGCCTTGGCTTCGCCCATGGCTTCCTGCATCTTGCCCAGGATGTGCATGCGCGCTTCCTTGGCCTGGGCCAGTGCGACCTGCATGATTTCCTTGGTGATGCCCTGGATCTTGATGTCCATCTGCAGGGCGGTGATGCCGTTGGTCGTGCCGGCCACCTTGAAGTCCATGTCGCCCAGATGATCCTCGTCACCCAGGATGTCGGTCAGCACAGCGAAGCGGTTGCCGTCCTTGATCAGTCCCATGGCAATGCCCGCCACGTGCGCCTTCATGGGCACGCCAGCGTCCATCAGCGACAGGCAGCCGCCGCACACCGAGGCCATGGACGACGAGCCGTTGGACTCGGTGATTTCCGACACCACGCGGATGGTGTAGGGGAATTCTTCCTTGCTCGGCAGGCAGGCCACCAGGGCACGCTTGGCCAGGCGACCGTGGCCGATTTCGCGGCGCTTGGTGCTGCCCATGCGGCCCACTTCGCCGGTGGCGAAGGGAGGCATGTTGTAGTGCAGCATGAAGCGGTCTTCAAACTCGCCAGCCAGCGCGTCGATGCGCTGTGCATCGCGCTCGGTGCCCAGCGTGGCCACAACCAGCGCCTGTGTCTCGCCACGGGTGAACAGCGCAGAGCCGTGCGTGCGCGGCAGCACGCCGTTGCGGATTTCGATGGGGCGCACGGTGCGCGTGTCGCGGCCGTCGATGCGGGGCTCACCGGCCAGGATCTGGCTGCGCACGATGCGCGCTTCGATGTCGAACAGCATGCCTTCGACCTTGACGGCGTCAAACTCGACACCGGCTTCCTTCAGGTCGGCCATGACCACGGCGTAGGCCTCGCGGCAGGCGTGCGTGCGGGCCTGCTTGTTGCGGATCTGGTAGGCAGCGCGCAGCTTGTCTTCGGCCAGTTGCGTGACCTTGGCGATCAGGGGCTCGTCCTTGGCAGGCGCCTGCCAGTCCCAGGCGGGCTTGCCCGCATCGCGCACCAGCTCGTGGATGGCGTTGATGGCAATCTTGCCCTGCTCGTGGCCGAACACCACGGCGCCCAGCATCACGTCTTCAGGCAATTGCTGTGCCTCGGATTCGACCATCAGCACAGCGGCTTCGGTGCCTGCAACGACCAGATCCATCTGGCTGCTCTTGCGCGCCGTCTGGCCGGGGTTGAGCACGTATTCGCCATTGATGTAACCCACGCGGGCCGCGCCAATGGGGCCACTGAACGGAATGCCGGACACTGCCAGCGCAGCGCTGGACGCGATCAGCGCAGCAATATCGGCGTCCACCTCAGGGTTCAGCGAAATGGTGTGGATGACCACATGCACTTCGTTGAAGAAGCCCTCGGGGAACAGCGGGCGGATCGGGCGGTCGATCAGGCGGCTGGTCAGCGTTTCCAGCTCGCTGGGCTTGGCTTCGCGCTTGAAAAAGCTGCCGGGAATCTTGCCAGCGGCATAGGTCTTCTCGATGTAATCGACCGTCAGCGGGAAGAAGTCCTGCCCCGGCTTGGCCGACTTGGACGCCACCACCGTGGCCAGCACCACCGTATCGTCAATGTTCACCAGCACAGCGCCGGAGGCCTGGCGGGCGATTTCGCCCGTTTCCATGACGACGGTCTTGTCGCCCCACTGAAAAGACTTGGTAACTTTGTTGAAAATGCTCATAGTTGCTCCTGAATTAATAGCTGGTAACGCAATACCAGCGGGCTCTGGAGGCCAATTCAGCAAACGATGCCATTCCAGTGAAACCGCCCGCGGAGTTCATTGGAATGACACAGCTTCGATCTGCTCGGCACACCAGCAAAAGTAAAAAACGCCTGAGCTAGCGTGCTAACCCAGGCGTTCATGCGTGCTATGCAGCTTACTTGCGCAGACCCAGTTTGGCGATCAGCGCGGTATAACGGTCAGCGTCCTTGGCCTTGAGGTAATCCAGCAGCTTGCGGCGACGGCTCACCATGCGCAGCAGGCCACGGCGACCATGGTGGTCCTTGGCGTGCTCCTTGAAGTGAGGCATCAGTTCGTTGATACGAGCGGTCAGCAGCGCCACCTGGACTTCGGGGCTGCCGGTATCATTGGCAGCACGTTGGTTGGCCTTGACGACTTCGGCCTTGACAGAAGAGGCGATCATTGGAAATGTCCTTGAATGAACGGCGGGCCCACTCTTGAAAAAAGCGTGCACACCTTGGTTTTACTTGCGCCAGGAGCCGGAACAAGCCCTGACGTGCGTCTTGCACCGTGCAAAACAAGTGGATTATAACGGCACCAGGCGAACCACCCACCCACTCCACAGGCCATGACCCCACCCCGCCCCTTCCACACATCCTTTTGGGCCTTTGCACTGGCACTGAGCCTGGCTCTCGCCGCCTACCCTGCAGACACCTGGGCCAAGCGCAAATCCAATGCCCAAAACAACGCCCAAGCTGACAAACCCCGCAAGGGCGTCAGCAAGATCACCTACCACCGCAGCCCCTCCGAAGAAACCCCCGCCCAGCGCGACAAACGGCTCTACCGCGAATGCAAAGGAAGGCACAATGCGGGCGCTTGTTTGGGTTACACGCGCCAGTAACTCCCCGGCATCACCAGGCACCCTGAATGCGGTTCGATGTCAACAGCCACATAGCGTCGCTGAGTTTTGGCCCCCCTTTTTCTAAGGAGGGACTTGCAAAATTCAAAACCGCAACATGGCGGAAACACTTCGGTGCTCAATATTTGAGCACTTTGCGGTTGTCAGGAAGAATGCGCAGCGCTATCGCATCGATTCCCCCGTGGGTGACCCGCAGTGCTCCCTC
>JAKLLE010000043.1 GCA_023150295.1 Giesbergeria sp. | reverse complement strand
GAGGGAGCACTGCGGGTCACCCACGGGGGAATCGATGCGATAGCGCTGCGCATTCTTCCTGACAACCGCAAAGTGCTCAAATATTGAGCACCGAAGTGTTTCCGCCATGTTGCGGTTTTGAATTTTGCAAGTCCCTCATCATGCGCACAAAGCCAGTTCGAACATGGCGTCCTCGGTGCTGGCCTGCAGGTGCCCTTGGGGCGTCTGGTGCATGAGGCGCACCGACACCATGAGCCTGTTGCCACTGATTTCGGGCACCAGTCCCTGCGCAGGGTCGATGCGCAGGCGCAGCAGCTGGAAGGTGCGCCCCTGGGGCAGGTTTTGCTGGAACTGGCCCCGTTCGGCGGCCACTTTTTGCGGGACGCCGGAGTCGCGCAACAGTTTGAGCAAGAGGTAAATGGATTCGGCCAGCGGCGCCAGTGTGCCCGCCCAGCCTTCCAGGGCTTGCTGTCGTTCGGGGGCAGGCCGGTGCTGCCAAGCGTAGTAGCTGGGCAGGTCGAACCCGCAGGTGCCGCCCGGGATGCCCGCGCGGCTGCGGATGCTCATGAGCCATTCGTTTTCGGTCAGGGGCTGGCCGGTCTTGCCTGCCTGGGTGTTGAGTTTGCCAAAGCAGCGATCCAGCTGCGCAATGATGCCGTCCAGCGCTGCCTCCGAGATGGCAGGGTTGCCACGGTAGCCGTCGAGCACGTGCTTTTGCTTCTCGATGTCCTTGAGCACGTCGGCCTTGAGATCCGCGCGTGCCGCCACATCCATGATTTCAAACATGGTGGTCAGCGCGAAGTGGTGGTCCAACGGGTGGGTGCGTGGGATCAACTCGCCCAGACGCCGGAACAGGTGTTCGAGCCGCAGGTAGGTGCGTATGCGCTCGTTGAAAGGGTATTCGTACAGGATCACGGTCGGATCATAGCCCGAAGCTGCGGGCTACCAAGGACACCTGCGCCTGCAGGTGGGGAAGGGGAATGCTGTCGTTGAACAGCACGATGTCGGCGCAGGCGCGCCGCTGGCGGCGGCTTGCCTGCGCAGCCATGATGTCGCGGACTGCGTCGGGGCTGAGCTGGCTGCGTGCCACCACGCGGTCGATCTGGGTTGGTTCGCGGCAATCCACCACGATCACAGCATCGAGTTGGCGGCGCCAGTGGCCGGATTCCACCAGCAGGGGAATGTCGTATACCACCATGCGGCGCCCCTGGGCCATGGCTTCCTGGGCCTGGCGCGCGGTTTCCTGCCCCACCAAGGGATGGATGATGGCTTCGAGCTGCTGGCGGGCCTGCGGCTGGCGAAAGATGAGTTCCCGCATGCGGGCGCGATCCAGGGCACCATCGGTCGCGATCAGTGAGGGGCCGAACACCTGGGCAATCGCGGGGAGGGCGGCGCCGTTGGCGGCGGTCAGCTGGCGCGAGATTTGGTCTGCATCCACCACAGCTGCGCCACAGGCCGCCAGCATGGCCGCTACCGTGCTCTTGCCGCTGCCAATGCCGCCGGTCAGGCCGACCTGCCAGGCCGAGGCACGCGGGGGGGTCACAGGCCCAGCGTCCCCAGCAGGAGGTCCAGCACCTGTGCAGGACCGAACACCATGCCAATGAGCCCTGCACCCACAAGGAAAGGGCCGAAGGGCACATAACCCCCTTCGCGAAGGTTGCTCGCCATTTTCATCGCGATGCCGACCACGGCGCCCACCACGGAGGCCATCAAAATCAACGGCACCAGAGCTTGCCAGCCAAACCAGGCGCCCATGGCGGCAAACAGCTTGAAGTCGCCGTAACCCATGCCTTCCTTGCCAGTGGCGAGCTTGAAGCCCCAGTACACGAGCCAAAGAGACAGGTAAGCTGCCGCGGCGCCCAGCACGGCATCATGCAAGGGGACGCTCGTCCATTGAAACGCCGACGCCAGCAGACCGGCCCACAGCAGCGGCAGGGTCAGGTCGTCGGGCAGCAAGGTGGTGTCCCAGTCGATGAAGGCCAATGCCACCATGAGCGCACTGAACCCGCACCAAGCCAGTCCCGCAGGGCCCAGGCCCCAGCGCTGGGCGCAGTAGAAGAACAGGGCGCCCGTCAGAAGTTCGACGGCGGGATAGCGTGCGCTGAAAGGCGTCTTGCAAGAGGCGCACCGACCCCGAAGGGCGAGGTAGCTGAGCACCGGGATGTTCTCGTACCAGCGCAACTGATGCTCGCAGGACTGACAGCGCGAGCGCGGCACTGCCAGATTGAAGGGGGGCTCATCTGCCGCCTCCGCGGGGGGAGCGGTGTCACTGGCGGCAGCGCGTGCATAGTCGGCATGCTCGCGCGCCCATTGCCTTTCCATCATGCGGGGCAGGCGGTAGATCACCACGTTCAGAAAACTGCCCACCATCAGGCCCAGAACGCCGACCAGTGCCGCGTCCCACCACGGATCCAGCACCATCAGACGACCTGGCCCAGCTTGAAGATTGGCAGGTACATGGACACCACAATGCCGCCAATCAAGGTGCCCAGGAACACGATGATGATGGGTTCCATGAGGCTGGAGAGCCCAGCCACCATTTCATCCACTTCGGCTTCGTAGAAATCGGCTGCCTTGCCCAGCATGTGGTCGATGGAGCCGGATTCTTCGCCAATGGCGCACATCTGCAGCACCATGGAAGGGAAGACGTTGGCGTTGGTCATCGCTGCCGTCAGGCTGGTGCCGGTGGAGACTTCCTGTTGGATGCGATCCGTCGCCATGGCGTAGACGGAGTTGCCCGCTGCCCCCCCCACGGAATCCAGCGCTTCGACCAAGGGCACACCGGCAGCGAACATGGTGGAGAGCGTACGCGTCCAGCGCGCCACGGCTGATTTGTTGATCAGGTCGCCAAAGATCGGAATGCGCAGCAGCACCCGGTCCATGAACATCTGCATTTTTTCGTTGCGCTTCCAGGCCTGCATGAAGAAGTAGAAGCCACCGCCCAGCACGCCAAAGATCAGCCACCAGTACTTCACGAATATTTCGCTGATTGCCATGACAAACAAAGTTGGAGCAGGTAAGTCTGCGCCAAATGAGGTGAACACCTCCTTGAAAGCTGGGATCACGAAAATCATGATCACAGTCACAACGACGAAGGCAACGATAACGACCGAAATGGGGTACATCAATGCCGATTTGATCTTGCTCTTGATCGCCTCGGTCTTTTCCATGTAAGTGGCCAGGCGATCAAGCAGTGCTTCCAGAATACCGGCGGCCTCACCAGCCTCCACGAGGTTGCAGTAGAGGCTGTCGAAGTACAGCGGGTACTTGCGAAACGCGGCGTTGAGCGAGGTGCCAGTCTCCACATCGGCGCGGATATCGTTGAGCAATTTGCCCACGCTGGGGTTGGTGTTGCCACGCCCCACAATGTCAAAGGACTGCAGCAGTGGCACGCCGGCCTTCATCATGGTGGCCATCTGGCGGGTGAACAGCGCGATGTCCTTGGGCTTGATCTTCTTGCCCGAGCGCAGGCGGCGCTTCTTGATTTTGGTGGGCAGCACCCCTTGGCGGCGCAGTGACGCCTGGACCTGGTTTTCTCCGGCGGCCCGGATCTCTCCGCGCACGATCTTGCCGTTGCGGTCCTTGCCCTCCCACTCAAAGACGAAATCCTTGATGCTTGCCTTTGCAGCCGTTGCCATAGATCTCCACCTTGTCAGGTTGTAGTTATTCGTTGGTCACTGCGAGCACCTCCTCCAGGGAGGTATTGCCCATCTTGACTTTGTGAAGGCCCGATTCGCGCAGAGAGCGAACACCTTCGTTGCGGGCCTGTTCGGCAATTTCCAGAGCGCTGCCGTCGCGCAGGATGATGCGCTGGATATCTTCGCTGACGGGCATCACCTGGTAGATGCCCACGCGCCCCTTGTATCCGTTGTTGCAGGCCGAGCATCCCACGGGTTTATAAGGCACCCAGGAGCCATCAATGTCTTCGTCCTTGAATCCAGCTTCGAGCAAGGCTTCATGGGGCACATCGGCTGGTGCCTTGCATTGAGGGCAGAGCCTCCGTGCCAGGCGCTGTGCAGTGATCAGGATCACGCTGGACGCGATGTTGAAGGGCGCGATCCCCATGTTACGCATCCGTGTGAGCGTGGTGGGTGCATCGTTGGTGTGCAGGGTCGAGAGCACCAAGTGACCCGTCTGGGCCGCCTTGATGGAAATGTCGGCCGTTTCCAGGTCACGGATTTCACCCACCATGATGATGTCGGGATCCTGGCGCAGGAATGATTTCAGGGCTGTCGCAAACGTCAGTCCGGCTTTTTCGTTCACGTTGACCTGGTTCACCCCCGGGAGGTTGATTTCCGATGGGTCTTCTGCCGTGGCGATATTGACACCTGGCTTGTTCAGAAGGTTCAGGCAGGTGTAGAGCGACACCGTTTTGCCCGAGCCCGTGGGGCCGGTCACCAGGATCATGCCGTAGGGGCGGCCGATCGCATTCAGCAGGCGCGCCTTTTCTTCGGGATCGTAGCCCAGTGCGTCGATTCCCATTTTGGCGCTGCTCGGATCCAGGATACGGATCACGATCTTCTCGCCAAACAGTGTGGGAAGTGTGCTGACGCGAAAGTCAATCACCCGGTCGGGGCCGACCTTGAGCTTCATCCGTCCGTCCTGTGGAACCCGTTTTTCCGAGATGTCCAGACGGGAAATCACCTTGATACGCGATGCCAACTTGTCCTTGATGGCGACAGGGGGGGATGCAATCTCGCGCAACTCGCCGTCAATGCGGAACCGTACGCGGTAGTGGTGCTCGTACGGTTCGAAGTGCAAATCCGATGCGCGCATATTGAATGCGTCCAGCAGCATCTTGTGCAGAAACTTGACGATGGGCGCATCTTCGACATCGGCGCCCGCCCCGGTGTCTTCGGGCTCGTCAGGCACTTCAGTGGATAAATCATTGAAGTCGAAATCGCCGCCGCTGAAGGTCTCCATCGATTCACTCACCGTCTTGGTGGACGACTCGACCAGTTTGGAGAGTTTGTCGTATTCGGCAATGATCCAGTCCACGCCCATCTGGGTGGTGAACTTGATTTTTTCAGCGGCCTCTTGGTCTGTCGGGTCTGCGGTGGCGACGATCAGACGGTTGCTGCGCTTGCTGAGCACCAGCACGCGGTAGGACTGGCAGATCTTGGCGTCAAGCAAGTCCTTGGGCAGGCGCTGGGGGTCGATGGCGTCGAGATCGAGCAGTGGGGCGCCAAAGACAGCAGAGACAGTGTGCGCCAGGTCGGCGGCAGAAACCGCGCCGGAGCCGGTCAACTCCGCGATGAAGCTGCTGCGACTGGCTTGAGACTTCCGATAGATCTCTTCTGCGGCTTTGGGCGTGAGCTTGCCAGCAGAAATCAGTGCCCGGCCCAAGCCGGGCAAGGCAACCGATGCGGAATCTCGTTGGGTGGAATCAACTGCAGCCATGTATCCAGAATGAAGGAAGAACGCGAAGCCATCCTATCATCGCTCATGTAGCAGGCGCTGTAAATCGCGCCACTGGTCGGCTTCGCTGTGCGAATGGTGCCAGCGCGTGGGCATTCTGGTCGGGGTGAGAGGATTCGAACCTCCGGCCTCTACGTCCCGAACGTAGCGCTCTACCAGGCTAAGCTACACCCCGTTGGTTGCGGCGCCCGAACCGTCAGGTTCTGCGCGTCAACAGCTGAGCCGCCAATTGTAGCAAAGCCTCGCGGTAGGCATTGTCCGGAAGCGTTGCCAGAGCATCGATGGCGCGCTGCGCTTCTGCGGATGCCGCCGCTCTGGCTATCTCCAGGGCGCCAGTTTCGCGCACGATATCCACGATGTCATCCAGTTGGTCTGTGCTGCCGTTTTCGATGGCCTGGCGCACTGTTTGCGCCTGCATGGCCGTTCCCCGTCGCATCGCTGCAATCAGGGGCAAGGTGGCCTTGCCCTCGCGCAAATCGTCCCCCAGGTTCTTGCCCATTTCCTGGGAATCGCCGTCGTAATCCAGTACGTCGTCGATGATCTGGAAGGCGGTGCCCAGGGCCTGGCCATACGTGGCGCATGCCCGTTCCAGATCGGCATCGCTGCCTGCGAGGATTGCGGCCAGGCGGCTGCTGGCCTCGAACAGCTTGGCGGTTTTGGAGCGGATAACCTGGAGGTAGGCGCTCTCGTCCAGCGAAGCGTCATGCATGTTCATCAACTGCATGACCTCGCCTTCGGCGATCACGTTGGTCGCGTCGGCCAGTATTTCCATGATCCGCATTTGCCCCGCGTCGACCATCATCTGGAAGGCGCGCGAGTACAGAAAATCACCCACCAAGACACTTGCAGGGTTACCGAATGTTTCATTTGCTGTGGCGCGCCCGCGACGCAAGGTGGAGGCGTCCACCACGTCATCGTGCAACAGTGTGGCGGTATGGATGAATTCGACCACTGCCGCCAGATTGAAGCGCTGTGGGTTTCGGCAACCCAAGGCGCCAGCCACCAGTAGCAACAAAGCGGGACGCAGGCGTTTGCCCCCTGCGGCAATGATGTATTGAGAGATCTGGCCCACCAACGGCACGTTGGATGACAGGCGCTGGGCGATGACCTGATCGACCTCAAGCATGTCTTGGGTGATCAGGGAGAGCGGGGAAGGGGGAGGTGAAGCGGTCAAGATGGGCGTCGCAAGCATGAGCGGCCAATTATAGGAACCGGGCTTTCGGGGTGCTTGCGCAGGTGAGCCGCTTGTTGTTTTTGCAGACAAAGTGCTACAATCTCGGGTTCCTTGGGAGTTGGCCCAGGGAATAGACATGCGCAGGGCACTTGTGCGGCTGTGCAATCACTGAAAGAGGTCAACATGTACGCGGTCATAAAAACCGGCGGCAAGCAGTATCGCGTTGCTTCCGGCGAAAAAATCAAAGTAGAACAGATTGCTGCGGACGTAGGCCAGGAAATCGTGATCGACCAGGTTCTGGCAGTCGGCAACGGCGCTGAACTCAAGGTAGGCACGCCCCTGGTGTCCGGCGCTTCTGTCAAGGCCACCATCGTGGCACATGGCAAGCACGACAAGGTGCGCATTTTCAAGCTGCGCCGTCGCAAGCACTACCAGAAACGCCAGGGTCATCGCCAGCAGTTCACCGAACTGCTGATCGGGTCGATCGCCGCTTAATTTCCAGGAGCAGATGTCATGGCACAGAAAAAAGGCGGCGGCTCTACGCGAAACGGGCGCGATTCCAAGCCCAAGATGCTCGGTGTGAAGGCCTTTGGCGGCGAATTGATCAGCGCAGGCTCGATCATCGTGCGCCAGCGTGGCACGCGCTTCCACCCCGGCACGAATGTGGGTGTTGGCAAGGATCACACCCTGTTTGCCCTGGTGGATGGGCATGTGTCGTTTGGCACCAAGGGTGCCCTGAACCGGCACACGGTCAATGTGACCCCGGCCTGATTGGACGGACACATTCCAACAAGCCCCGCGCTGCGGGGCTTTGTTGTTTGTGGCTTCTTCTGAAGCGGTGCTGAAGGAAGGAGTCGCGTTGCAGCCACCCGGCAGGCTGCCTTTTTGTACACTGGAAACTCCATGAAGTTCGTTGATGAAGCCTTTATTGATGTCGCTGCAGGCGATGGCGGCAACGGCTGCGTGTCGTTCCGCCACGAAAAGTACAAGGAATTCGGCGGACCCAACGGTGGCGATGGCGGCCGTGGGGGGCATGTGTACGTTGTTGCTGACCCCAATCTGAACACTCTGGTGGACTTCCGCTATGCGCGCCGGTACGAAGCCAAGCGGGGTGAGCACGGCCTGGGTTCGGACATGTTTGGTGCAGCGGGCGATGACATCACCCTCAAGATGCCTGTGGGCACCATCATCAGTGATGCCGAGACGGGGGAGGTGCTGCTCGAACTGCTGAATCCCGGCGAGGTGGTGGTGCTGGCCAAGGGCGGGGACGGCGGGTTTGGCAACATGCGCTTCAAGAGCGCCATCAACCGCGCACCGCGCCAAAAGACCCCTGGCTGGCCTGGCGAGCGCAAGAACCTCAAGCTGGAACTCAAGGTGCTGGCCGACGTTGGCCTGCTGGGCATGCCCAATGCGGGCAAATCCACCCTGATCGCCGCAGTTTCCAATGCGCGGCCCAAGATCGCGGACTACCCCTTCACCACCTTGCATCCCAACCTGGGCGTGGTGCGCGTCGGGCCGGAGCAGAGTTTTGTGATTGCCGACATTCCGGGCCTGATCGAAGGTGCGTCCGAGGGAGCAGGCCTGGGGCACCAGTTTCTGCGCCACCTGCAACGAACCCGGTTGCTGCTGCACGTGGTGGACATGGCGCCATTCGACGAGGCGGTGGATCCCGTGGCGCAGGCCAAGGCCATCGTGGCCGAGCTCAAGAAGTACGACAAGGCGCTCCATGACAAGCCGCGCTGGCTGGTGCTCAACAAGCTGGACATGGTGCCCACCGCGGAGCGCGCTGCCCGCGTGGCAGACTTCGTCAAGCGCTTCAAGTGGAAAGGGCCGGTGTTCCAGATTTCAGCCCTGACGCGTGAGGGCTGTGAGCCGCTGATTCGCGCCGTGTATGACCAGGTGCGTACCCAGCAAGTGGCCGAAGCTGGGCCGGTGGTCGAGGTGGATCCCCGGTTTGCCGCTGAGTCTGCAGCCAAGCATTGAGTGCTATTAAATTTGTAGCTATTGACGCCCTTTAAATGGGCGCTAGAGCCCAATGAGCCAAGAAAAAATATCGTCTGTGCTGCGGGATGCGCGCCGCATTGTGGTCAAGGTCGGTTCCAGTCTCGTCACCAACGAGGGCCGTGGGCTTGACGAAACCGCCATTGGGGAATGGAGTCGCCAGCTGGCAGCCCTGGTGCGCGGTGATGGAGTGCAGCGCCGCGAAGTGATCATGGTGTCCAGCGGGGCCATTGCCGAAGGCATGAAGCGCCTGGGCTGGACCCAGCGTCCACGCGAGGTCCATGAGCTGCAGGCTGCTGCCGCCGTGGGGCAGATGGGGCTGGCCCAGATGTACGAAACCAAGCTGCGTGAAAACGGTGTGGGCAGTGCCCAGGTGCTGCTCACGCATGCCGACCTGGCCGACCGCGAGCGCTACCTCAACGCCCGTTCCACCCTGCTCACGCTGTTGACCCTGGGGGTGGTTCCCGTCATCAACGAAAACGATACGGTGGTCAACGACGAAATCAAATTCGGTGACAACGACACCCTGGGCGCCCTGGTGGCCAACCTGGTGGAAGCCGATGCGCTGGTCATCCTGACCGACCAGAAAGGGCTGTACACCGCCGACCCACGCCGCGACACCACAGCGCAGTTTGTGCACGAGGCCCGGGCAGGCGATCCGTCGCTGGAAGACATGGCGGGGGGCGCGGGCTCCAGCATCGGCAAGGGCGGCATGATCACCAAGATCCTGGCCGCCAAGCGTGCTGCGGGCTCCGGCGCCTCCACGGTGATTGCCTGGGGGCGGGAGCACGATGTGCTGCTGCGCCTGGCCCGTGGAGAGTCCATCGGAACCCTGCTGGTGGCGCAGACCGCCAAGACCCAGGCGCGCAAACAGTGGATGGCCGACCACCTGCAGCTGCGCGGTGCCGTGACCGTGGACCACGGCGCTGCCGCCAAGCTGCGCGGCGAGGGCAAGAGCCTACTGCCCATCGGCATGACTGCAGTTGAAGGCGATTTTTCGCGCGGCGATGTGATTGCCGTGCGTGACCCGGCCGGGGTGGAGATCGCCCGCGGCCTGGCCAACTACGCCAGCGCCGAAGCCCGATTGCTGTGCCGCAAACCCTCCTCGGAGTTTGAGGCCCTGCTGGGCTACACCGGCGAAGCGGAGATGGTGCACCGCGACAACTTGGTGCTCACCGCCGTTTGAGTTCAGTGCGGGTTCTGTGGCTTGTCGTTGCCGGTAGGGCTGCTGCCGGGCACGATGGCCGAGGGGGGAGTGGGGTCGAAGCTTGCTCCCGGCGGCAACTCCACGCCAGGGTGCAGCAGCAGTTGCCCGCCACGATGCTGTGTGCCAGCGCCTGAGGCGGCATCCTGCTCGCGCGCGCGCATGCTGCCGCGCAGGTAGCGGTTGCGGTGATCCTGGCGCGGAATGAAGCGTGCCAGTTCGGTCAGCGCCATCTCGTAGACGCCGCGTTTGAATTCAACGACCACGTCCAGCGGAACCCAGTAATCGTTCCAACGCCAGGCGTCGAACTCCGGGTGGTCGGTGGCGCGCAGGTTCAGATCCCAATCGTGGCCCAGCAACTGGAGCAGGAACCAGATTTGTTTCTGGCCCTTGTAATGTCCGCGCGCATCGCGGCGGATGTACCGGTCAGGCACCTCGTAGCGCAACCAATCCCGGGTGCGGGCCACCACGCGCACGTGGTCGGGCATCAGCCCTACCTCTTCGTGGAGTTCCCGGAACATCGCCTGTTCGGGGGACTCGCCCCGGTCGATGCCCCCTTGCGGGAACTGCCAGCTGTGGGTGCGGATGCGCTTGCCCCAGAACACCTGGTTCTTGTGGTTGAGCAGGATGATGCCGACGTTCGGCCGAAAGCCGTCCCGGTCAAGCATAATCGAACCCCAAATTTTTAAACTGCATCCATTATGCACGCCGCTTGATGCGCGGCAAGTGTGGTGCACCCCCTCCAGCCCGATTGCGTCCGATGAAAGCCTCCCAGTTCTTCATTTCCACCCTCAAGGAAGCCCCCGCCGATGCCGAGGTGGTCAGCCACCAACTCATGATGCGCGCCGGAATGATCAAGAAGCTCGCAGCCGGGGTCTATACCTACATGCCTATGGGCTTGCGCGTGATCCAGAAGGTAGAGGCCATCGTGCGCGAGGAAATGAACCGCGCCGGCGCGGTGGAACTGACCATGCCCGTGGTGCAGCCTGCCGAGCTGTGGCAGGAAACCCGGCGCTTTGACACCATGGGTCCTGAACTGCTGCGCATCCAGGACCGCCATGGCCGCGACTACGTCGTGCAGCCCACCAGTGAGGAAGTGGTCACTGACATCGCGCGCCAGGAACTGCGCAGCTACAAGCAGTTGCCGCGCAACCTCTACCAGATCCAGACCAAGTTCCGCGACGAGCGCCGTCCGCGCTTTGGCCTGATGCGCGGGCGCGAATTCACCATGAAGGACGCCTACAGCTTTGACCGCGACCTGGATGCCGCCAAGACCAGCTACCAGACCATGGCCCAGGCCTACCGGCGCATATTCGACCGATTCGGCCTGCGCTACCGCGCCGTGGCGGCAGACTCGGGCGCCATCGGGGGCGACATGTCGGAGGAGTTCCAGGTAATTGCCGCCACGGGTGAAGACGCCATCGTCTACTGCCCCCAGAGCGACTACGCCGCTAACATGGAAAAGGCCGAGGCCCTGGCCCCCCAGGGCCAGCGTCCCGCCGCCGCAGCGACCCTGCAAAAAGTGCCCACCCCGGGCAAGAGCACCTGCGCCGACGTGGCCGAACTGTTGGGCGTGCCCTTGCAGACCACGGTCAAGTCGCTGGTGCTGGCCACGGACGAGACCAACGAGCAGGGCGAGATCGTGCGTTCCCAGGTCTGGCTGCTGCTGCTGCGTGGCGACCACGACATGAACGAGATCAAGGTCTCCAAGGTGCCGGGGCTGGATGCGGGCTTCCGCTTTGCCACGGTGGGCGAGATCGAGGCGCACTTCGGCTGCAAGCCCGGCTACCTGGGCCCCATCGGTCTAAAGAAGCCCGTCAAGATCGTGGCCGACCGCGAGGTGGCCGCGATGGCCGACTGGATCTGCGGCGCCAATGCCGAGGATTTCCACCTCACTGGCGTGAACTGGGGGCGTGACCTGCCCGAGCCCGCTGTGGTGGCCGACCTGCGCAACGTGGTCGCGGGCGACCCCTCGCCCGACGGCAAGGGCACGCTTGCCATCGAGCGCGGTATCGAGGTGGGGCATATCTTTGTGCTGGGCACCAAGTACAGCAAGGACATGAATGCCACCTTCCTGGACGAAAACGGCAAGCCCCAGTTCTTCGAGATGGGTTGCTACGGCATCGGCATCACGCGCCTGCCTGCCGCCGCCATCGAACAAAACCACGACGAGCGCGGCATCATCTGGCCTGACGCCCTTGCGCCCTTCACCGTGGTGCTGTGTCCGATTTCGCCCGACCGTTTCCCTGAGGTGAAGGCCCAGGCCGAAGCCTTGTACGCCGGGCTGCAACAGGCCGGTGTGGACGTGATCCTGGACGACCGCTGCGAGCGCCCGGGCGTCATGTTCTCGGACTGGGAGCTCATTGGCGTGCCGCACCGCATCACCATTGGTGACCGCGCCCTCAAGGAAGGCCAGGTCGAATACCAGCACCGCCGCGACGCCAGCGCCACCAAGGTGGCGGTGGCCGATGTCCTGGCCCACGTCCTGGGCCGCTTGGCCCCATGACGCAGGGCATTGCCCGGCGCTCCCTGGTGCTGGGCGGGGCTTTGGCCCCAGCCGCCTGGCTGGGGCTGCCCGGTGTGGCGCATGCGGGCGGGCAGATCGAGGAGCCGCTGATGGATTCGGTGCGCACGGCACTGAGTTCGGCCATTGCCAACAGTGCGCCGCCCGAGCCCCAGTTCGCCACCACCGAAGCCCGGCTGCACTACCTGCGCTGGCTGGGTACCATGAGCAACCAACTGCGGCGCCGCAAGCCCGACCTGGAGGTGCGGAGGGAGTTCTTGCAGACCGTGTGGTACGAAAGCATGCGCGCAGGGCTGGACGTCTCGCTGGTGCTGGGGCTGGTGCAGGTCGAAAGTGCCTTCCGCAAGTTTGCCGTCTCCAGCGTGGGCGCGCGTGGCTACATGCAGGTCATGCCGTTCTGGACCCGCGTCATCGGTGATGGCGACCCTGGCAAGCTGTTCCACATGCAGACCAACCTGCGCTTTGGCTGCGTCATCCTGCGCCACTACCTGGACCGTGAGCGCGGCGACCTGTACATGGCGCTGGGCCGCTACAACGGCAGCCGTGGCAAGCCTGCCTACCCCAACGCGGTGTTTGCCGCGCAGCGCCACTGGGCGTTCGACGGTCGCCCGGGTTGACGGGGCTGTGGATCAGGTCGTCTGCGTTGACGCAGCCGCAGTGCCCTCGGGAATGCGGGTGACCATCACCTGGTCGATGCGGTAGCTGTCCACGTCGATCACCTCGAACTTGTAGCCGCCGTAGGCCACGGCGTCGGTGCGCTTGGGCACGCGGCGCAGCATGACCATGAGAAAGCCCGCCAGCGTCTCGTACTCCCCGGCGTGCGGCAGCTCGTCCAGGCCCAGGGCGCGTTGCACATCGTCGATGGAGGTGATGCCGTCGATGAGCCAGGAGTCCTGGTCGCGCTGCACGATCTGCTCCTCGTCAAACGGCGACACCAGGCCGCCCATTACCGTGCTCATCACGTCATTGAGCGTGACCACGCCCACCACCATGCTGTATTCGTTGACGATGACGGCAAAGTCCTCGTGCGCCTGACGGAACTGGGCCAGCACTTCGGACAGGGTCAGCCGGTCGGGCACGATCAGCACCTTGTGCACCAGGCTATCGTCCTTGAGCGAGATGGGCTGGTTGTTCAGCACGCGCTGGAACAAGTCCTTGGCATCCACATAGCCCACCACATGGTCGAGGTCGCCTTCGCACACGGGGTAGGTCGAAAACGGCTCGGCCGCAATGCGCAGGCGGATCACCGCATCGCTCTCGTCGCGCACAAAGTAGGCGATGCGCTCGCGCGGCGACATGGCGCTGGAGACGGTGCGCGTGTCCAGCTCGAACACATTGGTGATGACCTGCTGCTCGTCCACGTCCAGCACCCCGGCGCGTGCCCCGGCCTCCATCATGGCCAGGATGTCCTCGGAGGTGACGCGCTCGTCGCGCAGCGACGACAGGCCAAACAAACGGAACAGGCCGTCCGCACAGCGGCTGTAGAGCCATGCCACAGGCCGCAGCACGGCCATGCACCCGGCCATGGGGCCGGACAGGCGCATGGCCAGTTCCTCGGGCCGCGCCATGCCCAGGCGCTTGGGGAACAGGTCGGAAAACAGAATGAACAGCGAGGTGATGACCGTGAACGAGGCCAGAAACCCCAGTGTCTGCGCAGTGGATGCGGGCAGCCACCAGGCCAGCACCGCGCTGAAATGCGGGCTCAGCGTGCCTTCACCCACCACGCCGCCCAGAATGGCCACAGCGTTCTGCCCGATCTGCACCACCGTGAAATAGTCGCCAGGCCGCTCCTGCACGCGCAGCACGCGCTCGGCGCGGGCGTCGCCCTCCTCGGCCAGCTGGCGCAGGCGCAGACGCCGGGCCGCCGCGAGCGAGATCTCGGCCATCGAGAAGAAAGCACTGGCTGCAATCAGCAGCCCAATGAGCAGCAGGCTGGAACTCAGGGTCATGCACAGAGCAAGAGCGTGGCACGCAGGCACACAATGGCCTGAGTGTATCTGGGCCGCCCCTGGGGTTGTGCTGTCGTGCACACCAACAAAAAACCGCCCCGAAGGGCGGCTGTGTGCGGGGCGCGCAGAAGGCCTCAGGCCTCGGTGCCCAGGAGCTTCTTCAGCTCGCCCGATTCATACATCTCCATCATGATGTCCGAGCCACCGATGAATTCGCCCTTGACGTAGAGCTGCGGGATGGTGGGCCACTGGCTGTAGTCCTTGATGCCCTGGCGGATTTCGTCGTCGTCCAGCACGTTGACGGTGGCGATGGCCTTGGTGTCCACGCCGCAGGCCTTGAGCACCTGCACCGCACGGCCCGAAAAACCGCACATGGGGAAGCTGGCCGTGCCCTTCATGAAGAGCAGGATGTCGTTGGATTTGACGAGTTCGTCGATGCGTTGGCGGATGTCGCTCATGGGGGCTCCAAAAGGGTGGGGCGGTTGTGCGCCCGTGGGGTGGGTAAAAGGTGGGTTTGGCGTGATTATTTCACTGTCGGCCTGTGTCCGCCGGAGCATCGCACGATGCCGGCGAGGTCTTTGCGGGTTTGCACGGCCTGCAGGCCCGCAGCCTGCAGCAGCGCGCACACGGTCGGGGCCTGGTCGTGGCCATGCTCCAGCAGCAGCCAGCCGCCCGGCACCAGGTGTGCGGGGGCCTGGGCAATGATGGTGCGGATGTCGTCCAGACCATCGGCACCACTGGCCAGCGCCTGCAGTGGTTCATGCTGCAGGGCCGCCAGGTGCGGGTCGGCCGCGCGGATGTAGGGCGGGTTGGACACGATGGCGTCGAACGCGCCCTCCAGCCCCTCCATCCAATGCCCGCGACGGAACTGCACCGGCAGGCCCAGGCGCTGGGCGTTGGCCTGGGCCACGGTGAGCGCGTCCAGGCTGGCGTCCACCGCCAGCACACGGGCATCGGGCCGTTCTTTTTGCAGGGCCAGCGCGATGGCGCCGCTGCCCGTGCCCAGGTCCAGCACGCGCGGGGCGGCGACGGGGGCCAGGACTTCCAGTGCCCAGTCCACCAGGGTTTCGGTGTCGGGACGGGGGTCGAGCACGCGGGCATCCACCTGCAGCTCCAGTCCGTAGAAGGCCTTGGTGCCCGTGAGGTAGGCCACGGGTTCGCCATCCAGGCGGCGGCGGCACAGGGCCTCGAAGCGCTGCTGTGCTGCGGGGGGCAGCGGGTCGCTGTCGTGCGTGATGAGCCAGGCGCGTTCGTCCGTGGGGCTGCCCAGCGTGTGCAGCAGCAGCATTTGGGCGTCGATGCGCGCAAGCCCTTGCTGCAGGGCCTGCGCCAGCGCCGACTGCACGGTGAAATTTGCTATCGAATGAATAGCTGATTGCGCTTTATCCATGGGCGTTGGGTGCCGATTTGGCATCAAACCGTGCTTTGTTCGAGATCGGCCAGTTGCTCGGCCTCGCGGGCATGGCGCAAGGCTTGCAACACCTCGTCCAGGTCGCCCTCCATGATGGTGAGCAGTTTGTACAGCGTGAGGTTGATGCGGTGGTCCGTCAGCCGCCCCTGCGGGAAGTTGTAGGTGCGGATGCGGTCGCTGCGGTCACCGCTGCCGATCAGGCCTTTGCGCTCGGCGGCCTCCTTGGCGGCGCGCTCGCTGCGCTCCTTTTCCTGGATGCGCGCCTGCAGCACCTGCAGCGCCTTGGCCTTGTTGCTGTGCTGGCTGCGCCCGTCCTGGCACTCGGCCACGATGCCGGTGGGCAGGTGCACCACGCGCACGGCGGAATCGGTCTTGTTGATGTGCTGGCCGCCCGCGCCGCTGGCGCGGAAGGTGTCGATGCGCAGGTCGGCCGGGTTCAGCTTGATGGCTTCCTGCTCGTCGGGTTCGGGCATCACGGCCACGGTGCAGGCGCTGGTGTGGATGCGGCCCTGTGTTTCGGTGGCGGGCACGCGCTGCACGCGGTGGCCGCCCGATTCAAAGCGCAGCGCGCCGTACACGTCGTCCCCGATCATGCGCAGCACGATTTCCTTGTAGCCGCCCAGCTCCGACGGGCTCTCGCTCACCACCTCGACCTTCCAGCCCACGTTGGCGGCGTAGCGGGTGTACATGCGCGCCAGGTCGCCCGCGAACAGGGCGGATTCGTCGCCACCCGTACCCGCGCGGATTTCGAGGAAAGCGTTGCGCGCGTCGTCGGGGTCCTTGGGCAGCAGCAGTCGCTGGAGTTCGTCTTCGAGCTGCGTCAGCTCGGCCTCGCAGCCGGCGATCTCCTCCTGCGCCATCTCGGCCATGTCGGGGTCGGTGAGCATGTCACGTGCACCGGCCAGGTCGGCCTCGCGTTGCAGGTAGCGCGCATAGCGACCAGCGATCTGCGTGACCTCGGCGTGTTCCTTGGAAATGGCGCTGTACTGCACCATGTCGGCCATGATGTCCTCGCGCGAGAGCAGGAAGTCGAGTTCCTGCAGGCGCCGGGCAAAGCGCTCCAGTTGGGTGCGGAGAAAGGGTTTCATGGCGATCCGAAAAGGGGTTTGCTACTGATTTTGTAGCTGATAGCGCTTATGGATAAAGCGCTGGAGGCCTGTTGGGCCTGAAGATCCGTAAGAGCGCCGCTACAGGCTGTTCTTGCTCTGCGAGCGCAGGAACAGGCGCGAGGCGGTGCGCGCCGTTTGTTCACGGGTTTCGGCGTCGCCCGCGCGCAGCTCGGCCAGGGTGCCGTGCAGCATCTTCTGCGCCAGGCCGCGCGAGAGCGCGTCGAGCACTGTGTCGATGTCCTCGCCCTTGGCCAGGCGCTTGCGCGCGCGGTCGAGTTCGATGGTGCGCCACACGTCGGCCTGGTCCTGGATCTGGCGGATCAGCGGCACCACGCCGTGCTCTGGGTGGCGCTGGTCCATCCAGTGCATGAAGCTCTGCACGCCCGCGTCGATGATGGCCTCGGCCTGCGCCACGGCGGCCTGGCGGTTGGCCTGGGCGGTCTGCACCACGCTGGCCAGGTCGTCCACGGTGTAGAGGTACACGTCTTCGAGCTGCTTGACCTCGGGCTCGATGTCGCGCGGCACGGCCAGGTCCACCATGAACATGGGGCGGTGGCGGCGCTTCTTCAGTGCGCGCTCCACGGCGCCCAAGCCCACGATGGGCAGGGTGCTGGCGGTGCAGCTCACCACGATGTCGAATTCGTGCAGGCGCTCGGGCAGGTCGGCCAGGCGCATGACGGAGCCGCCAAAGCGCGTGGCGAGCTTCTCGCCGCGCTCCAGCGTGCGGTTGGCTATTGATATCTGCTTGGGGTTGCGTGCCGCAAAGTGCGTGGCGCACAGCTCGATCATCTCGCCCGCGCCGACGAACAGCACGCGCGTGCGGCCCAGGTCTTCAAACAACTGCCCGGCCAGGCGCACGGCGGCGGCGGCCATGCTGATGCTGTGCGCGCCGATCTCGGTGCTGGTGCGCACCTCCTTGGCCACGGCAAAGCTGCGCTGGAACAACTGGTTGAGCGTGGAGCCCAGGGCGCCCGCGCTTTCGGCGGCGCGCACGGCGTCCTTCATCT
The DNA here is from genome assembly GCA_023150295.1 of Giesbergeria sp. Taxonomy (GTDB): domain Bacteria; phylum Pseudomonadota; class Gammaproteobacteria; order Burkholderiales; family Burkholderiaceae_C; genus Simplicispira. Next base: position 13,295 of record JAKLLE010000043.1, on the reverse strand, counting down.
GGCCCAGGATCTGGGCCTCGCCCAGCACCATGGAATCGAGCCCGCTGGCCACGCGGAAGGCGTGGCGCGCCACGGGGCCGTTTTCCAGGCTGTAGGAATGTTCGCGCAGCACCTCGGGGCTCACGCCGCCGCTGTGGGCCAGCCAGCCCAGGGTGTGGTCGAGCGCGGGGCGCTCGCCTGCGCAGTAGATTTCGGTGCGGTTGCAGGTGGAGATGATGGCCGTCTCCACCGCACCGCAGGCGGCAGCATTCTGGCTCAGCGACTGGCGCAGGCCGTGCAGCGTGGGGGCGATCTGGTCCAGCGCAAACGCAAAGCGACCGCGCAGATCGAGCGGCGCGGTCGTGTGGTTGATGCCCAGGGCCCAGACTGACATAAGTGGCGATTATAAAATTCTTGCCGCCCCGGGTTTCATCCGGTCTTCACAAGTCTTGATTTACGTCATTTCCACACCATGGGGCCCCTGGACGCTCTCAACCACCTGCTCAACTTCGTCGCGCCTGCCGCGGCCTTGGCGCTGGTGCTCGTCCCCCTGTCGCGGGTATTGATGCCAAAAACGGCCCCAGCGCTCTCCTGGTGGGCGCAAGTAGCTATCATTTTCATAGTCGGCTGCGCCGTACTGACCGCAGGCCTGTGGTGGCTGGGGCGCGACGGAAAGATGAGCACCTACGCCGCCCTGGTGCTGGCCAGCGCCACCTGCCAGTGGCTGCTGCGGCGTGGCTGGAGGGGGTGATCAGCCTTCCTGGCCGGGCGCAAACAGATCGACCCGGTCGGTGATGATGCCGTCGGTGCCCAGGGCGATCAGGCGCTGGGCGGCCCATTCGTCGTTGACGGTGTAGCTCAGGCTGCGCAGGCCCAGGGCCTTGACCTGGGCGACCAGCGCTGCGTCCCACAGCGCGTGGTTGCACACAATGGCCACGCAGCCCAGGCGGCGGGCTTCGTCCAGGCAGCCGTCCCACAGCGCATCGATGAGCAGGGCGCGCGGCAGGTGGGCTGCGGTGGTGCGCGCGCCTTCCAGCGCCTCGGGGTCGAAGGACGACAGCAGTGGCGGCACGGCCTGGCCTTGCCACAGGCGCGCGGCGGTCTCGCCCACCACGCGGCCGGTGTGTTCTTCCTGGCCCGGTGTGGGCTTGATTTCGATGTTCAAGAAGCAGCCGTTGGCGATGCAAAACCGCGCAAGGGCCTCCAGCGTAGGCACGGCCTCGCCCGCATAGGTGCGGGAATGCCAGCGGCCCGCATCCAGCTGGGCCAGTGCGCCCAGGGGCAGGTCGCCGGCTGTGCCCCGGCCATTGGTGGTGCGTTCCAGGGTCGCGTCGTGCAACAAAAAAGGCACGCCGTCGGCGCTGAGTTTGGCGTCGCACTCGAACATGCGGTAGCCGTGCTGTGCCCCCAGGCGAAAGGCGGCCAGGGTGTTTTCAGGCGCGAGCTTGCCTGCACCCCGGTGCGCAATCCAGCGCGGGTAGGGCCAGGGGGCGGGTAAGGGCATGGGGGTGCTCACAGCCGCTTGCCCGTGCTGGCGTCGAACCAGTGCAGGCGGTCTTCGCGCGCTCGCACGCGGATGGTGCTTTCGGGTTGCGGCGCGGGCGCGCCTTCCTCCACGCGCACGATCAATGGCTCGTTGCCCAGGCGGGCGTAGACCAGGCGTTCCGCGCCCAGCAGTTCCACGGTGTCCACGCGCACTTCCCAGCCGTCGCTGGCCACCACGTCCAGGTGTTCGGGGCGGATACCCAGGGTCTGGCCCGGTTTGCCGCCAGGCGCCTGCTGCAGCAGGTTCATGGGCGGTGCGCCGATGAAGCTGGCCACAAAGGTGCTGGCGGGGCGGTGGTACACCTCTTCGGGCGTGCCGAACTGCTCCATGTTGCCGCCGTTCATCACGATCATGCGTTGCGCCAGCGTCATGGCCTCGACCTGGTCGTGCGTGACAAACAGGCTGGTGATGCCCAGCTCGCGGTGGAGCTTCTGGATCTCCAGGCGCGTTTGCGCGCGCAGCTTGGCGTCGAGGTTGGACAGCGGTTCGTCGAACAAAAACACCTGCGGCTGGCGCACGATGGCGCGGCCCATGGCCACGCGCTGGCGCTGGCCGCCCGAGAGCTCGCGCGGCTTGCGCTCCAGCAGGTGGCCCAGTTCCAAAATCTTGGCGGCCTTGTCCACCCGGGTCTTGATCTCGTCCTTGGGCACCTTGGCGATCTTCAGGCCGTAGGCCATGTTGTCGAACACGCTCATGTGCGGGTACAGCGCGTAGTTCTGGAACACCATGGCGATGTCGCGCTCGGCGGGCTCCAGCTGGTTGACCACGCGGTTGCCGATGGCGATGTCGCCGCCCGAGATTTCCTCCAGCCCGGCCACCATGCGCAAGAGCGTGGACTTGCCGCAGCCCGAGGGCCCGACGATGACGACGAACTCGCCATCGTGGATTTCGGCGTTCACGCCGTGGATCACCTGGTTGGCCTTGGGCCCGTGGCCGTAGCGCTTGACGATGTTGCGCAGCGAGATGGATGCCATATTTGTGCTATAAAAAGTGTAGCTGCTTGCGCTTATGGGATAAGCGCTGTAGCCATATTTTGCTTATTTTTCAGAGTCCACCAGACCCTTGACGAACCACTTCTGCATGAGCAGCACCACCAGCGCGGGCGGGATCATGGCCAGGATGGCCGTGGCCATCACGATGTTCCAGTCGTTGGCGGCGTCGCCGCCCGAGATCATGCGCTTGATGCCCATGACCACGGGGTACATGGATTCGTCGGTGGTCACCAGCAGCGGCCAGAGGTACTGGTTCCAGCCGTAGATGAACTGAATGACGAACAGCGCCGCGATGCTGGTGCGTGACAGCGGCAGCAGCACGTCCCAAAAAAAGCGCATGGGCCCGGCACCGTCCACGCGCGCGGCCTCCACCAGCTCGTCGGGCACGGTCAGAAAGAACTGGCGGAACAAAAAGGTGGCCGTGGCAGAGGCAATCAGCGGCACCGTGAGGCCCGCATAGCTGTTGAGCATGCCCAGATCCGACACCACCTGGTACGTGGGGCCGATGCGTACTTCCACCGGCAGCATCAGCGTGACAAAGATGGCCCAGAAGAAGAACGTGCGGCCAGGGAAGCGGAAGTACACGATGGCAAACGCCGACAGCAACGAAATGGCAATCTTGCCAATGGCAATCACCAGCGCGGTGACCAGGCTCACCGCCATCATGCGGCCCACGGGCGCGGTGGAGGCTGCGCTGCCGCTGGTGCCCTGGATGGCTTGGGTAAAGTTTTCGATCAGGTGCGGGCCGGGCAGCAGGGGCATGGGGGCCTGCACGATCTCCTGCGCCGTGTGCGTGCTGGCCACAAAGGTGATGTAGAGCGGAAAGGCCACGACGATCACACCCAGGATGAGCACCAGGTGCGAAATGGCAGTAGCAAGAGGGCGGCGTTCGACCATGATCAGTAATTCACTTTGCGTTCCACGTAGCGGAACTGGATGACGGTGAGCACCACCACAATGGCCATCAGCACCACCGACTGCGCGGCCGAGCCGCCCAGGTCCAGCGCCTTGAAGCCGTCGTAGTACACCTTGTAGACCAGGATGGCCGTGTCCTTGCCGGGGCCGCCTTCGGTCGTGGCGTCCACGATGGCGAAGGTGTCGAAGAAGGCATACACCATGTTGATCACCAGGAGGAAGAAGGTGGTGGGCGAGAGCAGCGGAAACACGATGCTCCAGAAACGCCGCCAGGGGCCTGCGCCGTCAATCGCGGCGGCTTCGATCAGCGACTTGGGGATGGACTGCAGCCCCGCCAGAAAGAACAGGAAGTTGTAGGAAATGTGCTTCCACACGGCAGCAAACACGATCAGCGCCATGGCCTGGTTGCTGCTCAGCAGGTGGTTCCACTCCACCCCGATCTGGCGCAGCGCATAGCTCACGATGCCGATGGACGGTGCAAACATGAACAGCCACAGCACCCCGGCCACGGCCGGTGCCACGGCGTAGGGCCAGATCAGCAGTGTCTTGTAGAACGACGCGCCACGCACCACGCGGTCGGCAAACACGGCCAGCGCCAGCGACAGCACCAGGCCCAATACGGCCACCAGCAGCGAGAACACGGCGGTGGTCTTGAAGGACGCCATGTAGCTCTCGTCGCCCCACAGACGCTCGAAATTCTCCAGCCCCACCCATTCGACCGAGGTGCCAAAGGCGTCCTGCTGCTGCAGTGACTGCACCAGCGCCTGGCCTGCGGGCCAGAAGAAGAACACGGAAATCACTGCCACCTGCGGCGCCAGCAGCAAGGCTGGGAGCCATCGGCTCTTGAAGCGCACCCGCTTTTCTGTGGTCAAAATCGCCCTCCAGTATCAAAAACGGCCGGGTACGTGGCCCGGCCGTGCGTGTTCAAGTCAAAAGTTTAGCCCTTGTTCGCCTTCTGGAAGCGCTCGAGCTGCTCGTTGCCGCGCTTGACGGCGGCGTCCAGACCTTCCTGGGCCGTCTTCTTGCCTGCCCAGACCTGTTCCAGTTCCTCGTCCATGATGGCGCGGATCTGGTTGAAGTTGCCCAGGCGCACGCCGCGCGACTTGTCGGTGGTCTTGCGGATCATCTGGTTCACGGCCGTGTCGGTGCCGGGGTTCTTCTTGTAGAAGCCCGACTTCTCGGTCATCTCGAACGAGGCCAGGGTGATGGGCAGGTAGCCCGTGCGCTGGTGGCTGGCGGCCTGCACTTCGGGGTTGGTCAGGTAGTTGAAGAACGCCGCCACGCCCTTGTACTCCGGCGCCTTCTTGCCAGCCATGACCCACAGCGAAGCACCACCGATGACGGTGTTCTGCGGTGCGCCCTGCACGTCGGGGTAGTAGGGCAGGGGGGCAATGCCGAAGTCGAACTTGGCGTTCTTCTTGATGCTGGCGTAGGTGGAAGAGCTGCCCGTCTGCATGGCGCACTCGCCCGAGTAGAACGGCGCATCGCCCTTGTTGCCACGGCCACGGTAGTGGAACAGGCCCTGCTTGGCCATGTTGGACAGGTTTTCGATGTGGCGCACGTGCAGCGGGCTGTTGAACGCCAGGCGTGCGCTGGTGCCGCCAAAGCCGTTGTTCTGCGTGGCAAACAGCGTGTTGTGCCAGGTGGAGAAGCTCTCGAGCTGCGTCCAGCCTTGCCAGCTGGTGGTGAAGGGGCAGGTCACGCCCGAGGCCTTGAGCTTGGCGGCGGCCGAGACCAGTTCAGGCCAGGTGCTTGGCGGCTTGTTCGGGTCCAGGCCCGCCTTCTTGAACAAGTCCTTGTTGTAGTTGAGCACCGTGGTCGAGCTGTTGAACGGGTAGCTCAACATCTCACCGCTGGGCGCGGTGTAGTAGCCCACCACGGCCGGGATGTAGGCCTTGGGGTCGAACTTGTAGCCAGCGTTCTGCATGACCTTGCCGACCGGCACGATGGCGCCCTTGGCCGCCATCATGGTGGCGGTGCCCACTTCGTACACCTGCAGGATGTGCGGTGCGTTGCCCGCGCGGAAGGCGGCGATGGAGGCCGTCATGGACTCGTCGTAGGTGCCCTTGTAGGTGGGTACGATCTTGAAATCCTTCTGGCTGGCGTTGAAGCCGTTGGCAATGTCCACCACCCAGTCGTTCAGGCCCCCGGTCATGGAGTGCCACCACTGGATCTCGGTTTGCGCAAAGGCAGTGTTGGTGCCCAGGGCGGCAAAAGCGGCACACACGGCCAGCGAACGGAATTTCATGCGGATACTCCTCTGATGGGGGGAAAACGCTGCATCGTATGGCGAAATTGTTACAAATAGAAGTCGTCACACGGACCGAAGGTCTTTGTAACCATGCACGGGGGCCAGGAGTTACCGGGTAAACCCCGCAAGCGCTGCGCGGACTTGCCCATGCCCGCGTTAGTGGCGTCTCTCCAGAGCCCGAATTTGTGCGCTGCACCATGCTAGGATGGTCTGCCATCCCAGAAGCCGCGCCGCCCCGGTGGCGGGCCGCTTGCGCTTCACCGACCCAGGACTGCCATGAACCCCACCTCGCTCGACAAAAGCAAGATCAAGTTTCTGTTGCTCGAAGGCCTGCACCCCTCTGCCCTGCAGGTGCTGCAAAACGCCGGTTACAGCCAGATCGAATCCCTCTCCGGCGCGCTGCCGCAGGACGAACTCATCCAGCGCATTGCCGATGCGCACTTCATCGGCATCCGCTCGCGCACGCAGCTCACGGCCGAGGTGCTGGCGCACGCGCACAAGCTCGTGGCCATCGGGTGCTTTTGCATTGGCACCAACCAGGTGGACCTGAACGCCGCGCGCGACCGGGGCATTGCCGTGTTCAACGCGCCGTATTCCAACACCCGCTCGGTGGCCGAGCTGGTGCTGGCCGAGGCCATTTTGCTGCTGCGCGGCGTGCCCGAGAAAAACGCCGTGGCGCACCGCGGCGGCTGGCTCAAGAGCGCCGAAAACGCCTACGAGGCACGCGGCAAGACGCTGGGCATCGTGGGCTATGGGGCCATTGGCTCGCAGCTCTCGGTGCTGGCCGAGGCGCTGGGCATGCAGGTGGTCTTCCACGACGTGGTGGCCAAGCTGCCGCTGGGCAACGCGCGCCAGGCGGCCAGCCTGAAGGACCTGCTGGCGCAGAGCGACATTGTCTCGCTGCACGTGCCCGAGCTGCCGTCCACGCAGTGGATGATGGGCGCCGCCGAAATCGCTGCCATGAAGCCGGGCAGCATCCTCATCAACGCCTCGCGCGGCACGGTGGTCGAGATCGAGCCGCTGGCCGATGCGCTCAAGGCCGGCAGGCTGCTGGGCGCGGCGGTGGACGTATTCCCGGTCGAGCCGCGCACCAACAAGGATGAATTCGTCTCGCCCCTGCGCGGGCTGGACAACGTCATCATCACGCCGCACATCGGCGGCTCCACGCTGGAGGCGCAGGCCAACATCGGCGTGGAAGTGGCAGAAAAGCTGGTGCGCTACAGCGACAACGGCACCACCACCTCCTCGGTCAACTTCCCGGCCGTGGCCCTGCCGGCCCAGAGCGGCAAGCACCGCCTGCTGCATGTGCACCGCAACGTTCCGGGCGTGCTGTCGGAGATCAACCGCATCTTCTCCGACAACCAGATCAATGTGTCCGCCCAGTACCTGCAGACCAACGAGGCCATCGGCTATGTGGTGATCGACATCGACGCCGAATCGTCCGAACTGGCGCTGCAAAAGCTCCAGCAGGTGCCGCACACGCTGCGCTGCCGCGTGCTGTTCTGAGAGTCTGTGCTGCCCTTTGCGGGCGGCAGTGGCGCGCAGCCGGTGCCTTTGAGCACCGGGCGCGCCAATTTCTTAAAATGGCTGGTTCCGAGTTCCCCAGGCCACTGGGCGCACCGCCCTTCCCAGGTTCCACCGAATGAATGCTCCCACCGCGTTGGCCGCCCTCACGGCGCAGGCCCCCGAACCCGTGCGCTTGCGCGAGATTCCCTACAACTACACCAGCTTCTCGGACCGCGAGATCGCCATCCGCCTGCTGGGCATGAAGGCCTGGGACACCCTGCAGCAACTGCGCCAGGAGCGCCAGACCGGCCGCTCGGCGCGCATGCTGTACGAGGTGCTGGGCGACATCTGGGTGGTGCAGCGCAACCCTTACCTGCAGGACGACCTGCTGGACAACCCCCAGCGCCGCCGCCAACTGGTGCAGGCGCTGGAGCACCGCCTGGGTGAGGTGCAAAAGCGCCGCACCCCCGACAAGGACGCCGCGCGCGACGCGCTGGTGGGCGAGCTGCTGGAGGCCGCGCGCGCTGCGGTGGCGCGGTTTGACGCCTCGTTCCAGCAGACGGCCGAACTGCGCCGCAAGGCACGGCGCGTGCTGGGGCGGCTGACGGCGGGCGACAACATCAAGTTCGACGGCCTCTCGCGCGTGAGCCATGTGACCGACGCGACCGACTGGCGCGTGGAATACCCCTTCGTGGTGCTCACCCCCGACACCGAGGCCGAGATGGCCGGGCTGGTCAAGGGCTGCTTCGAGCTGGGGCTGACCGTCATCCCGCGCGGGGGCGGCACGGGCTACACCGGCGGCGCCATTCCGCTGACCGACCGCAGCGCCGTCATCAACACCGAAAAGCTCGAAGCCATGACCGAGGTGGAAATGGTGCGCCTGCCCGGGCTGGAGCGTGAAGTGCCCACGGTCTGGAGCGAAGCCGGTGTGGTGACCCAGCGCGTGGCCGACGCGGCCGAGCGCGCAGGCTATGTGTTTGCGGTGGACCCAACCTCCATGGAGGCCTCGTGCATCGGCGGCAACGTCGCCATGAACGCGGGCGGCAAGAAGGCCGTGCTGTGGGGCACGGCGCTGGACAACCTGGCGAGCTGGCGCATGGTGACCCCCGATGCCCAGTGGCTGGAGGTGGTGCGCCTGGACCACAACCTGGGCAAGATCCACGACGCGGCCATGGCCAGCTTCGAGCTGCGCTACTTCGAGGCCGACGGCAAGACCCCGGTGCGCACCGAGCGGCTGGACATCCCCGGCGCAAGCTTTCGCAAAGAGGGCCTGGGCAAGGACGTGACCGACAAGTTCCTGTCGGGCCTGCCGGGGGTGCAGAAAGAGGGCTGCGACGGCTTGATTACCAGCGCACGCTGGGTGGTGCACCGCATGCCCGAGCACACGCGCACCGTGTGCCTGGAGTTCTTCGGCAACGCCAAGGACGCGGTGCCCAGCATCGTCGAGATCAAGGACTTCATGTTCGCCGAGCAAAAGCGCAGCGGCGTGCTGCTGGCCGGCTTGGAGCACCTGGACGACCGCTACCTCAAGGCCGTGGGTTATGCCACCAAGTCCAAGCGCGGCGGGCTGCCCAAGATGGTGCTGGTGGGCGACATCGCGGGCGATGACCAGGACGCCGTGGCCCGCGCCACCAGTGAGGTGGTGCGCATCGCCAACTCGCGCAGCGGCGAGGGCTTTGTGGCCATTAGCCCCGAGGCGCGCAAGAAGTTCTGGCTAGACCGCAAGCGCACGGCCGCCATCAGCCGCCACACCAACGCCTTCAAGATCAACGAGGACGTGGTGATCCCGTTGCCGCGCATGTGGGAATACACCGACGGCATCGAGCGCATCAACATCGAGCTGTCGCTGCGCAACAAGCTGCGCCTGTGCGACGAGCTGGACGCCTTCCTGCGCCGGGGCAACCTGCCGCTGGGCAAGACCGACGACGCCAGCGAGCTGCCCAGCGCCGAGCTGCTGGAAGACCGCGTGCAACAGGCCCTGGCCCTGGTGGCCGAGGTGCGCGCCCTGTGGGCGCAGTGGCTGCGCGATGTGGACACGCTGTTCCCGCAACTGCAGGATCACAGCCTGCGCGCCAGCTGGAAGACGCAAATCCGCACCCCGCTGCAGCAGATCTTCAATGGCGGCGCCTTTGCGCCCCTGCTGGCCGAGTGCACGGCCATCCACCAGCGCGTGCTCAAGGGCCGCGTGTGGGTGGCGCTGCACATGCACGCGGGCGACGGCAACGTGCACACCAACATCCCCGTCAACAGCGACGACTACGAGATGCTGCAGACCGCACACGAAGCGGTGGGACGCATCATGCACCTGGCGCGCAAGCTGGGCGGCGTGATCTCGGGCGAGCACGGCATCGGCATCACCAAGCTGGAGTTCCTGACCGACGAGGAGCTGCGGCCCTTTGCCCAGTACAAGCAGCGCGTCGATCCGCAGGGCCGCTTCAATAAGGGTAAGTTGCTACGAAATCAGGAGCATTCAGCGCTTGATGGACGGGCGATAGAGGCCAAAAACACCCAAAATTCTGCACCGCTGTACGCCGACCTGACCAACGCCTACACCCCCAGCTTCGGCCTCATGGGGCACGAGTCGCTCATCATGCAGCAGAGCGACATCGGCGCCATTGCCGACAGTGTGAAGGACTGCCTGCGCTGCGGCAAGTGCAAGCCCGTGTGCGCCACGCATGTACCGCGCGCCAACCTGCTGTACTCGCCGCGCAACAAGATCCTGGCCACCTCGCTGCTGGTGGAGGCCTTTTTGTACGAGGAGCAGACGCGCCGGGGCGTGTCCATCAAGCACTGGCAGGAGTTCGAGGACGTGTCCGACCACTGCACCGTGTGCCACAAGTGCTACACGCCTTGCCCGGTGAAGATCGACTTTGGTGACGTCACCATGAACATGCGCAACCTGCTGCGCAAGATGGGCAAGAAGAGCTGGCGCCCCGGCAACAAGCTGGCCATGGCCATGCTCAACGCCACCAACCCCGACACCATCAAGCTGCTGCGCGCCGCCATGGTGGGCGCGGGCTTCAAGGCCCAGCGCATGGCGGTGGACGTGCTGCGCAGCATCTCGCGCCGCCAGACGCAGCGCCCGCCCGCCAGCGTGGGCCCGGCGCCGGTCAAGGAGCAGGTGATCCACTTCGTCAACAAGAAGCTCCCCGGCGGCCTGCCCAACAAGACGGCGCGCGCGCTGCTGGACATCGAGAACAAGGATTACGTGCCCATCATCCGCGACCCGGCCACCACCACGGCCGACACGGAGGCGGTGTTCTACTTCCCCGGCTGCGGCTCCGAGCGCCTGTTCAGCCAGGTGGGCCTGGCCACGCAGGCCATGCTGTGGCACGCCGGTGTGCAGACCGTGTTGCCGCCGGGCTACCTGTGCTGCGGCTACCCCCAGCGCGGCAGCGGCCAGTTCGACAAGGCCGAGAAGATGATCACCGACAACCGGGTGCTCTTCCACCGCGTGGCCAACACGCTCAACTACCTGGACATCCAGACCGTGGTGGTGAGTTGCGGCACCTGCTACGACCAGCTCCAGGGCTACGAGTTCGACAAGATCTTCCCGGGCAGCCGCATCATCGACATCCACGAATACCTGCTGGAAAAAGGTATCACGCTGCCGGCAGGCCAGGGCGGCTATCTGTACCACGAGCCCTGCCACAACCCCATGAAGCAGGGCGACTCGATGAAGACCGTGCGCGCCCTGGTGGGCGACAAGGTGCTCAAGAGCGACCGCTGCTGTGGCGAATCGGGCACGCTCGGTGTTACGCGGCCCGACATCTCCACCCAGGTGCGCTTCCGCAAGGAAGAGGAAATCCGCAAGGGAGAGGCCCAGCTGCGCGCCAGCGGCGCCGTGGGGGCGCAGGACAACATCAAGATCCTGACAAGCTGCCCGAGCTGCCTGCAGGGCATCACGCGCTACGGCAACGACCTGCAAAACGGCCTGCTCGAAGCCGATTACATCGTCATCGAGATGGCCAAGCAGATCCTGGGCGAGAACTGGCTGCCCGAGTACGTGCAGCGCGCCAACCAGGGCGGTATTGAGCGCGTCCTCGTATGACGACGGCAGCCTGCCCGCTGTGCGACGCCGACGGCGGCCATCTGGTCTGGCACGGCGGGCAGTTGCGCGTGATCCGTGCCGACGAGGCGGGCTTTCCGGCGTTCTACCGGGTGGTCTGGAACGCGCATGTTGCAGAGTTCTCCGACCTGGACCCGTTGGAGCGCGCGCACTGCATGGACGTGGTGGTGCAGGTCGAGAAAGCCCTGCGCCAGCACCTGCAGCCCACCAAAATCAACCTGGCCACGCTGGGCAACATGGTGGCGCATCTGCACTGGCATGTGATTGCGCGGTTTGACTGGGACAGCCACTTTCCGGCACCCGTCTGGGCCGCCGCGCAGCGTGAGCGCGAAAGGGTGCAGGAAGACGCCGTGCGTGCACGCCTGCCGACGCTGGAGGTGCGGTTGCGGGCGTTGTTGGGCTGACTGGCAGATTTACGGCTCGGGTTTCGCTTCGCCGCGAATCATCACCAGCAGCATCTTGAAATCACCCGACGGATGGACCGCGTGCGGCACATGGGCCGGCATGAGCAGGCAATCGCCTTCGCCCACGGTATGGGGCACGCCATCCAGCATCACCTCGGCACGGCCCTCCACGCCAACGATCAGCGCGTCATACGGCGCCGTGTGCTCGCTCAGGCCCTCGTTGCCCTCAAAGGCGAACAGCGTCACATTGCCCGCCGGATTTTTCACCAGCATCCGGCTGACCACGGCCTTCTCCTGGTACTGCAGCATCTGTTTGAGGTTGCGCACTGCGGGCGCGGCGGGCTTGTCGTGGGTCATGTCAAATCTCCTGGGTCAGCAGAGCGCTTGCGGCCACTGAAGCGGCAACGCGAGGCATAGTTTTTCGGTCACGGATGTTGAGTTGATGTTATGCGCACAAATGGCGCACAATCGGCATCACCAATCCTAGGAGTTCACCATGCCGACCCTTGCCAAAGACAACCGTTTGCATATCCGCTGCGATCATGAAATTCGTCGTTTGCTCGACAAGGCCGCTGCCTACACGCACATGAGCGTTTCCGAGTTTGTGTTGCGCAACGCGGTTGAGCAGGCCCAGTCGGTCGTACAGGCGCACGAAGCCATTGCCCTGTCACAGGATGATTTCGCAGCATTCCTGGATGCGCTTGATGCGCCAGCCCGAGCCAACCCGGCGTTGCAGCGAGCGTTTCAGCGTCACGCCAAGCAAGTTCAGTAAATCAGACATGACCTATTGCATTCGCCCGTGGGACGCTGACGCGCAAGCGGCTGGCTTCGCGTGTGGCGAGAAAGCGCTCGACGAATACCTGCAACGCTATGCCAGCCAGGACATCAAGCGTGGTGTGGCGCGGGTGTTTGTGGCCTCTCCCGAAGATCAGCCACAGGTTGTGGCGGGCTTCTACGCCCTCAGCGCAGCCAGCATTGCCGCACAGACGCTGCCCGAAAAGTGGCGCAAGAGGTTGCCACACTACCCCGTGCCGGTGGCATTGCTGGGTCGTTTGGCCGTAAGCCAACAGTGTCAAGGGCAGGGCCTTGGCGCCATCTTGTTGGCGGATGCGTGCAAGCGTGTGGTTGCCGCCAGCGAAACACTGGCAGTCGCAGCCATGGTGGTGGATGCGAAATCAGCCCAGGCTGGCGCGTTTTATCAGCACTTCGGATTTATTGAATTGCCCGGCGACCCTGGCCGCTGGATGCTGCCGCGCTCACACTTTACGGGGTTGACTTGAGCCACAACCGCGCAATAGGGTACGTGCGCGATCATCACTTTTGATTGGCCTACCAGCTCTCTGGCGGGTGGCTTGCTGGTAGTCTGACCCGAAAAAATAGGTCAGACAGAAACGTAGAACGATGGTGCAGACTGACATGAAGCAAGGCAGACGGCAACTGGGCCACTTACCTCGTGGCGGCGCCGAGCTTGACGACAAGTGCAGCCCGCAAAGCCCATTTCGTTATACACAAGTCCCCTGCGCATGAAGCTCGCGTGAGAACCTGATGCCAGCGGCGAAGTCAAGAACTCGCTGCATGCCCAGCCAGATGGTCTTGACTCCCGGCTCGCCATCGCCCGTTCGCGCAAGAAAAC
>JAKLLE010000042.1 GCA_023150295.1 Giesbergeria sp. | reverse complement strand
AGGGTAGTATTCATGGGCGGGCACCAAGTTCAGACTTCGATACCCTGATCTTCCAGCCTTTTGGGCGGTGCCCGCAACTTTTTTTGCGCCTCACGCAGAGGCAAATTCGGCTGGGTTGAGGAATTCTGCAAGTCCCTCTATAGCAATCAGGCGTTGGCCGCCTTGACACAAAGCACCGGGCAGGACGCGGTCATGAGCAGCTCCTGGGCCACGCTGCCCAGAATCAGCTTGCCCACGGCCGTGCGCTTGCGCAGGCCAATCACCAGCACCGAAATGTCCATGGTGTCGACCAGCTCGTTGATCTCATCTACCGCATTGCGGCCGCGCACAAACTGCTTGAATTCGGCCTGCACGCCCTGGGCTTCGAGCATGGCCTCGATCTGCTCCACCTCGTAGCCCGGCGCCAGCGAAGCGTCTTCCTGCGAGCCGCCGGGGCCTGCGTTGACAACCAGCAGCCGCTCCTGGCGGCGCTTGGCGATTTCGATGCCCTTGTCCAATGCGGCCCGGCCTTCGGGGCGGGGAATGTAGGCGACGAGGATGGTCATGAACGGTCTCTCCTGTTTTATACCTGTGTGTGATGACATGTGTTCCCGCCACGCGGCTTGTGGCTGCGGGGCGGGGTGTGCCCCCTTGCGGGAGGCGGCATGCATGGTAGCGCAAGCCAGCGGCTCAGATCAGTCGCAAAGATGCCAGCTCTTTTTTCAGGTAGGCGTAACACAGCGGTGCCGCCACCAGCCCTGCCGGGCCGAACACCGCCTCGGCCACGAACATCACCGACAGCAGCTCCCACACGCCCATCTGAGTGCGGCTGCCCACTACCTTGGCGTTGATCACGTATTCGGCCTTGTGGATCAGGATGAGAAACCCCAGGCATGCCGCCGCCGCCAGCGGCGACACCGACAGCCCCACGATGGTGATGACCACGTTGCATACCAGGTTGCCCACGATGGGCACCAGTCCCGCCACAAAGGTAAAGCTGATGAGCAGCGGCGTGTAGGGCAAGCGGATGTCCCACTGCGGAAGGATGAACAGCAGGAACAGCGCCGTGAGCAGGGTGTTGAAGGCCGCAATCCAGAACTGCGCGGCCACGATTTGCCGGAACGCTTCGCCAAACAGCGCGATGCGTTGCGACAGCTCGCGCGCCAGCGGCCCGGTCAGGGCCTTGCGCTGGCGCACGGCGGCCAGCGCACCAATGATCAGGCCCACATAGGCAAACAGCAGCCCTGCCAGCCAGGCGCGGCCCGTGATGGCCAGCGCGCCGGCCTTGGCGCCCAGGTAATTGGCGATCACGCGCTGCACCTCGGCGGCGCCCTCGGGCAGTTGCAGGGGGAAGTCGGCCGGGAGTTTGAGGCGCAGTTCGCGCACCGTTTGGGCCATGTATTCCAGCAGCTCGCGGTACTGCTGGGGTGCCTCGATCAGGTAGGTGCGCGAATGGGTCAGCCCCAGCCCCAGCAGCCCCAGGGGCAGCAGCATGACCAGGGCTGCTGCTGCCACTTCGGCCATGCGGGGAGGTTCGGGCGGCAAGGCGCCAGTCCTCAGCCGGGTGAACCAGCCCACCCAGGCGCGGGTCAGCAAAAAGCCCAGGCACACGCACAGCAGGCCGGGCAGCAGGCCGCGCCACAGCACCAGCAGCAGCGCAGCCGCCATCAGCAGGTAGCTGGCCAGCGCCACATTGCGCGGCGCGGCTGGGCTCAGTGCAGGCACGGGTTCAGAACCAGGGGCGGGCGGGGTCTGCGCCATGGTGCGCAGCAGGCTCAGGCCACCACCACGGGAGCGCCGTCGCCGCGCGGCGCGATCGTGCCAATGGCGTACACCGACTCGCCCAAGGCGCGCAGCGTGGCTGTTGTGGCATCGGCCTGGGCGGCATCGACCACCACCACCATGCCAATGCCGTTGTTGAAGGTGCGGTTCATTTCGATGTCATCGATACCCGCCGTCTTCTGCAGCCAGGCAAACAATTCGGTTTGCGGCCAGCTGCCCTTCGTCAGGTGGGCTGCCGTGCCCTCGGGCAGTACGCGCGGGATGTTCTCCAGCAGGCCGCCGCCGGTGATGTGGGCCAGCGCCTTGATGGGGTGTTGGGCCAGCGCGGCCAGCACGTTCTTCACGTACAGGCGGGTGGGGCGCATGACTGCCTCCTTGAAGGGCATGCCATCCAGCGTGGCGGGCAGGTTGCCAGCGGCGCGCTCGATGCACTTGCGTACCAGCGAGAAGCCGTTGGAGTGCACACCGTGCGAGGCCAGGCCCAGCACCACATCGCCAGGCTTCACGTCCTTTCCGGTCAGGATCTTGCTCTTTTCGACCGCACCCACGCAAAAGCCCGCCAGGTCGTATTCGCCGGCAGGGTACATGCCAGGCATTTCGGCGGTTTCGCCACCGATCAGCGCGCAGCCCGACAGCTCGCAGCCCTTGGCGATGCCACCCACCACGGCGGCGGCGGTGTCCACATCGAGCTTGCCGCAGGCAAAGTAGTCCAGGAAGAACAGCGGCTCGGCGCCCTGCACCAGCACATCGTTCACGCTCATGGCCACCAGGTCGATGCCCACGGTGTCGTGCATGTTCCACTCGAACGCCAGCTTGAGCTTGGTGCCCACGCCGTCGGTGCCGCTCACCAGCACCGGCTCCTGGTAGCGCTTGGGCACCTCAAACAGCGCGCCAAAGCCGCCAATGCCGGCCAGCACGCCCTCGCGCATGGTCTTCTTGGCCAGGGGCTTGATGCGCTCGACCAGCGCGTCGCCCGCGTCGATGTCAACGCCAGCGTCTTTGTAGGACAGGGGGGAGGAGGTCGCAGAGGTGCTCATGGGTGCTTGGGTGAGGGGTGGCGGCCCTGCATTGGGCCGGAATCCGCCGATTTTACGGTGCCCAGGCTCACCGGGCTGGCCCAGGGGCGGCTTGCGCCACGCCGGTGCCCTAGAATTGCGCGATTGCCCCGTGCATACCGTTGCCCCGGTTCCCCTTGGCGGGCCGGGCGGCCGCAGCCGGGTCGCCGCCGCAGTCGCCTACGGCGGCATGGGCTCCTCTCTTCACTCACGATGCCATTGTTGTATTGCCTGTTCCCCCTGCACCGGCCTGCCCGCAAGGCCCCGCGCCAGACGGCCGGGAGCTGCGCATGAAGCAACTGGCCCTGGACATCGGTCTGGCCACCGGCCCCACGCTGGGCAACTACTTTGCCGGAGCCAACGAGGCCGCGCTGCAGCACCTGCGCCTGTGGGTGGGGCAGGGCAGCCAGCAGGCCACGCGCGCGCCCGTGCCCACCTACCTGTGGGGCGCGCCCGGCAGCGGCAAGTCGCACCTGCTCAAGGCCGTGGCCAGCGCGCTGCGCGAGCAAGGCGCCAGCGTGGGCTGGCTGGACCCCAGCGTGCACGCACGCCCCGAATTCGATGAACGCTGGGCCGCCGTGCTGCTGGACGACGTGCACCTGTACTCCACCGCGCAGCAGGCCCTGGCCTTCAACTGGTTTGTCAACGCCACCAGCCCGGGCAGCGGCGCGCCGCGCTGGGTGTTGGCCGCAGGCAGCGTACCCCCGGCAGACCTGCCGCTGCGCGACGACCTGCGCACCCGCCTGGGCTGGGGCCATGTGTTCCAGCTCCAGGTGCTCGACGAAACCGCCCGCCGTGCCGTGCTGCGCCAGGAGGCCGACGCGCGCGGCATCTTCCTGGCTGACGAGGTGATGGACTACATGCTCAGCCGCTTCT
Organism: Giesbergeria sp.; assembly: GCA_023150295.1. GTDB lineage: Bacteria > Pseudomonadota > Gammaproteobacteria > Burkholderiales > Burkholderiaceae_C > Simplicispira. The sequence continues at coordinate 27,397 of JAKLLE010000042.1, read as the reverse complement.
CGCGCGACCTGGGCAGCCTCATGCAACTGCTGGACCGGCTCGACGCATACGCCCTGCGTGCGCAGCGTGCCATCACCATTCCGCTGCTCAAGGCGATGCTGGAGGCTGGATGAGGCACAACCCCCTGTGGCGCTGCGCGCCTTCCCCCTTCTCTCGCGTCGCTGTGCGACGCGGGAAGGGGGACGCTCCCGGCGCCCGCACGTGGGGATACTGGCGGCCCTTGCGCGGGAGCACTGGCTTGGGCCGTGCCGATTGCTGCCGCTGACGGCCAAACCACACCAAGAATGAATGACTGAAACCCCGAACCATCGCCCCCGGCTGACCCTGTTCGACCTGGACCACACGCTGCTGCCGCTCGACTCCGACTACGAGTGGGGCGAGTTCACCATTCGCATCGGCTGGACCGACCCGGTGGACTTTGCCCGCCGCAATGCTGAGTTCTACGCCCACTACCAGGCCGGTACGCTGGATGTGCACGACTACGTGCGCTTTGCCACCGAAGCCGTGCGCCAGCGCGGCCCGGAGCAGGCGCGCGCCGCGCACGAGCGCTTCATGCGTGAGGTGATTACGCCCGCCATCCGGCCCGAGGCCCAGCAGCTTGTGCGCCAGCACCAGCAGGCGGGGGACACGGTGCTCATCGTCACAGCCACCAATGAATTTGTCACCCGCCCCATCGCCCAGGCGCTGGGCGTGCAGGAGCTGCTGGCCATGCAACTGGCGCGCGACGCCAGCGGCTGGTACACCGGCGCCATCCAGGGCACGCCCACCATGCGCGAAGGCAAGGTGCAGCGCATGGAAGAATGGCTGGCTGCGCACGGCCTGCGCTGGGCCGACGTGGAAAGCACCTTTTACAGCGACTCCATGAACGACGTCCCCCTGCTGGAGCGGGTGGACCACCCCGTGGCTACCAACCCCGATGCCCGCCTGCGCGCCCTGGCGCAAGAGCGCGGCTGGCGCATCCTCGACCTGTTTTCTGCACACCCATGATCAAGACGTTCATCGACAAACTGCTGGGCAAGGCCGCCAAGGGCGGCAAAAACGGCAAGCCGTATTTCGGCAAGCGCGTGGAGGTGCCTGCGGCCCAGCACGGCATCGACCCCACGCTGGTGGACCGCCGCGCCGTGGAGGTGGTGCACACCCTCAAGCAGGCGGGCTACGAGGCCTACATCGTTGGCGGCGCCGTGCGCGACCTGCTGCTGGGCCTGCGCCCCAAGGACTTTGACGTGGCCACCAACGCCACGCCCGAGCAGGTCAAGCAACTGTTCCGCCGCGCCTTCATCATCGGCAAACGCTTTCGCATCGTGCACGTGGTGCATGGGCGCGGGCGCGAGCATGAGGTGATCGAGGTCTCCACCTTCCGCGCCTACCTCGACAACGTGGCCGCCGAACAAGTGGGCGGCAACGAGAAAACCAGCAAGGCGCAACTGGCCGGCATGCAGCACGCCGTGGACGCATCGGGCCGCGTGCTGCGCGACAACGTCTGGGGCCCGCAGGACGAAGACGCCACGCGGCGCGACTTCACCGTCAACGCCATGTACTACGACCCCGAAACCCAGACCGTGGTGGACTACCACAAGGGCATCGAGGACGCCAGGAAAAAAGTCCTGCGCATGATTGGCGACCCCGCCCAGCGCTACCGCGAAGACCCCGTGCGCATCATCCGCGCCGTGCGCTTTGCGGCCAAGCTCAGCGGCCTGGGTTTTTCGCTGGACCCCAAGACCGCTGCGCCCCTGGCCCAATCGCAACCGCTGCTGCAAGAGGTGCCGCAAAGCCGCATGTTTGACGAAATGCTCAAGCTCCTGCAGACCGGCCACGCGCTGGCCACCGTGGAGCAACTGCGCAAGCTGGGCCTGCAGCGCGGCATCTACCCGCTGCTGGACCTGGTCGTTGAACGCGCCGACACCCCCCTGGTGCACGCCGCCCTGCAAGACACTGACCGCCGCCTGGCCGAAGACAAGCGCGTGGCGCCCAGCTTCCTGCTCGCCTGCGTGCTCTGGCAAGACGTGCGCGAAGGCTGGCAGCGCCGCCTGGACGCGCGTGAACACGCCTTCCCCGCGCTGCAGGACGCCATCGACGAAGTCTTCAACCAGCGCATCGGCGACGTCTCGGGCCGCGGCAAGCTGGCCGCCGACATGCGCGAAATCTGGGTCATGCAGCCCCGCTTTGACAAACGTGTGGGCCGCATCCCCGAAAGCATGGTGGCGCAACTGCGCTTCCGCGCAGGCTTTGACTTCATGCGCCTGCGCGCCGACGTGGGCGAAGTGGACGAAGCCCTGGCCGATTGGTGGCAAAAGTTCAGCACAGCCGACGAAGACGAGCGCTACGACCTCATGGAGCAGGCGCGCGAAGAGCAAAAGGCCCGCAGCCGCCAGGCCCAGGGCACCGTGCACCGCGTGCCACCACGCACCAAGGCCGCCGACCCGCGCGGCCTGGCGCTGGAAGAAGGCGCCGACGACCACGCCCCCGACGCCGACACCGCATCGCCGCCTGAAGGCAGCGCCCCCAAAAAACGCCGCCGCCGTCGCCGCAAACCCGGCGGCGCCTCAGGCGGCAGCGCTCCTGCCGCCGACGCGTGAGCACGCCCGCAAACCCGCCCCCCGTGCCGCAGGCGGGCGCACCAGCCACCGCCGTGCACGCCTGGGTCGGCCTGGGCGCCAACCTGGGTGATGCCGCCGCCGCCCTGCGCCAGGCCGTGCAGGCCCTGGCGCACACCCCAGGCATCCGCCTGCTGCGCACCTCGTCGCTGTACCGCAGCGCGCCGGTCGATGCCCACGGCCCCGACTATCTCAACGCCGTGGCCGAAATCGCCACCACCCTCGACCCCCACGCCCTGCTGGCCGCCCTGCAAGCCCTGGAGCACGCAGCCGGGCGCGAGCGCCCCTACCGCAACGCCCCGCGCACGCTGGACCTGGACCTGTTGCTGTACGGCGACCAGCACATCGCCACCCCCGACCTCACCGTGCCGCACCCCCGCATGTTTGAGCGCGCCTTCGTCCTGCAGCCCCTGGCCGAACTGGCGCCCCAGCACGTGCCCGCGCAGGCGCTGCAGGCCGTGCAGGGGCAGGCGATGGAGCGGTGCCAAGGGGCGGGCTGGGCAGAAGGATGTGGAGTGTCTGCGGAAATTTGATAAGAAATTGGTTGCAGCGCCCGCCCAGTAAGCGCAAGTAGCTATCAAAATAATAGCAAAATTGGGCCGCCGACCCTGTGCCCACGTTGGGCAACACGACCCCAAAGCAGCAGTTCAGCCGCTACCTGCTGCGTGACAGTCCAAAGGTGCTGTCTGGGTGCGCGATCCTTGTCTGGTTGCGAGCTATAGTTTGCCTCGTTGGCGCCTGCCGGGTTTTGCGGAATTTTTATGCCTGAATGTTTGAACAGGCCATCCCTGAAACCTATGCTGCAAGCCGCTTCCAGGAGAAATCAGTGTCCAGAATATCCCGCACGGTCCAGTTTATGACGCAGGTTTTGCGGGATACATCGCGTTGAACTAAACCGCTGACGCGGTGGTTGGCTTTCATAGGCCGCCACCGCGTTTTTGTTGGCGCACGGCTTGCAGTCAGGGGCGTTGATGACAAGCCTTCGATCTGGGCACTTTTGCCCGGCATTGAAGGAGATAGTCATGACCGAACTACGCCAACGCATGATGGATGCCATGCTGGTGCGCGGCCTATCCGCACGCACCCAAGAGTGCTACATCGAAGCCGTGGCCCGCATGGCGCGCCACTATCACAAGAGCCCTGATCTGCTCAGCCCAGCCCAGGTCGAGGCCTACCTGCTGCACCTGGTCAAAGACCGCCAACTCTCCTACAGCAGCGTCAACCACGCCGCCAGCGCCAGTCGCTTCCTGTTTGAGAAGGTGCTCGGGCGCAGCAGCGACTCTGCACTGCGCCCACCCATGGCCAAAGTACCGCAGAAGCAGCCCGAACTGCTCTCGCGCGAACAAATCACTCGCCTGTTTGCCTGCTGCACCCCCCCGGTGCACCGCATGGCCCTGCAAACCCTGTACGCCACGGGCCTGCGCGTCTCGGAAGTCTGCGCACTGCGCGTCAGTGACATCGACAGTGCGCCAGACCGCATGTGCGTGCGCGTGGTTGGCGGCAAAGGGGGCGCCGACCGCTACAGCGTGCTGAGCACCACGCTGCTGCAACTGCTGCGCCACTACTGCCGCACCTACACCCCCCAGCGCAACCCTGGCCAATGGCTGTTTGCCGACGCCCATGGCACAGCAGCGCTGGTCGTGCAAAGCCTGCAGCGTGCCTATCAACGCGCGCGCCACCACGCCCGCATCATGAAGATGGGCGGCACCCACACCCTGCGTCACTGCTTTGCCACGCACCTGTTGGAGGGCGGCGTAGACCTGTACACCATCAGCCGCCTCTTGGGCCACGGCCACATCAGCACCACGGCACGCTACCTGCACCTCATCAGCCCCCAATTCAAGCCACCCCAGGACATTGATCCGCTGGACCTGCTGGCAGGCCTGCCTGCGCTGTAGCGCACAGCCGCATGGCCACCCTGGCCCCTGGCGTGGCAGAGGTACTGCGCCGCTTTGGCAGTGCGTACCTGCACACCCACGCCCTGAGCACGGCCCAGGCCAAAGCCTGGCGCGGTATCGTTGCCTGCCGCACCGCTGCACTGGGTGGTCAACAACTGAGCTGCGACACCTGCGGCCACAGCCACTGGCAATACCACTCCTGCCGCAACCGGCATTGCCCGCAGTGCGGTGCGCGCGCCAAGGACGCCTGGCTGCAAGGCAGACTGGCCGAGGTGTTGCCCGTGCCCTATGCGCACTTGGTGTTCACGCTGCCCCACAGCCTCAACGCCTTGTATGGCGCCCACCCGCGCTGGGTGATCGACACCTTGTTTGCCTGCACCGCGCAAACCCTGAGCGAGTTTGCGGCCAACCCAAGGTGGATGGGTGTGGCTGGGGGTACACCGGCGTTCAGTCTGGTCCTGCACACCTGGACGCAGGACTTGCAGCGCCACATCCATGTGCATGCGGTGATGGCTTGTGGTGTGTTGGCACAAGACGGTCATGGGCACGCACAGTGGAGCACTCCAGCGCGCAAACCTGACTTCCTGTTCCCAGTGCAGGCCTTGTCCAAGGTGTTTCGGGGCAAGTTTGTGGCGGCGCTGGCAAAGGCGCACCACGGCGGCGATCTTGCGAGCGACCCGCAAGGTGATGACAAGGCCTGGCGCGAGCGACAGCGCCAGCTCTACCAACATGACTGGGTGGTCTATGCCAAGACGCCATTGGGTGGCCCCGCCCAGGTGCTGGAGTACCTGAGCCGTTACACGCACCGCACGGCCATTGGCAATGAGCGCATCCGTGCCATCACCGCGCAAGAGGTGGTGTTCACGGTGCGTGCCAACGATCAGGGTGGCAAGCGCAGACAACGGCTGCAGGGCACCGAGTTCATCGGCCGCTTCTTGCTGCATGTATTGCCCACGGGCATCAAACGCATTCGCCACTACGGGGTGTTGGCACCTGGCTGCAAGGCGCAAAAGCTCGCTGCGGCCAGGCTGGCTTTGCACATGCCAGCACCCAAGTCGCAGGCGATGGAGTCGGCCCAGGCGTTCATGGCACGGGTGGCGAAGATGGATGTGCAGGTGTGCCCGTGCTGCAAGGTGGGGCGGCTGCGGGTGGTGGGGGTGCTGTTGGGGCAGGCGCACTTGCCCAGCCCACACCCTCCCAACGAACCGCTCAATCGGGGGCCGCCATGATGGGATGCGGGTTTGGAGCGGGCTGTGGGGCATCGCACCGCACGGGTGTGGGGGCAAGGCTGCGCCACCTGCCAGCCAGAGGATGTGCTCGATGCCAGGCGGCTGGAGATGGCAGTCGGTGGGCGCTGTGTTTTTGCAATTGGCTCACCCAGTGGCACTTGGCGCGGCGCTTCACTCGGCCATAATCATTCAGCATGACGGGGTGCGAAGCTTTCAATCCCCTTGTCGTCACCGTCCATGACGGCGGTTCAGTCCAACAAGGTTTATCTGCCGCGGGAGGCGCCATGGATCGTTTCAGCATCGCAGCGCGGCAGATAAACGCTATTCGTTAGAATCAATATAAAATACATAAGACTATGAAACCGGGATATATATACATACTGACCAATGAGTCCATGCCGGGAATGGTAAAAATTGGACGCACAGAACGGCAGCCTGAAACTCGATCTAAAGAGCTACATACAACAGGGGTGCCGCAGCCGTTCAAATTGGAGTATTTCGTTTTTGTAGAAGACTGCCACGCAGCAGAGTATCAGATACATAGTTTGCTTGAGAAAAAAGGATTAAGAACTTCAAAGAATCGAGAGTTCTTTGATATGGAAGTTAATGAAGCAATCGAAATCATTAAATTTGTTGAAAACACGAGAAATAATTCAAAGCCTGATTTTCGATGTGAGCTAGACCTTCAAATACTCGCATCGACAATATCAATTCCTTTGGGCTATGAACCAATTGAGCGTGATGATGCAGAGAGATTGTCTGAGCGTTTAGCACAGATAGCACGCAGAGGCTATCCGAACGGTATGAAGAGGTGTGCTGAGATATTTGAGGTCAATAGTCCGTCTGCCCTTCTATTCAGAAATTATTGGAGGGAATTCTTGGAACTCTCCAGAGCTAAGGCAATACACTATCCCTTGGCTTCTGGTGGTAAAGAATTACGATATGTAGTTGGTCAAGATGCTGCTGAATACATTGCTAGACTTCATTCTAAAGGATGGCTCCAAGAAGAAGATTTTTCTTTTATAAGTGATTTTTTGATTAGTGGTGACCAATTTCAGTACGAGGGTTATATCCAGCAAATTAGTAGATACAATCTACCAATTTTGATTAAAAAAAGAGCAGAGGAGGTTTAATTGATTTAAAAATAAATAAATCAGGAAAAAATTCTGTCAGTTTTGGGTGGTTGATATGTAGGCTTGGGTCCTAACTTTGCGCTCAAGCGGACAGCTTCCGGCTGCCGCTTACCTTAGTTCGTTGAGTGGCTGCTTCTAAACGAAAGTAGCCAAAGAAACCCCATCACTCCTGATTTCATAGCTGCCAGCGCCCATCCCATAAGCGCTAGAGCCCAATTTTCTTCAGAAAATCAGCGCGGATGCTTGTCCGCCTCTGACGTAAACGCATCGGCGTAGAACTCCTCCGGCGGCAGGCCGCGCTGGGCGGTGTAGGCGGTGCGGGCGGAATCGACCACGATGGGGGCGCCGCAGGCGTACACCTGGTGGCCCGAGAGGTCGGCAAAATCCTGAAGCACGGCCTGGTGCACAAAGCCGGTGCGGCCGTTCCAGGCGTCTTCGGGCTGGGCGTCGGACACCACGGGCACGTAGTGCAGCTGGGGCATGTGGGCGGCCTGCTCGCGCACCCAGTCGTCCAGGTACAGGTCGGCCGGGCGGCGGCCGCCCCAGTAGAAGTGGGTGGGTCGGCTGATGCCCTTGTGGCGCAGGTGCTCGATGATGGCCTTGATGGGCGCAAAGCCCGTGCCCGAGGCCAGCAGCACGATGGGCTTGTCGGAGTCTTCGCGCAGGTAGAAGCCCCCAAACGGGCCTTCGATGCGCAGGATTTCCTTCTCCTTCATGGCGCCGAACACATGGTCGGTGAAGCGCCCGCCGGGCATGTGGCGGATGTGCAGCTCGATGCCGGGGGCCTGCGCCTGCGTGTGCGGTGCGTTGGCCATCGAGTAGGCCCTGCGCGCGCCGTCACGCAGCACAAATTCCACGTACTGCCCCGCGTGGTAGCGGAAGGTATCGGCCGCAGGCAGTTGCAGTTGCAGTTGCATCACGTCGGCAGAGCGGCGCTGCAGCGTGCTCACGCGCACGGGCAGCTTTTTGATGGGGAAGGCGCTTTCATCGGTGACCTGGCGCGATTCGAGCACCACCGGCGTCTGTGCCACGCCGCAGCAGGTCAGCACCCAGCCTGCGGCTTCTTCGTCGGCGCTCAGGGCCTTGTCCTGGTGTGTGCCGTGCACCACGGTGCCTTCCAGCATCTTGCACTTGCACGAGCCACAGGCGCCGTCCTTGCAGCCGTAGGGCAGGCCCACGCCGGCGCGGATGGCGGCGGCCAGGATGGTTTCGCCCGGCTGGGCTTCAAAGCTGCGGCCGCTGGGCTGCACGGTGACGGTGTGGGGCAGGGCGGGGGTGGGCGCTGCGGTGGTCATGTTTTGGTTATCCTCGCGGGGGTCGAACACGGCAATGCCCTGGATTGTGCCCGCAGTGTTTACCCCTTTTGCGCGCCGGGCCGATGGCTGGCGCGGCGCACCTTTGAGAGCCCTTGCATGAGTTCTGCCTCCCCCGCCTGCAACCTGGGCGCGCTGCCTGCGCGCTTTCGCCGTGCGCGTGTGCTCATCGTCGGCTGTGGCGACGTGGGCCTGCGTGTGGCGCAGGCCTTGCGCGCCAGCGCCACGGGGCGCTCGCCGGTGCGTGTGCTGGCGCTCACCTCCAGCCCCGAGCGCGCGCCCGCCCTGCGTGCCCAGGGCATCACGCCGCTGCTGGGCAACCTGGACCATGCCGCCAGCCTGCGCCGCCTGTCCGGCCTGGCCACGCAGGTGCTGCACCTGGCGCCCCCGCCCGGCCAGGGCGAGCGGGACCCGCGCACCCAGGCCCTGGTGCGGGCGCTGCGCCTGCGCTGCCCGCCTGCGGCGCTGGTGTATGCGTCCACCAGCGGGGTGTATGGCGACTGCGGCGGCGCCTGGGTGACGGAGACCCGCGCCCTGGCCCCGGCCACCGCCCGTGCCCGCCGCCGGGTGGATGCCGAGCGCCTGGTGCGCTTTGCGGGCCGCAGCGGCCTGCGCGCCAGCATTCTGCGCGTGCCCGGCATTTACGCCCCCAACCGCGAGGGCGGCACGCCCGAAGCGCGCCTGCGCCGGGGCACGCCCGTGCTGGTGCCTGCCGACGACGTGTACACCAACCACATCCACGCCGACGACCTGGCCCGCGCCTGCGTGGCGGCGCTGTGGCGCGGCGCCCCCCAGCGCGTGTACCACGCCAGCGACGACAGCGACTTGCGCATGGGCGACTACTTTGACCTGGCCGCCGACCTGTATGGCCTGCCCCGCCCGCCGCGCATCACCCGCGCCCAGGCCCAGACCGACATTGCCCCCATGCTGCTGAGCTTCATGAGCGAATCGCGCCGCATGGACAACACCCGCCTGCACCGCGAGCTGCGCGTGCCCCTGCGCTACCCCACGGTGGTGCAGGGGCTGCGCTCCTGATCAGCACGGTGCACGGCCGCCCGCAGAACGGCAGGTGCCGTCCGGCCCGGGCAGGCGCCCTGGGCCTGCGCGGGGGTAGCCCTTGCCCTGGTCGTCAAAGCACTGGAATTCGGAGCAGTGCGTGAGCCGGGGCCGGGGCGGCGGCAGGGTGGGCCGGGGGCGTGCCGTGGGCACGACCACAACCTGCGGGCGCTGGGCACGGGCTCTTTCCATCTCGGCGTAGCCCTCGGGGCCCAGGCAGTCCAGGTCCATCTGGCGCTGGGCGGCTTCCAGGCCGGGTTGCAACACCATGGGTTCGCGGGTCTGGGCTTCGTTCAGCGTCTGCCATTGGCGGCGCGAAGCCTGGCATTGGGGGGACTGGGCGAAGTTGGGGCGCGGTGCCGGGGGGCGTTCCAGCAGTTCGCGCTGGCGCTGTGCTTGCAGGCGGGCGGTTTCGGCCTCCTGGCGGGTTTTTTCCAGCTCCAGGCGTTGCTGTTTGCGCTCCAGGGCCTCGGCGGCCTGGGCGCGTTCCTGGGCCAGTTCTTCAGCGCTTTTGCGCGCCTGCACTTCGCGGGCTTTATCGCCGCCGGAGCATTCGCCGTCGGTGTAGGTTACCTGGCCGGTGCGCGGGTCCTGGCAACGCACCACCTGGGCATGTGCGCTGGCCGCCAGCAGGCCAGTGCACAGCACCCAGGGCAGGATGACGTGGGCGCGGAGCATGGTGGTGCGTGGATGCGCTGTCAGGGCATGCTCTCGGAACTGGGCAGGCACTGGCCGGTCTTGGGGTTGTAGCGGTCGTAGTCGCAGCGCCCTGGGTTGGGCCGCATGGGGCGCTCGCGGTCGCGCCGGTCGCGTTCTCGGGCTTCGCGCTCACGGCGTTCACGGTCGCGATCCCGTGCTTCGCGGTCGTGCCGTTCGCGTTCGCGGGCTTCGCGCTCGCGTTCGCGCTGTTCGCGTTCACGGTCGCGGGCCCAGCGGTCGCGGTCGCGCTGTTCGCGTTCCCAGCGTTCACGATCGCGGCGCTCGCGTTCCCAGCGCTCGCGTTCACGTTCGGATTGGCGCCAGTCGGGGGCGGGGTAGGCCGGGTACACGGGCTGCACGCCGGGGCTGTGGATGATGACCGGGTCTGACGGGTACGGGTAGGGACGGGTCGGGTAGCCTGGACCGTCGCTGTAATAGGGCTCGCCGGTGCTGACGCAGCCCGAAGCCAGCAGCGCCAGCGAGCCCAGGGCCAGCCAGCGTGCATAGGGGGGAATGTGTTTCATGGGGTGTGCTTTCAGGCAAGCGGAGGGCCTGCCAAACATTGACGCGCCAGCCATCCCTGCGGTTGACCTGAGGGGGTGGGGCCAGCGCCGTCCAAGGCGTATGGTGCGCCCTATCGCTTGCCCGCGCAAGGGTGCGGCCCATGGTTGGTTTTGCAACCATTTTGTCCATTTTGGTGGGCGGGCGCTTTGCACAATGGCACGTCGCATTCCTGAGGAAACCTTGTCATGACCGTTGCCCTTGCCCCGGACTGGAACATCGCCCCGCTCAACGGCCTCTCGCAGGTCAAGGGCCGAACGGACGCCACGCTGTCGGAGGTGCCCATCCACCGCTTCCTGCTCGATACCGTGCAGCGCTTCGCCGACCGGCCCGCCGTGGTCTTCCGCGAGCAGGGCGTGCGCTGGACCTGGGCGCAGTTCCAGGCCGAGGTGGACGCGCTGGCAGCGGGCTTCATCGCGCGGGGCCTGCGTGTGGGTGACCGCGTGGGCATCTGGTCGCCCAACCGTGTCGAATGGCTGGTGACGCAGTTCGCCACGGCGCGCGCGGGGCTGGTGCTGGTCAACATCAATCCGGCCTACCGCATCGCAGAGCTGGAATACGCGCTCAACCTCTCGGGCTGCCGCGCCCTCGTCACGGCCGAGCAGCTCAAGACTTCGAAATACCTGGAAATGCTGCAGCGCCTGGCGCCCGAGCTGGCCACCTGCGCGCCCGGTGCGCTCAAGGCCGCGCGCATGCCCGCGCTGGAGATGGTGATCCGCTTGGGCACCGACCGCACCCCCGGCATGCTCAACTACGACGACGTGCTGGCCAGCGGCCGCGCCCGCGCGGACCGCACTGCGCTCGACGCGCTGGACAACTTGGGGTTGGGCCTGTCGTGCCACGACGCCATCAACATCCAGTTCACCAGCGGCACCACGGGCAACCCCAAGGGCGCCACGCTCACGCACCACAACGTGGTGAACAACGCGCGCTTCATCGCCCAGGCCATGAACTTCACCGAGAACGACAGCCTGTGCATCCCCGTGCCGCTGTACCACTGCTTCGGCATGGTGCTGGCGGTGCTGGCCTGCGTCTCAACGGGTGCCACCATGGTGTTTCCTGGCGAGTCGTTCGACCCCGTGGCCACGCTGCAGGCCGCGAGCGAAGAGCGCTGCACCGCGCTGCACGGCGTGCCCACCATGTTCATCGCCGAGCTGGACCATCCACGCTTCGCCGAATTCGACCTCTCGCGCCTGCGCACCGGCATCATGGCCGGCTCGCCGTGCCCGATCGAGACCATGAAGCGCGTGATCGCCGAGATGCACCTCTCCGAGATCACCATCGCCTACGGCATGACGGAAACCTCGCCGGTGTCCTTCCAGAGTTCCACCACCGACCCCCTGGAGCGCCGTGTCTCCACCGTGGGCCGCATCCAGCCCATGCTGGAGGCCAAGGTGGTCGATGCCGACGGCCGGGTGCTGCCCGTGGGCGAGAAGGGCGAGCTGCTGGTGCGCGGCTACTCGGTGATGCAGGGCTACTGGGGCGACGAGGCGCGCACGCGCGAGGCGGTGCAGGACGGCTGGATGCACACCGGCGACCTGGCCACCATCGACGCCGAGGGCTACTGCAACATCGTCGGCCGCGCCAAGGACATGCTGATCCGCGGCGGCGAGAACGTCTACCCGCGCGAGATCGAGGAATTCCTGTTCCGCCACCCCAAGGTGCAGTCGGTGCAGGTGTTCGGCGTGCCCGACGCCAAGTACGGCGAGGAAATCTGCGCCTGGATCGTGCCCAAGCCCGGCCAGACCTGCACCGAGGACGAGGTGCGCGACTTCTGCCGCGACCAGATCGCGCACTACAAGGTGCCGCGCTACATCCGCTTCGTGGACGACATGCCCATGACCATCACCGGCAAGGTGCAGAAGTTCGTGATGCGCGAGAAGATGATCGCCGAGCTGGGCCTGCAGGAAGCCAAGACCGCCTGACCGTCGGCGGGTGCGGGGCTACCGGGCGCGCAGCCCCTGCACCAGCGCGCCCAGGGCAATGCCGCCCAGCGCCCACAGCAGCGTCCAGTTGCCCGTGCCCAGCCCGGCAATGGCGGGCCCAGGGCACACGCCGCACAGCCCCCAGCCCACGCCAAACAGCGCTGCGCCCACGGCGGTGTCACGGTTCCAGGCGCTGGGGTGGGCATGAAAGCTGCCGCCCAGCAGCGGGCGTGCCAGCAGGCGCGGCGCCAGCTTGTAGGCCAGCAGCGTCACCACCACGGCGCCGCCCATCACCAGCATCAGGCCAAAGTCCTGAAAGCGCAAAAAGCCGAGCACGACCTCGGGCCGCACCATGGTCGAGAGTGCCAGGCCGAAGCCGAACAGGGCGCCCGCCGCCAGCACGGCCACAAAGCGCGATAGAGACATGCCTTGCGCGCTCATGCCAGCCACCTTGCCACGATGTTGGCCGTCAGAAAGGCCGTGCCCATGAAGGTCAACACCGCCAGCAGCGAAGGCCACTGCAGCGACCCCAGCCCGCAGATGCCGTGGCCCGACGTGCAGCCATTGCCCAGCCGGGCGCCGTAGCCCACCAGAAAGCCGCCCGCCAGCAGCTGCCACACCGGAATGCTGGTGGACTGCGGCGCGCCATCGGCAAAGCCCAGCCACCACACCAGCGCGCCCAGGATAAGGCCCAGGGCGTACACCAGGCGCCAGCCGCGTGAATCGGTAAAGCGCGCCTGCTGGAAGAACGGCCGCTGCACCACGAACGACCAGGTGGACGAAAACACCGTGCTCATGCCGCCGATCAGGCCGGTGAAGACAAACAGCAGCGCCACCGCGCTGCCGATGAGCAGCCCGCCCAGCAGGTAGTGCTGCCAGCCGAAGGGAAAGAGGGAAAGGGTCAGGTTCATGGAATTTGCTGCGGGTCTGAAATCCGAAGGGGTGAAATGGTCAGTTCGGTAGAAACAGCGCTGGGTCCACCATGGCCCGGTTGAGCATCACGCCCCAGTGCAGGTGCGGCCCGGTGGCGCGGCCCGTGGCACCCACGGCGCCCAGCGGCTCTCCGGTGCGCAGCACGTCGCCCACCTGCACGGTGATCTGGCTCAGGTGGCACACCATGGTGAGCAGCCCGCCGCCGTGGTCCAGCCACACGGTGTTGCCGTTGAAAAAATAGTCGCCCGTGTCGATCACACGGCCTGGCAGCGGCGCCACCACCGGCGTGCCCGTGGGTGCAGCGATGTCCATGCCGCTGTGTGGGTTGCGTGCCTGCCCGTTGAACACCCGCCGCAGCCCGAACGAGCTGGAGCGCCGCCCCGGCGTGGGTACCTGCATGCGCAGGGAGGCATGCACGGCAGGATCGGGCTCGGTGAACGTGGCCATCACCGCCTGCTGGTGGGCACGCTCGCGTTCAAAGCGCGCCTGGTCCTCGGGCGACAGGTCCACGGTGCGCGGCGACACCTTGAGCTGCTGCTCGGCGTAGCGCTTGGCGGCGATGCGGTAGCCCACCGGGCGCGAGCTTCCGTCCGGCAGGCGTACCTTGATGTGCGCGGTGCCGGGCTCTGCCGCCAGGGCAATGCCCACCACGGCCGTCCACTCCCGCGCATCGCCCACCACCAGCAGCGGCACATCGCCCGCAAAGGCCTCGGGCCTGGTGGCCGCAGGCCCCAGCGAGAGGCGGGCCACCCCGCCGGGCACAGGCAGTGCGCGGGGCCAGACCTCAGCATCCGCCGCCGGAGCCGTGGCCGCCGGGGCCGCAAACGCGCGCGCTGGCAGTGCCAGCAGGCCGAGGGTGCCCAGCAGGGCACGCCGCGAGGGAAAAGGGTGGGTGAAACGCATGGCCTGCATTGTGCAGCGGCCATCGGTCCGGGCGCCGTGCGCCTTCAGATAGCATGGCGCATGACCACCCATTACGAGAGCGTGCACCCCGACACGCTGTACCCTGAAGCCTTCCACGTGGCGCCGCCCGACACGCCCCTGGGGCGCAGCCTGGTGCCGCGCCGGCCCGGCGTTTTCATCCGCAAGGCGCCAGCGCCGGAGCAGGCGCCAGTGCAAGAACCCCAGGAGCCGCCCACGGAGCGCGAGAAACCCGTGCGCGAGCTGGCGGCAGGCCAGTTCGGCCTGGTACCGCCGTGGGTCAAGTCGGCGTCCGATGCCAAGCTGCGCTCGACCAAGCTGGTCAACGCGCGGGCGGAAACCGTCACCACTTCCAACAACTTCCGCGAGGCCTGGCTCGGCGCGCGGCGCTGCATCGTGCCCATGATGGCCTTCTTCGTGGATGACCTGCGCAGCGGCAAGCCCGTGCCCACGCGCATTGCGCGCGTGGACGGCCAGCCGATGGGCGTGGCCGGCCTGTGGGAGTGCTGGACGGGCGCCGAGGGCGAGACCATCATCAGCTACACCCTGCTCACGGTGAACGCCAACAACCACGCGCTGATGCACCGCTATGGCCATGACGGCAGCGAAAAGCGCATGCCTGCGGTGCTGAGCGAAGGCGCCTACGACGCCTGGCTTGGCGCCCACCCGGAAAAGGCCCGCGAGTTTTTGCGCAGCTATCCCGCCAACTGGCTCACGGCCAACCCGGTGCAGAAAGAGCGGGTGCGACCAGCGCAGAACTTTTCAGCAAAAAGTGGCCCAAACGCTTGATGGAAAAGCGCTGACAGCTATGAACAATGAAGCAAAAAAAGACCGTTGGAGGGTTTCGGCCGCAGGGGCACTGCTCTGCGCCGCGCTGGTGCTGGCGGGGTGCGCCGCACCACCTCTGCCGCACCATGGGCCGCAGGAGAACTTCGCCTCGGTGGCCACCTATGCGCGCCTGTTCGATGCCGCCCCCGCGCACACCTGCGAGGCTGCGCGCCGCGCCTTGCTCAGCCAGGGCTACCTGATCCAGGCGGCATCGGCCGAGCAGGTGGAGGGGCGCAAGAACTTCCAGCCCGACGCCGAATCGCACCTGCAAATCTACATCCGCGTGGTCTGCGTGCCCGACGCGCCGCAAGGCGTGCTCAGCACCGGCTTTGTCACGGCGGTACAAGACCGCTACACGGTCAAGAAGGTCAGCAACTCCGCCAGCCTGGGCGTGGGCGGCATCGGCTCGGTGTCGGTGCCGCTGACGGCGGGCAGCGAGGCGCTGGTCAAGGTGGGCAGCGAAACCATTGCCAGCGAGGCCTTCTACGACAGTTTTTTCGAGCTGGTGCGCGGCTACCTCGGCACGGCCGAGGCGCAGGAGGACTGAGCGGCCCGGCCTTACTCCTGCGCCACAAACTCGTAGGTCACGGCCTCGCTGTCCACCATGTCGAGGATGTCGTTGAGTTCGTCCTCGTCCTCGGTGCTGCTCCAAACGTCTTCAGGGTTGGCGGCAAACAGGGGCTCCACGGCCATGTCCAGGAAGGCGCCGTCGGCCATGCGGATGACTGGCGTGCCTTCGGAGGTCTGCACCAGTTGCCAATCGTCCGGGACGGACATTTCCAGTTCGATGGTGACTTTGAGGGTTTTCATGCGGGCGCTCCAAGGGTAGGTGGGGCCCGAGGGTAACCCATGTGTTGGCACAATGGTGCGAACCACCACCTGCCCACGCGCTGTTTGCCATGTCCTCTGCCTTTGCCCACGCCACCATCGGTACCCCAGGCCAGCCCTGGGGGCCTGAAGAAGTCGCCCAGTGGCGCGCGCGCCAGGTGCGCCAGCGCAGCCATGCCGACGATGTGCTGGCCGCGCTGGTGGGGCTGGATGCGCAGTGGCAGCGCGAGCCCTACGGCGAGCTGGTGTACGGCAGCCGCCGCTACCCCCTGCACGCCCTGCGCAGCAAGGACTGGCAGGACCACCGGCCCACCGTGCTGGTGACGGGTGGCGTGCACGGCTACGAAACCAGCGGTGTGCACGGCGCGCTGCGCTTTGCACGCGAGCATGCCGCAGGCTACGCCGGGCGGGTCAACCTGCTGGTGGTGCCCTGCGTCAGCCCCTGGGGCTACGAGCACATCCAGCGCTGGAACCATGACGCCATCGACCCCAACCGTTCGTTCCGCGAGCCCAGCCCGGCGCAGGAAGCAGCGGCGCTCATGCGCCTGGTGGCACCGCTGCGCGGGCAGTTCGCCGCGCACATTGACCTGCACGAAACCACCGACACCGACGAAACCGAGTTCCGCCCCGCGCTGGCCGCGCGCGACGGCAAGCCGTTCGAGCCCGGCAGCATCCCCGACGGCTTCTACCTGGTGGACGACACCGAGAACCCCCAGCCCGCCTTCCAGCAGGTCATCATCGAAGCGGTGGAAAAGATCACCCACATCGCCCCCACTGACGCGCAGGGCCAGCTCATCGGCTCGCCCGCCGTGGCGCGCGGAGTCATCCGCTACCCGCTGCGCACGCTGGGCCTGTGCGCCAGCGTGACCGGCGCGCGCTACACCAGCACCACCGAGGTCTACCCCGACAGCCCCCGCGCCACGCCCGAGCAATGCAACGCCGCGCAGGCGGCGGCGGTGTGCGCGGCGATCGATTTCGTGCTGGCGCAGGCGTCGGCCTAGCGGTTGCGCAGTTCGTCCGCCAGCAGGTCGAACACGCAGCGGATGCGGCGCGCCGTGTGCAGCTCGCGGTGCGTGACCAGCCAGACCGGAAACCGCACCGCAGGCACCTCGTCCAGCACGCGCACCACGCCGGGCGTTTGCTGCGCAATCTCGTCCATCATGGTGCCAATGCCCAGGCCCTGGCGCACCATCTCCCAGGCGGTGGAGGCGTTCTCGGCCAGCACCTTGAACTGCGCCGCCCCCACCGGCAGGCCATGCGCCTGCAGGTAGGCCTGGTAGCGGCCCGCGCGGTCCGCGCCGATAAAGTCGCAGTGCGCCGCATCGGCGGCGGTGCGCGGGTGCCCGTGCGCAGCCACCCAGGCGCTGCTGGCGTAAAAGCCCGCCGTCGCATGGCGTATCAGGCGCCCGATCAGGTCCGGCTGGTCGGGGGCCACATGGCGGATGGCAATGTCGGCCTCGCGGCGCAGCAGGTCGCTGAGCTGGTTGGTGGTCACCACCTCGATCACGATGCCCGGCGCCTGCTGGCGCAGCCGTGCCACCGCGCGGGGCAGGATGTGGGCCGCCACCGCATCGCTGGCCGATACCGACACCACCCCCTCCACCGCCTGCGAGCGCCCCGTGGCCATGAGCGCCAGCGCGTCTGCCGCAGCGCCCATGGCGCGGGCCTGGGCCAGCAGCGCCTGGCCCGTGGCCGTCAGCACCATGCGCTTGCCCACGCGCTCGAACAGCGTCACGCCCAGTTGCTGCTCCAGCGCCGCCACCTGGCGGCTCAGCGTGGGCTGGGTTTGCCCCAGCTTGCGCGCGGCGGCCGAGAGCGAGCCGGTGTCCGCCGTCTCCAGAAAGGCGCGCAAAAGGTTCCAGTCGGGGTGATTCATGCAAAAACGTATTACTGAACTGCAAATTATGGGCCTATGCAGTTGATTGGCGTATGGATAGCATCGCTGCATGTTTTCACGCCCCGCCATGACGACCACGCCCACCCCCCTGGCCACAAACGCGCTGCCGCCCGCGCCACCCGACCCCGCCGCCCTGCGCCAGAGTGCTCGCTTCTGGGACAAGATGGCGCGCAAATACGCCGCCAGTCCCATTGCCGACGAGGCCGGTTACGAGGCCAGCCTGCGCCGCACCAGCGAGCTGCTGGCCGAGTCAGACCAGGTGCTGGAGATTGGCTGCGGCACCGGCACCACCGCCTTGCGCCTGGCCCACCGGGTGCGGCGCCTGCACGCCACCGACGTGTCCCCCCAGATGGTGGCCATTGCCCAGGAAAAGCTCGCGGCCACCCCGGTGGCGCAACTGGACTTTGCGGTGCTGGACGCCGCAGGCGCCGCCCAGCAAGCACCCCAGGCCTACGATGTGGTGCTGGCCTTCAACGTGCTGCACCTGCTGCCCGACCTGGACGGTGGGCTGGACGCGGTGTGGCAGGCGCTGCGGCCGGGCGGGTTCTTCCTCTCCAAAACGCCGTGCGTGGCAGAGATGAACCCGCTGATCCCTTGGGTGGCGCTACCGCTGGCGCGCGCCCTGGGCTTGGCGCCGCCGGTGCACTGCTTCCAGGGGTCGGCGCTGGAGGCCGCCATCGCGCGACATGGCTTCGAGGTGCTGGCCGTGGAGCGCCACGCCACCAAGGGCCGCGACGTGCGCCCCTACATCGTGGCGCGCAAGCCGCACCAGGCGGCCACGGTGGCCGACCCTGCACCGGTCCCGCACTGACTTGCCGGGAGTGCGGTATTTTGAATGAAATCGGCCTCTAACGCTTGTCATTAAAGCGCTGGCAGCTATTGAAATAATAGCGCCATCACATGGCCGGAATCTCTGGCTCCACCAGCAGCGCCAGCAGCTGCAGCGAATCCTGCCAGCCCAGATAGCACTCGCTGGGCGGGATGGCGGCGGGAATGCCCTCCTGCACCACGCGCAGCTCCGTGCCTACGGCCACGGCCTGGAGCGTGACGGTGGTGCGCATCTCGCCCGGAAGGTCGGGGGTGTCGAAGCGGTCGGTGTTGACGATGCGCGCGCCTGGCACCAGCTCCAGGTACTCGCCGCCAAAGGCATGCACCTGGCCGTTGCCCAGGTTGGTGAACTGCATGCGGTAGCGGCCGCCCACGCGCAGGTCCTGCTCCAGCACCCGCCCGGTGAAACCGTGCGGCGGCAGCCACTTGGCCATGGCGTCGGGGTCGAGGAAGGCGCGGTACACGCGCTCGGGCGGCGCGCGCAGCACGCGGTGCAGGGTGACGGTGCCTGGGGTGGACATGGGCGCTCTCCTGGTTGGCGTAAGGGGGCGGCCACGCCGGGGTGGCGCAGCCGGAAGGCCACTCTACGCCGAACGGCGCGCCCGTGCTGGCCCGCGCCCGGTCAGGCTGCGACGGCCTGCGCGCGGTAGCTCTCGCTGCCCTCGGCCCAGGTCAGCAGGCGGTCGATGTTGGGGTGCTTGCCGGGGTGGGCCAGCGCGTCCTGCGTGTGCTCGGCATACCACTCCAGCCCCAGGCGCGCGGCGGCGGGGGTGATGTGGCCGCCGTACAGCGCCGCCAGGGCGGCATACACCGCCAGCGAGCCGGCCTGGCCGGGCTTGTTCTCCAGGGTGGCGAGCACTTGCCCGTCCGCGCCCAGCAGGTGCAGGGCGGCCAGGTGGGAGGCGGAAGGCAGTTGCTTGAGGCGGTCGGCGAAGTTCATGGTCTGTGGAGGCAGGGGTTTGGATGAAAAGTGCCTTGGAGGCATGTGTATCAAGCGCAAGATGCTACCAAAACCGAAGCAATCAGCGGCTCCCCACGGCGATGGCACGGTGCCGGTGCCGGGCGGATCGCAAGACAACGCGCCCCCTTGCTTGTGTAGTGTTTCACTCTGATTGGCACTTTCAGAGCCCCGAAAAAGCTGCCCGGCTAGGCGCGGCGCGCAGGCAATGGTGGCGCCCTTGTCAAGCGCTGCAACGACGCTGGGCAGCTTTTGCGGGGCTCCCTTCGGGCCAGTGGCCAAGGGGCCATCTGCGTTGTTGCAGTGGCTTGACGTAACCCGTTATGCCTGCGCCCCTGCGCCTAGCAGCTGACCCCTTGGCCACTGGCTGAAAGTACCAATCAGAGTGAAACACTACACTAGAATCCGCCCCACGGGTGCTGAGGGGCGCCCGCCCGCACAAGAGGCTCTCACCCTCGGCCCGCACCACGGGCTTTTTTCTCGTTGCCTGACAGCTTCTCCCTTGTTTCGTCGGCCCCGCGCGGGGTGGCCGCACACGATGCCAAGGAACCTGTCATGGACTCATCCCCCGTTTCCCCGTCTCCCCAGCCCGGCGCCGCCGCGCAGCGCCGCGCGCTCACTCGCCACTACAAAGACAACCCGCCGCCCATGGGCGTGTACGCGATCCGCTGCGAGGCGGAGGGGCTCGTCTGCGTCAAGGCCAGCACCAACCTGCCGGGCGCGTTCAACCGCGAGCGCTTCCAGTTGCGCATGGGCGGCCACCCCGACCGGCGCCTGCAGCAGGCCTGGCGCACGCACGGCGAGGCGGCGCTGCGCTTCGAGGTGCTCGATACGCTGAAACCCCGCGCCGACGCCACCGACGCCGAGCACCGCGCCGACCTGGCCGCGCTGCTTGCGCTGTGGCAAGAGGAGCTGGCGGCATGAGCGCGCCGGCCCTCGACCTCTGCCTGGGCATCAGCCTGGCGCACGCCCGGCTGCAACTGGCGCTGGACGACGCGCTGGGCACCTGGCACGGCATAGCCCATGCCGACTTCATTCTGCTGGACGCGCTGGCGCGGGCCGAGGGCGGCCGCCTGCCCACGGCCGCGCTGGTGGCGCCGCTGGGCGTGCCGCTGTCGGCGGTGGTGCGCCGCTTGATCCCGCTGGAGAAGACTGGCCACATCGCGCGCGCGGCGGGCCAAGTCAGCCTGCGCCCCGCCGGCCGTGCCGTGCTGGACGAAGCCCGTGCCACGGCCAGCGCGCTGTGTGCTGACGCGCTGCAGGGCCTGCCCGAGGGTGCCACGGATGCGGCGGCGCTGCTGCGCCACCTGGCGCCCACCACCATGGCGGGGTCTGCGTGAACAGCGCGCTGGACGAACTCAAGACCCGCGCCCGCGTGCGGCTCAACCGCGCGCGGCGCGAGGGTGTGGCGGGCAGCCTGCAACTGGCCGACTGCCTGCACGACGCCGCGCGCGCCGTGGGCTTTGCCCACTGGAACCATGCCCGCCGCGTGCTGGGCGGCCTGGCCACGGCAGGGGACGACCTGGGCGACTTCTGGCATGCGCCGGGCACCGGCATCCTGCTCAACCATTGGTTTGCGCGCCACGAAGACGCCCTGGCCGTGCTCGGCACGGATCGCACGGCCTACCTGCTGCCCTACCGGCGCCAGTGCTTCATCGTGCAGGCGCCGTTCATCCAGGCCCTGGGCCTGGACCCGGACGACCCGCACTGGGGCGCGCTGCGCCACGACCTGGTGGCAGGCCTGGGCACGCCCGCGTGGCTGGCGCTGGCGGCGCAGCGCGTGCGCGCGCCGCTGGCGACGTTCGCGGGGCGGTAAAAGCCCGCCAGGCCAGGCCGCCGGCCTGGCAGCGGGCGCTACTCCTCGTCCTCGTTGTCGTCGTCTGCTTTCACGCGGCGATCCAGCCGCTCGCGCAGCGCCCCGGCTTCTTGCGTGAACTGGGGCACCGGCACGGCGGGGGCCACGCGCAGGCTGGGTGGAAACAGGCTGCTCATGTACAACTGGTTGGACAGGCGCGCATGGTTGAGCCACTGCACCCCCATCCAGGCGGGCAGGCCCAGGGCCAGCACGGCGCCCACCGTCCAGGCCAGGCCGGTGCGGCGGCGCGGCAGCACGGCGGCCAGGTGGGCGTAGATGCCTGCGGCCAGCACCAGGGTGATGAGCACATAGCCAAAGCGCGAGACGGCCTCCCACGACAGTGCAAACGCCGCCAGGCTGGTCGCCAGCGACACGGCTTCGGCCCCCAGGTACAGCGCGCAGGCAATGCGCATGTGGCGCCAGAACTGCAGGTGGCCATCGAACACCTTGTTGGCAATGGCCCACAGCCCGGCCCAGCCGCCCATGAACAGCGCTATGCCCAGCAGCGCGCCGGGCAGCGCCTTCAGGTACTTGGTGCTGTCGTCGGCCTTCAGCCATTCGGTGGCGAGCACGGCGGCCAGCATCAGTGCCAGCAGGGCCACGGTGGTGGCCAGCGTGCGCCAGGGGAAGCGGGGCAGCGGCAGCTCTGGCGCGATGGGCGCATCGGCCAGGCGCAGCGCAATGCGCGTGCGGCCAATCTCCAGCGGCGTGCCGTCGGGCCAGTCAAAGCGCTGGCCGCTGCCGTGGCGCTGGCGTTGCAGCAGCGCGCCGTTGAGGGTGTGCTGCACCTCCACGCTCACAGTGCGGGGCGCGTCCGCAGCCCGGTCGATGCGCAGGTGTGTGGGCGCCACATGCGGGTCGTCCAGCACCAGGTCGCATTCCAGGCTGCGGCCCACGGTGACGGGCCAGCGCGTGACGGGTGCGCGCGCCAGCAGCGCGCCGTGGCGGTCAAAGGCCTCCAGCAGGGCCAGGGTGGGCATCATGGCGCGGCCTCCCACCGGAAGGACTGCAGAAAGCGCTCGGCCAGCTTCAGGCCGTTGTCAAAGCCAATGCCGCGCACGTCCAGGCGGCCCAGCACGCCCTGCGTGGGCTGGTTGAGGGTGGCGGCCAGCACGGTCATGTCGTACAGGCCGGGCAGCTTGCGGTAGGCCGACATGCAGACCACCGCGCGCAGCGGCAGGCCGCCCTGGTCCACAAAGCGTTCGGCACACTCGGCGGCCGTTTTTTGGCGGCTGCCCCGGTTGGGAATGCGTTCATTGGCAAAGCTGCGCGAATACATGTGCGCGAAGCGTGCCGCGCCGTAGCTGGGGGCGCTGTAGGCCTCGTAGCCCAGGCGCACCGTGCCGGTGCTGAAGTCGCCCGCCACCACATGGCTGTTGGTCTGGCAGGCCGAGCGCTCCAGGTGCAGCGCGCTGTAGTCCGGGTCGCGCCCGCTGCCCCAGCAGCGCGCCAGCGCGTCGTCGGGCACGGGCACCAGGTAGTTGCCGTGGCGCTGGTCGTGGAACGGGGTCTGCAAAAAGCGCTCGGTCAGCAGTTGCTGGTGCACCAGCAGTTGCCGCGCCACTTCCTTGTGCGCTGGCTGGGTGATGGGCGGGGCGCTGGCCGCGCGCTGCACCAGCGCCTGGGCAAACTCGGCCGGGATGAGAAAGCTCACCTGCTCGCCATCGAGCCGCTTGGCCACGTTCACGCCCAGCACGCGCCCGGCGTCGTCCACGGCGGGGCCGCCGCTCATGCCGGGATTGAGCGTGCCGCCAAAAAAGATGCGCGGGTAAAAGCTGCGCCGCACCAGGCCGTTGTAGGTGCCCTCGGTCACGGCAAAGCCAATGTCCAGCGGGTTGCCCAGCGAGTAAATGCGCTCGCCCTGGGCCAGCGCCTCGGTGGCGGGGCGGAACTCCAGCACCGGCGCGGGGCTGGTGCGGTCGCGCGCGCGCAGCACGGCCACGTCGTGCTGCACATCAAAGGCCAGCAGATCGACATCGCCCTCCTGCCCGTCGATGGTGACGTACACGCCCCGGTAGCGCTCGGGCTCCAGCGCGAGCTGGCTGGCCACATGGAAGTTGGTCACGATCAGCCCGTCGGCCGACACGAAAAAGCCCGAGCCAATCGACGCCTGGGTGTTGGAGGTGCGCAGCAGCGTGCGGATCTGCAAGAGCTTGTCGCGCGACAGCGCATGGATGCGCCGGGCGTCACGCGACAGCGCCGCCTGTGCCGCGGCGGGTTGCGCAGCAGAGGCAGGGGCGCCGGGTGCATTGGCGGCTACGGGTGGGTTTTGGGCATTGGCCAGGCCGCAGGCCAGCCAAAGGAGAGGGGTGACAAGCCGAAGCCGCCAGCGGGTGGAAAAAGGCATCGCGGCATTGTAGGGAGGGCTTGTGGCGCTCCCATGGCGCGAGTGCGGGCACCGGGGCAGAGGTCAGAACGAAGATCCCGGCTCGCTCAAAAACGCCAGCTCCTGCGCCGTGGACGCCCGCCCCAGCACGGCGTTGCGGTGCGGATAGCGGCCAAAGCGCTCGATGATGGCCTGGTGCTGCAGTGCGAAGCGCAGGTTGCCCTCCAGCCCTGGCTGTGCAAAAAGCTGCACCGACTGCGCATGGATGGCGGCCGACTCGCTGTGCATGTAGGGCATGTAGGCAAAGGCCCGCTGCGCCGGGGGCAGGGCGCGGTCCTGGCCGCTGGCCACCAGCTCCTGCGCCAGCACCAGGGCCATGCCGTCCTGCGCGAAGGCGCGCGGCGTGTCGCGCCACACGTTGCGCGAGAACTGGTCCAGCACCACGATCTCTGCCAGCCGCCCCGGCGCGCTGCCACGCCAGCCCCACAGCTCGCCGCGCGCGGCGGCGTCCAAGGTGGGGCCGAAGCGCTGGGCGATGGCAGCGTCGAGCGCGGCGTCCTTGGCGAAGTGCTGGGCGGCGCTCAGCTCGTCAAACCAGAAGTGCAGGACGGCTGCCGGATCGGTGGTGGTTGCTGAAGTCATGGTGCTTGCCAAAAGTGGGTAGCGGGGCGGATGGACAAAGTGCTGCGGGTGGGTTTGGCCAGAGGCCCTCAAGCCTGCCACACCCCAAACCCCGCCGAGCGCAGGTCGATGCCAATCTCGATCTCCCGGTCCACCGCCTCCTCGTAGGTCATGGGGTTGAAGCCCTCGTACAAATCGGGCAGCAGGCGCAGGCCGTACAGCAGCACAAACCGGTTGGACTGGATGCCCGCCTTGTGCTTGTCGAACCGCACATCCGGGTCCAGCCCCGTCATGCCCACGTACACGCAGGGCATGCCTTCCACGTAGCCGGGGTTGCACTTGCGAAAGCGCGGCTCGTTCAGCACGTCTTTGGAGAGTTCGACCACGTAAACGTGGTGGTGGGGTTTGCGGCGGCGCATGGGGGTTGTGGGCCTTCTCACACCTCGGGCAGAACGCGCCTCAGGGCGCGTACCTTTTGCCACAGCACCGCCTTGGGCATCTGCATGGCCATGGCCTGCATGCAGCGCTCCAGCCAGCCGGTGCGGGTCTGCAGCCGGTCTATCGCCTTGCCCAGGTCGCGCGCTACCGAGGGGCCATAAGCCTCTTCCGCCTTGGCCAGTGCGGCGCGCAGGGCGGGCAAGGGCAGATCCATCATGGCCAGGTCAATCACATCGCGGCTGAACACGCCGTCGTCCGCCTGGCGGTCGGAGTTGGCCAGCAGCTTGGATGTGGCCAGGTCCAGCCGCGTCAGCGTGCTCACGCCGCACAGCGTGTCGTCGGCCACCGGGGGCTCCAAAGCAATGCGGGCCTCGCGCACGATTTCCAGTTTGATCGCCTGCCCATCCATCTGCACCTGGGTGCGTATGCCGTACTGGTCGGCCCTTATCTCACGCAATGCCTCCAGTGGCTGCGCGTGTGCGTGGGTGATGGCGGCCAGCCCGTGCGGGCCGGTGAGCAGTTGCCGCAACTCGCGGTAACCCGCCGCGTCAGACACCAAAAAATCAATGTCCACCGACTCGCGGTATTCGCCATGGCGCAGCGCAATGCAGGTGCCTCCGCCAAACAGGCAGCCATGCTGGCGCAGCGTGTCACCGTTCAGTGCCCGCAGCACATGCGCAATGCGCTGGTGGTGGGGGCGCTCAAACTGCATCGCTGGCCCCGGTGTTGGTTTCTGTGCTGGGCGGCAGGGCCAACCGCAACGCCTGCAGCAGGGCTTGTTCGTCGGCAGACATGGCCTGCATATCGAGGTGCCGCGCATTGCGCTCGTAAATGCCCAAGGCCTCTGCGGGCGTGAGGGTGTCGGTGCCGTGCACCTGCCAGGCCAGCGCGCGCAACTGCGGGTAGTCTGCCAGCGGTACCCTGGCCGGAATCCAGCCGGTGCGGTCGGGTGCAGGCACGGCTGCAGCGGCTGCGCTGGGTGTTGCCTGCAGCCCCATGCCCAGCGCCGCCATGGCGTTGCACCACGCACCCATGGTGACCGATGGCTCGCCCTTTTCGATGCGGTGCAGCGTCACCCGCGACAGGCCCGCTGCCTCGGCGGTCACCGTTGCGCTCAACCGCAGTGCCTTGCGCTGGGCACGAATCTGCGCGCCCAAGGCTTGAAGTTGGGCGGTGCAATGTTCGGGGGTAAGGGGAGCGGGTGATGGCATTTGTTTCTCATTATTTTCAAAACATCAGTTTTGTCAAATATGAGAAACGATTTTTGAATTATCCAGCACGAGCGCACCCAGCAATCGCGCACTCACCTTTACGGCATCGGGCGTTGCGAGCGGCATGTTGTGCTGCTCCGAAAAGCGGTTGCGCTCGGCGGCGTCAGATCAAATGGACGATGGCAAGGCGTCGAGCGGAGTTTTCAAAACCGGCAAGGCGGTTTGAACCGTGTCCCACACCACTTCAAGGTTGATCTCAAAGTAGCCATGGGCAATGCGGTTGCGCATGCCGCGCCAAGGGATGTGGCTGTGCTCGGCTGCAAAAGCGGAGTGCTGATCCATCACCTTGGTGGCCGCTTCCCCCAGCACGATCAGGCTCATGACCACCGCCTGCTGGGTGCGCCTGTCTTGCTCGAAGTCCGCCTGGGCCATGCCTTCGGTGAACGACTGCGCGTCGGCAATGGCTTGGCGCATGTGGTCCAGATAATCCGCCAGCCTGTTCACGGTCATACAGGCCGGGCTTCCTGGGCGACGGTATCGCGGAACTTGGCTGGCAGGTCCTTGAGGGTGAGCACATCGACCGGCACCCCTAGCAACTCCTGCAGCTCGTCCTGCAGGCCACCCAGATCCAGCAACGTGGTTCCGGGCAGTGTGTCCACCAACAGATCCAGATCGCTGCCCTCGTCATCATCCCCACGCAGAGCCGAACCAAATACCCGAGGGTTGGCCACGTGGTAGCGCGCTGCGGCAAGGCAGACGGCTTCACGGTGCTGGCTGAGGGCTTGGGAAGGGCGCATGGATGGAAGTCTAGCGGAGCAGGCCATTTTGAGAAGAATTGGCCTCCAGCGCTCATGAATATTGCGCAAGCAGCTATAAAAATAGAAGCAAACTGGGTACGCAAGGAATCAAGGCAACGACCCCGGTGTGCCCGCCAGCGCCCCCAGCAGCCGCGCGCTCACCTCGTCGGCATCGGGTGTGGCGAACTGCATGTTGTGCTGCTCCGTCAGCGGGCCGTGGCCCGGTTCCATGCCACCGTCAGCGCCGTAGCCCATGGCCTTGAACTTCCAGACCCCGCCCACCTTTTTGAGCGAGCCCACATGCGCGCCATCGGCCGTGTGCACCGCCATCACCTCGGCGTTGATGGGCAGCAATTGCAAGGGGGTTGCTACAGGGCCGGGCGGTATGTGGGTGTAGGTGGGGGTAAACGCATTTCGTTATACACAAGTCCCCTGCGCATGAAGCTCGCGTGAGAACCTGATGCCAGCGGCGAAGTCAAGAACTCGCTGCATGCCCAGCCAGATGGTCTTGACTCCCGGCTCGCCATCGCCCGTTCGCGCAAGAAAAC
>JAKLLE010000041.1 GCA_023150295.1 Giesbergeria sp. | reverse complement strand
TTTCTTGCGCGAACGGGCGATGGCGAGCCGGGAGTCAAGACCATCTGGCTGGGCATGCAGCGAGTTCTTGACTTCGCCGCTGGCATCAGGTTCTCACGCGAGCTTCATGCGCAGGGGACTTGTGTATAACGAAATGGGGTTACGCCCTGACCATGGCGGTCAACCTGTCGCTGGCCCAGTTCCGCCAGGCCGACTTTCCGCAGCGCATCGGCCAGATTCTGGAGGAAACCGGCCTGCCAGCGCACTGCCTGGAGCTGGAGCTGACCGAGGGCGTGGCCATGACCGACCCGGCCCTTGCGATCGACACCATGGACCGCCTGCACCAGCACGGGGTGTTGCTGTCCATCGATGACTTCGGCACGGGCTATTCGTCGCTCAACCACCTCAAGAAGTTCAAGGTCTACAAGCTCAAGATCGACCAGTCCTTTGTGCGCGACATTGCCGACGACCCGGACGACCGGGGCATCGTCAGCGCCATCATCTCCATGGCCCAGGGCCTGGACATGCGCACCATCGCCGAAGGGGTGGAGACGGCAGAGCAGCTGGCCTTTCTGCAGGATCACGGCTGCCTGGAAGTGCAGGGTTACCTGTTCGGGCGCCCCATGTCGGCAGACGACTTCGGGGCCTTGCTGCAGGCCGGGCCCTTGCCGGTGCCTGCCTGACTTTCAGCGCTTGAGCGGGCTGTGCAGGCGCAGCTCCTGCAGGTACCGCTCCACGCCCTGGCGCTCGTGTACCAGAAAGCGATCCACCGCATCGGCAAAGGCCGGGTGCGCCAGCCAGTGGGCGCTGTGCGTGCGCACCGGCAGCAGGGCGCGGGCCATTTTGTGTTCGCCCTGGGCGCCGCCTTCAAAGCGCTGCACGCCGTGCGCCATGCACCATTGCAATGGCTGGTAGTAGCAGGCTTCGAAGTGCAGGCAGTCCACCCGCTGGGTGGCGCCCCAGTAGCGTCCGTAGGCCACAATTTCCATGCCTTTTTGGCCTGCAGCGCTTGTCGGTTGTGCGCCAGTAGCTATCAAACTGGTAGCAATAGGTTCGCCCGCACGCTCGGCGGTGAACAGCACCCAGGGATCGGGTTCATGGTGCGCCAGGCGCTGGAAGAAATCCGGGGTGAGGTAGGGCGGGTTGCCGTGTTCCAGGTAAGTGCGTTCGTAGCAGCGGTAGAAGAAGTCCCAGTCCTGCGGCGTGATGTCGGCGCCGCGCGCCCAGCGGAACTGAACCCCGGCGTCGGCCACGCGCCTGCGTTCCTGGCGGATCTTCTTGCGCTTGTCCTGGGTGAGCCGGGCCAGAAAGCCGTCGAAGTCGGCCTCGCCCGCGTGGCTCCAGTGGAACTGCACGTTGTCGCGCTGCATCAGCCCGACCTGGGTGCAAGCCTGAAGGTCTTCGGGTGCACACCACAACACGTGCAGGGACGACAGGCCTTCGCTCTCGCTCCAGTCGCGCAGGGCCTGGGCCAGGGCGAGGCGTTGCGCCGCGTCGCAGGCCATCAGCCGGGTGCCCGGTACGGGCGTGAAAGGCACGGCCACCACGGCCTTGGGGTAGTAGGGCAAGCCGTGCTCGGCATGGGCGCGGGCCCAGGCCCAATCGAAGATGTACTCGCCCCAGGAATGCGCCTTCAGGTACAGCGGGCAGGCCGCCACCAGCGTGGGGCCGTGCCACTGCGTGAGGTAGCGCGCGCTCCAGCCCGTGGCAGCTGTGGCGCTGCCGCTGGCTTCCAGTGCCGCCAGGTAGGCGTGGCGCATGAAAGGCGTGGGGTGCGGCTGCCGATCGAGCAGCGCGTCCCAGTCCTGTGCGGCGATGTCCTGCACCGAGGGGTGCATGCGGGTGATAATGCCCGTTTCAGCCATGTCTGCCCCCATGCCCCGTGTCTGGCGCAGGTGGGGCTTGGTGTTTGATAGGTGCGGCCCCGTGGGTCGCCTGGCATTCCATGACGTTTTCCCTTTGCATTGCGCAGCTCAATTTTGTGGTGGGTGACCTGGGCGGCAACGTGCGCCGCATTGTGGACGCGGCGCACGAGGCCCATGCCGCAGGCGCGCGCCTTTTGCTCACGCCCGAACTGGCGCTGTGCGGCTATGCCGCCGAAGACCTGTTCCTGCGGCCCGCCTTTCTGTCGGCCTGTGATGATGCCGTGAAAGCCGTGGCGCGCGAGACGGCGGGCCTGAAAAACCTGGTCATCGTGCTGGGGCATCCGCAGCGCTGCCACCCGCAGGCGCCTGCGTTCAGCACCTGCCTGAACGCCGCCAGCGTGCTGCGCAACGGCCAGATCGAGCAGACCTACGCCAAGCGCGAGCTGCCCAACTACCAGGTGTTTGACGAGCGCCGCTACTTCGTGCCTGGCCACAGCCCTTGCGTGTTCGAGGTGCAAGGCCTGCGTGTGGGCCTGCTCATCTGCGAGGACGCCTGGCACGCAGGCCCGGCGCAAGACTGCGCTGCCGCCGGTGCGCAGCTGCTGGCGGTGATCAACGCCTCGCCCTTCCACCGGGGCAAAGGCGCCGAGCGCGAGGCCACCATGCGCGCCAGGGTGCAAGAGACGGGCCTGCCGCTGGTCTATGCCCACCTGGTGGGCGGGCAGGATGAGGTGGTGTTCGAGGGGCGCTCTTTTGCGCTGGGTGCGGATGGCACCGTCTGCGCCCGGGCCCCAGCTTTTGAAGAAAATGTGGTTTTTGCGCAGGTGGATACTGCGCAAGCAGCTATCAAAATTATAGCAAACGTGGCTCCCGAACAAAGCCCCGAAGCCGAGCTGTGGGACGCGCTGGTGCTGGGCGTGCGCGACTATGTGCGCAAGAACGGCTTTCCGGGCGTGTTGCTGGGGCTGTCGGGCGGCATCGATTCGGCGCTGGTGCTGGCCCTTGCGGTGGATGCATTGGGCGCCGCCAAGGTGCGCACGGTGATGATGCCTTCGCCCTACACGGCCGACATCAGTTGGATCGACGCCCGCGAGATGGCGCAGCGCCTGGGTGTGCAGTACGACGAGATCGCCATCGCGCCGCAGTTCGAGGCCTTCAAGGCCGCGCTGGCGCCGCACTTTGCGGGCCGGGCCGAGGACACCACCGAGGAAAACCTGCAGGCGCGCATCCGCGGCACGCTGCTGATGGCGCTGTCCAACAAGTTTGGCGCCGTGGTGCTGACCACGGGCAACAAGAGCGAGCTGGCCACGGGCTACTGCACGCTCTACGGCGACATGGCGGGCGGCTTTGCGCCCATCAAGGACGTGGCCAAGACCCAGGTGTTTGCGCTGGCGCGCTGGCGCAACGCCCACGACCCCTATGGCACGGGCGCCAACCCCATCCCCGAGCGCATCATCACGCGCCCGCCCAGCGCCGAGCTGCGCCCCGACCAGAAGGACCAGGACAGCCTGCCGCCCTACGAGGTGCTGGACGCCATCGTCGCGCGCTACATGGAGAATGACGAGCCGATCGAGCACATCATTGCCGCCGGTTTTGAGCGTGCCGACGTCGAGAGGGTCACGCGCCTGATCAAGCTCAACGAGTACAAGCGCCGCCAGGCGCCTGTGGGTGTCCGGGTCACGCGGCGCAGCTTTGGCAAGGACTGGCGCTATCCCATCACCAGCCAGTTCCGCGCCTGAAGACCTCTTTACCGCCGGACGCGCCCCGCCTATATTCTTTTGTCATCTCTGAGGAGTTCCCACCATGAAAATGATCACGGCCATCATCAAACCCTTCAAGCTCGAAGAAGTGCGCGAGGCCCTGGCCGACTGCGGCGTCACGGGCCTGACGGTCACCGAGGTCAAGGGTTTTGGCCGCCAGAAGGGCCACACCGAGCTCTACCGTGGCGCCGAGTACGTGGTGGACTTCCTGCCCAAGGTGAAGGTGGAGGTGGTCGTCAAATCCGAGGATCTGGACCGCTGCGTGGACGCCATCGTCAACGTGGCGCGCACGGGCAAGATTGGCGACGGCAAGATTTTCATCACCCCCGTCGAGCGCGTGGTGCGCATCCGCACCGGCGATCTGGACGAGTCGGCGATCTGATCAGATCACCGAGCGCAGCGCAGGCCCGGCGCCTGCGCCCGGGGCGGCCTGCACCAGGCGCTCCAGCAAGGGGACGGGCTGCACGTCGGTGTCCACCAAATCCATCTGCCAGGGGCCCATGAAGCCCTGGGCCACGCTGCCTTGCAAAAAGGTGAGCAGCCCGTCGTAATAGCGCGCCACATTGAGCAGGCCGATGGGCTTGCCGTGGTAGCCGAGCTGGCGCCAGGTCCAGACCTCGAACAACTCTTCAAAGGTGCCAATGCCCCCCGGCAGCGCCAGGAAGGCGCCGCTGCGCTCGGCCATCAGCGCCTTGCGTTCGTGCATGGTCTGCACGATGTGCAGCTCGTCGCAGGCATGGTTGGCAAACTCACGATCCACGAGCGATTGGGGGATCACCCCCACCACGCGCCCGCCGGCTGCCGCAGTGGCCTGTGCCACCAGGCCCATCAGGCCGCCGCTGCCGCCGCCGTACACCAATTGCCCGCCGTGGCTGCCAATCCATGCGCCCACGGCGCGGGCTGCATCGGCGTAGGAATCCAGTGCGCCGGGGCGTGAGCCGCAGTACACGCACAGCGAGAAGGCAGGTTCAGCCATGGGTGCTCTTTGCTTGGGTGACGGGCTTGGAATCGATCAACCGGGTGCCTGCAAGCACGTCGTGCCAGAACTGGCCGTGGGGCTGCAAGCGGCTCGCCAGGGCCCAGACCAGGATCCAGCCGATCACCAGCACCGCGATTTCACCCACCGGCAGCCCGAACGGTGCGACGGCCAGCAGGGGCGGCAGAAACCACAGCCAGCTCAGCACGTAGCGCAGCAGGGCGCGAGTTTGGGTGATGGGGGCGCCGAAGCGATCCACCACGCGGATGTGCCAGGTTTTCATGGCCAGCGTCTGCCCCTTGGACCAGAACCACACGAAGTAGATGCCAAAGACCACGAACAAAAAGGCCTGCAGGGCGTTGCGGTTGTCCAGTGCGTGGCGGGTCTGGCTGAGGGTGCCAAACAAATACCCGGCAATGAAGACGACGCCGAACATCAACATGCCCTCGTAAAGCCAGCAGGCCATGCGCCGGCCCAGGCTGGGCGTTGGCGAGAGCGCACTGCTGTCGGGCGGCTGCGGCATTGTTGGAGGGGTGGGGGAGGCGCCAGATTGCATGGGAAGATGCGTTCGCAGGCAGCGCGATGCCGCCAGGATCGGGTCAGTTGATGTAGATGTTGCTGGACGGGCCGTCCGCCGGTGTGCCAGTCTGTGCGGGAGTGGTGGCATCTGGTGCGCTCGCAGGTGCCATGCTGTCGGCGGCGTTGGATGCGGCGGCTGCAGGCGCGTGGGCCGGAGTGGGCGTCACCCGGGTGTCGGAAGGGTGTTTATCGCTGGCGCCAGGGGCTGAGATGCGCGGACGGGCGTTTTTCGATTGCGGCACTTTCGGGGGGTTGGCCACATTGTCTGGAGCCTGTTTGGCGGCCGGAACGCGGGTGAACTTTTTGGCAGGTACGGGCTTGATGGACGTGGCAGCGCCCCGTGGCTTGGTGGCGGCACTGGCGGCGAGGCGCCGTTTTTCCTCCTCGCTCAAGGCCTGGTAGGCATCCCATTGGCTGCGCTTGTCGTCCGGAGTCAGCCGCTGGGTGGCGGCGAAGTTGATTCGTGCCTGGTTGCGTTGCTGGACGCTCAGGCTGGCCCAGGCGGTCATGCGTCCATGCAGGCGGGCCTGTTCTGCCTCCGGAAGGGTGTGGAAGGTTTGTGCCAGCGCCAGCCATCGACGTTTCTGTACTTCGCTCAGCAACGCCCAGCGCTCGGCCAGAGGGTAGAGTGCCAGTTTCTGGGGCGTGTTCAGTGTTTCCCAGCCGGGTCCTTCCGAAGGCTGTTGGACGGAAACCGTGCCTGCAGGCCCAGCAACGGCATGGGGGCGGCGGATGTTTTCAGGGGTGGTGTAAATGGTGCCCGGCTGTTCGCTCAGTTGCCCGGCCGCTTTCCATGCCCCCACCAGCAAGGCTCCCAGCAATGCCAACGCCAGCACGATGGCTGGCGTCGGGCTTGGAGAGGGAGTGTGCAATGGTGCGCGCTTGTATCGGTGCATGCAAACAATGGATACCGGATGGGCTGGACTGCTCAGTATCCCTGATGACTGTCAGTGGTTTTCAGAAACTGGACAAATCCAGGGTCGGAGTATGCCGCCGGGGGCAGGTCGTCGGCAAGCAGCGCTGCATCGACCTCCGCCACCTCAAGGATGCCTGTTTCGTCAAGATCCATCTGAATGACCACCAGTCCCGCCAGCAGCGCCACAATGGGCACCGCAGACAGCAGGGATTGCCACCAGCCCATTCCCTGGGGGCCGGTCCCCAGCACGGCACTGTGGTCTGCCATATGTACCGACGTGGCTGTGTGCACCACTGCGACGGGTTTCTTGCGCCGTGCCAGGGCCTGCATGCGCGAGGCGCGCAGGCGTTCGCTGATGTCGTAAGGCAATTGCTGGGTGCCTTCCGACAGACGCAAGGCCACGCGGCGTGCGAATTGCTCGGCGTGGCGTTCGTTCAATGGCGGGTTGCTGTGGTTCATAGCTTGATTCCTCTGGCCTTCAAAGCCTTGCCCAGGGCCTGGATGGCACGGAAGCAGTGGGTTTTGACGCTGCCTTCCGAGCAGCCCATGGCGGCGGCCGTTTCGGCCACGTCCATCTCTTCCCAGTAACGCATCAGAAAGGCTTCCCGTTGACGTGGGGGCAGTTCCTGGATTTCCAATTCGATGTCGCGCAGCACCTGGCCCCGTTCCGCCTGGTCCTGGGCGCTCTGGGCCTGCTCGGAGCCTTCGGGACCACTCCAGGCTTCCAGCAGATCGAAATCGCCCCCGTCTTCGGAGTTGCCCTCGAAGTCCGACATGGACGAGAACAGGGCATTGTGCGTTTTCTGGCGCCGGAACCAGTCCAGGGTGCAGTTGGACAGGATGCGCTGGAACAGCATGGGCAGTTCGGCAGGCGGCTTGTCGCCATAGTGTTCGGACAGGCGCATCATGCTGTTCTGCACGATGTCCAGGGCCGATTCCTCGTTGCGCACATGGTAAAGCGCGCGCTTGAAAGCGCGTTTTTCCACGCTTTTGAGGAAGTCCGAGAGTTCTTTTTCGGTGGCCAAGGGAAGGTGCGGGGCGAAAAGGGTGCCTGCCCGGCGGATCGAAACTCCAGCAGGCAGTGCAAGCAGCGGCGGATTATCGCATTGCAGGGCTTTTTTGCGACAGAACGCCCATTTGCATTGTTGCGGTGCGATAATGGAACGCTGCAACTAAAGGCAAACGGGTCACGGTCCGGCGCGGAGATCATCGCGCCCATGTCCTTGGCCTCAAGTTCCGAGCGGGCTTCACAAGAGCAGATGCAAGGGGCACCCAAGGTTTTTCGTCAGAGAAATTCGCAAAGGTTCATCATGGAAATCTCCAAGGCCGAAATCGCTTCGGCGGCTGCTGCGCAGCAACACACGCATTCCCCGCAAGAGCTCATGGGCTCTGAAATCCTCGTCAAGGCCCTGCAGGCCGAAGGCGTGAAGTACATCTGGGGCTATCCCGGCGGTGCGGTGCTCTACATCTACGACGCGCTGTACAAGCAAGACACCATGCAGCACGTGCTGGTGCGCCATGAGCAGGCCGCCGTGCATGCCGCCGACGGCTATGCGCGCGCCACGGGCGATGTGGGCGTGGCGCTGGTGACCTCGGGGCCGGGCGTGACCAATGCCGTGACCGGCATCGCCACGGCGTACATGGACAGCATTCCCATGGTGATCATCACCGGCCAGGTGCCCACGGCGGCCATCGGGCTGGACGCCTTCCAGGAATGCGACACCGTGGGCATCACGCGCCCCATCGTCAAGCACAACTTCCTGGTCAAGGACGCGCGTGACCTGGCCGTCACGCTGAAAAAGGCTTTCCACATTGCCCGCACCGGCCGTCCCGGCCCGGTGGTGGTCGATATTCCGAAGGACGTGTCCTTCAAGAAGGTGCCTTTCGAGGGCTACCCGCAGTCCGTCGAAATGCGCTCCTACAACCCGGTGCGCAAGGGACACGGCGGCCAGATTCGCAAGGCCTTGCAGTTGCTGATGTCGGCCAAGCGGCCCTACATCTACACCGGTGGCGGCGTGCTGCTGGGCAATGCGGTGCAGGAACTGCGCACGCTGGTGGATATGCTGGGCTACCCCGTCACCAACACGCTGATGGGCCTGGGCGCCTATCCGGCGTCCGACCGCAAGTTCCTGGGCATGCTGGGCATGCACGGCACGGTGGAAGCCAACAACGCCATGCAGAACTGCGACGTGCTGCTGGCCGTGGGTGCGCGTTTTGACGACCGCGTGATCGGCAATCCCAAGCACTTTGCGCAGAACGAGCGCAAGATCATCCACATCGACATCGACCCTTCCAGCATCTCCAAGCGCGTGAAGGTCGATATTCCCATCGTCGGCGACGTCAAGGACGTGTTGACCGAGCTCATTTCGATGGTGCGCGAATCGGGCGGCCGGCCTGACGAAGCTGCGCTGTCGGCCTGGTGGTCCACCATCGAAGGCTGGCGCGAGCGCGACTGCCTCAAGTACGACCGTGGCAACAAAGAGGTGATCAAGCCCCAATACGTGGTGGAGACGCTCTGGAACCTGACCAAGGACAGCGAGGCCTACATCACCTCCGACGTGGGCCAGCACCAGATGTGGGCGGCGCAGTTCTACCGGTTTGACGAACCACGCCGCTGGATCAATTCTGGTGGCCTGGGCACCATGGGCGTGGGCATTCCCTACGCCATGGGCATCAAGCTGGCCAAGCCAGATGCGGAGGTGTTCTGCGTCACAGGTGAAGGCTCGGTGCAGATGAACATCCAGGAGCTTTCCACCTGCCTGCAGTACAACACGCCGATCAAGATTTGCGCGCTGAACAACCGGTATCTGGGCATGGTGCGCCAGTGGCAGGAGATCGAGTACTCGGGCCGCTACAGCCACAGCTACATGGATGCGCTGCCCAACTTCGTCAAACTGGCCGAGGCCTATGGCCACGTGGGTCTGCTGATCGAGCACCCCAAGGACGTGGAGCCCGCACTGCGCGAGGCGCGCAAGCTCAAGGACCGCACCGTGTTCCTCGACTTCCGCACCGACCCCACCGAGAACGTGTTCCCGATGGTGCAGGCTGGCAAGGGCCTGACGGAAATGCTGCTGGGGTCTGAAGACCTTTAAACAAAATTGGCCTCCAGCGCTTTTTCAGAAAGCGCTGGCAGCTATCAATACGATAGCTTTTTATTGACGAATCTATTGCCTGCCAAGCCCGCACATTACCGTGCGCGGGGGAGGGCAGCGAAAAACGACAGTTTTCTGCGACCCCTTTGGGATCGTGCTGCCGTCGCAAAAAGAGGAATCTGATCTCATGAAACACATCATTGCTGTCTTGCTGGAAAACGAGCCCGGCGCTCTTTCCCGCGTCGTGGGCCTGTTTTCGGCCCGTGGTTACAACATCGAATCGCTCACCGTGGCGCCCACCGAAGATGCATCGCTGTCGCGCATGACCATCCAGACCACGGGCTCGGACGACGTGATCGAGCAGATCACCAAGCACCTGAACCGCCTCATCGAGGTCGTCAAGGTGGTCGATCTCACCGAAGGCTCCTACACCGAGCGCGAGCTCATGATGGTGAAGGTGCGTGCCGTGGGCAAGGAGCGCGAAGAAATGAAGCGCATGGCCGACATCTTCCGCGGCCGCATCATCGACGTCACCGAAAAGAGCTACACCATCGAGCTGACGGGCGACCAGTCCAAGAACGAAGCCTTCCTGCAGGCCATCGACCGCACGGCCATTCTGGAAACCGTGCGCACGGGTGCCAGCGGTATCGGCCGCGGCGAGCGCATCCTGCGCGTGTAAGACAATCCCACTTTTCCCGTTTCAACCCCATTCGAATTTCAACCGGAGCGACCCATGAAAGTTTTCTACGACAAAGACACCGACCTGAGCCTGATCAAGGGCAAGACCGTGGCCATCATCGGCTACGGCTCGCAAGGCCATGCCCACGCACAGAACCTGAACGACAGTGGCGTGAAGGTCGTGGTCGGCCTGCGCAAGGGCGGTGCCTCCTGGGACAAGGTTGGCAAGGCCGGTCTGACGGTCATGGAAGTCAACGACGCCGTCAAGGCCGCTGACGTGGTCATGATCCTGTTGCCCGACGAGCAAATCGCCGAGGTGTACAAGAACAACGTCGAGCCGAACATCAAGCAAGGCGCTTCGCTGGCCTTCGCCCACGGCTTCAACGTGCACTACAACCAAGTCGTGCCCCGCGCCGACCTGGACGTGTGGATGGTGGCTCCCAAGGCCCCCGGTCACACCGTGCGCAACACGTACACCCAAGGCGGCGGCGTGCCCCACCTGGTGGCCGTGCACCAGGACAAGTCTGGCAAGGCCCGTGATCTGGCCCTGAGCTACGCCATGGCCAATGGTGGCGGCAAGGCCGGCATCATCGAGACCAACTTCAAGGAAGAAACCGAGACCGACCTGTTCGGCGAGCAGGCCGTGCTGTGCGGCGGTGCCGTCGAGCTGATCAAGATGGGCTACGAAACCCTGGTCGAGGCCGGCTACGCCCCCGAGATGGCCTACTTCGAGTGCCTGCACGAGCTCAAGCTCATCGTGGACCTGATCTACGAAGGCGGCATTGCC
The DNA here is from genome assembly GCA_023150295.1 of Giesbergeria sp. Classification (GTDB taxonomy): domain Bacteria; phylum Pseudomonadota; class Gammaproteobacteria; order Burkholderiales; family Burkholderiaceae_C; genus Simplicispira. Next base: position 21,244 of record JAKLLE010000041.1, on the reverse strand, counting down.
AACATGAACTACTCGATCTCGAACAACGCTGAGTTCGGCGAGTACGTGACGGGCCCCGAAGTCATCAACGAGCAGTCGCGCGCAGCCATGCGCAATGCCCTCAAGCGCATCCAGAACGGTGACTACGCCAAGATGTTCATCCAGGAAGGCCGCCTGAACTACCCGAGCATGACGGCCCGCCGCCGCAACACGGCCGACCACAGCATCGAAGTGGTGGGTGCCCAGCTGCGCGCCATGATGCCCTGGATCGCCAAGAACAAGCTGGTCGACCAGACCCGCAACTGAGCCTCTGCGGGCCGGTTCAGCAAAAGCCACTTCGGTGGCTTTTGTTTTTTGGGGTGATGCAAGCGCGGGGCACGGCTACACTGCGCGTATTCCGAGGCGGTAGAATGCTACTGTTTTGATAGCTGTTTGCGCCCGTATTCAGGGCGTTGGAGGCCAATTTGATGCATGATGGTGAAGACACCCCCGCAGAAGACGGCGTGGTGGTGCGCAAGCGCCGCAAGGGCATCTACGTTCTGCCCAACCTGTTCACGCTGGCCGCCTTGTTCGGCGGCTTCTATGCCATCGTCATGGCCATGAACGGGCGTTTCGACATGGCGGCCATCGGTGTGTTCTGCGCCATGGTGCTCGACAGCCTGGACGGCCGCGTCGCCCGAATGACCAATACGCAAAGTGCGTTTGGCGAGCAGATGGACTCGCTCTCGGACATGGTGTCCTTCGGTGCCGCGCCTGCGCTCATTGCCTACGTGTGGGCGCTGCAGGGCCTGGGTCGCTGGGGCTGGATTGCGGCATTCGTGTATTGCGCCTGCGCTGCGCTGCGCCTGGCGCGCTTCAATGTCAATACGACGGTGGTTGACAAGCGCTATTTTCAGGGTCTTCCGTCCCCTGCGGCAGCCGCACTGGTGGCCGGCTTCATCTGGCTGATGACCGAACTGGGCGTGCAGCGCGGTATGGACGATTGGCTGACATGGCGCCAGATCACCTGGATCATGTTTGGCTTCACCCTGTACGCAGGGTTGACCATGGTGACCAACGTGCCGTTCTACAGTTTCAAGGACGTGCAGATGAAAAAGAGCGTGCCCTTTGCTGCCATCGTGCTCATTGCGCTGGGCATCGCCGTCATCAACATCCACCCCCCGATTGTGCTGTTTGGGGTGTTCGTGATATACGGGCTCAGCGGCTATGTGGTGTACGCCTGGCGCAAGTCACGCGGCATGCACACCAGCGTCATCAGCATGTCCACCGACGAGCCGGACGAGCGTGGGCTGCACAAGTGACAGGGTGCACCGCGATGCGCGCTGCGTTGCATCAGATTTTTGTGCTACATTCAACGCCATGAAATCGTTTGCCCTTGCTCTACTGCTATCCACCTACGGGCGGAGACAGTAACGCGCGCGCGCACTTTTTCCATCGAGGCCCGTATGCAACCGCAGCGGGCCTTTTCTTTTGCGCCAAGGATTGCCGTTGCGGGCCACCCCCAACCCCAGGAACCAGGAGAAACCACATGGCCGACCAATTGATCATTTTTGACACCACCTTGCGCGATGGCGAGCAGTCACCCGGCGCTTCGATGACGCGCGACGAAAAGCTGCGCATTGCGCGCCAGCTGGAGCGCCTGAAGGTGGACGTGATCGAGGCGGGCTTTGCAGCCAGCTCCAATGGCGATTTCGAGGCTGTGCAGTTGATTGCCAACCACATCAAGGACTCGACGATCTGCTCGCTCTCGCGCGCCAACGACCGGGATATTTCCCGCGCGGCAGAGGCCCTCAAGGGTGCCAACCGTGCGCGCATCCACACCTTCATCGCCACCAGTCCGCTGCACATGGAGAAAAAGCTCCGCATGTCCCCCGAGCAGGTGCTGGAGCAGGCCAAGCAATCGGTGCGCTTTGCACGCAACCTCGTGGGCGACGTCGAGTTCAGCCCCGAGGACGGCTACCGCAGCGAAGTGGACTTCTTGTGTCGCGTACTCGAAGCGGTGATTGCCGAAGGCGCCACCACCATCAACGTACCGGACACCGTGGGCTACGCCGTGCCCGAGCTGTACGGCAACTTCATCAAGACGCTGCGCGAGCGCATTCCCAACAGCGACAAGGCCATCTGGTCCGTGCACTGCCACAACGACCTGGGCATGGCGGTGGCCAACTCGCTGGCAGGTGTGAAGATCGGCGGCGCACGCCAGGTCGAGTGCACCATCAATGGCCTGGGCGAGCGTGCGGGCAACTGCTCGCTTGAAGAGGTGGTCATGGCGGTCAAGACGCGGCGCGACTACTTTGGCCTGGACGTGGGCATCGACACCCAGCACATCGTGGCCGCCAGCCGCATGGTGAGCCAGACCACCGGCTTCGTGGTGCAGCCCAACAAGGCGGTGGTGGGGGCCAATGCCTTCGCCCATGCCAGCGGCATCCACCAGGACGGCGTGCTCAAGGCGCGTGATACCTACGAAATCATGCGCGCCGAAGATGTGGGCTGGAGCGCCAACAAGATCGTGCTGGGCAAGCTCAGCGGTCGCAACGCCTTCAAGCAGCGCCTGCAGGAACTGGGCGTGCAGCTCGACAGCGAGACGGAGATCAATGCCGCCTTTGCACGCTTCAAGGAACTGGCGGATCGCAAGAGCGAGATTTTTGACGAGGACATCCTGGCCCTGGTCAGCGATGAAAGCGTGCATGGCGAAGCCGAGCAATACGGCTTTGTCTCCTTGGCGCAACACAGCGAAACCGGCGAACGACCCCATGCCCACATTGTCTTCACTGTGGGTGGCAAGGAGGTCAGTGCCGAATCCGACGGGAACGGCCCGGTGGATGCGTCGCTCAAGGCCATCGAATCGCACGTCAAAAGCGGCGCCGAGATGGTGCTGTATTCGGTCAATGCGATCAGTGGCTCGACGGAAAGCCAGGGCGAAGTCACTGTGCGTCTGCAAAACAGCGGGCGGGTGGTGAACGGAGTGGGGGCTGATCCTGACATCGTGGTGGCATCGGCAAAAGCCTATTTGCATGCCTTGAACAAGCTGCAAAGCAAGGCTGACCGAGTGGCCGCACAGGGCTGAAGAAGAGGCCTGGCGATTTCACTCAGTGGATTCAAATGATCTTGCAAGATATTGATCTTGCAGGATCATTTTGATGACATTACACTGCGTCACAGTTGTAGATTGCCGGGAGTCACATGTTGCAGCAATTTTTGTCCATGGCATCCGTGCGCCGCTGGGTGTGCGGTGTTGCCGTAGTGGTGCTGGGTGTGGCGCTCTCGGGCGGCAGTGCCTACGCAGCGCAGCGCAGCGCCAGCCCCGAGAAAAAGCACAAGGTAGTGGCCAAGCGCACCAGTGCCAAGGTGGTGGCTCCACGCAAGCTTGTCAAATCATCCAAACCTGTGCGTGTGGCGGCGGTATCGGCGCACAAACCCGTGCGTGCGGTGGTTCACAGGCCGTCGCATGGTGAACTGGCCGGTCTGCGCGATCAGAACGATCCGCTGGATCTCAAGTCCAGTGTGGCCCTGGTGGTCGATCAGGACACCCACGAAGTCTTGTTGAGCAAGAACGACCAGGCGGTACTGCCCATCGCGTCCTTGACCAAGCTGATGACCGGTCTGGTGGTAAGCCAGGCACGGCTGGATCTTGCTGAGCCCATCACCATCACCGAAGAAGACATCGACACCGAAAAAGGCAGCCGCTCACGCCTGGCCGTCGGCACCACCTTGACGCGCGGTGAAATGCTGCACCTGGCGCTGATGTCCAGCGAGAACAGAGCGGCCCATGCCCTGGGCAGAACCTACCCAGGCGGGATGAAGGTGTTTGTGGAGCAAATGAACGTCAAGGCCCGGTTGCTGGGCATGACGGACACGCGCTACGTCGAGCCCACAGGCCTGTCGAGCAAGAACCAGTCCAGTGCCCGGGACCTGGCTGCCTTGGTCAACGTGGCGCACATGGATCCCTTGCTGCGTGACTATTCCACCTCGCCGGGCTATGAAGTCGATTTGGGGCGCAAGACCCTTCAGTACAACAACACCAATGCTCTGGTCAAGAATCCCGATTGGGACATTGGCTTGCAGAAAACGGGCTACATCGCTGAGGCGGGTCGTTGTCTGGTCATGCAAACCCAAATAGCGGGCCGCAAGCTGATCATGGTGTTTCTGGATTCTGCGGGCAAACTCAGCCGTATCGGTGACGCCCAGCGCGTGCGCCAATGGATCGAGTTGAAGACGGTGGCCAGCCCGTCTGCCTCGTCGGGGAATGCGCAGCAGCCCCTGGCCGCAGGTCGCCAGGGCTGAACGCCGCTGGCGCTTGTGCCAGCAGCAGCCAGGAGCCCCACGTTGCCGCCTGGGACGGTGTGGTCAGCGAACCGGCAGTGAGAAGGTGCCTTGTGGCGCGCTGTGCGCAAGGCCTCTGAAACCCAGTGCGGTGGATATTTCCAGCGCGGTGGCCTGCAGCTTGGCCATCCATCCTTCGTCCAGCCTGTCGGCAGGGGCTGAAATGGACAAGCCCGCTACCAGCCTCCCTTGGTCGTCGTGAACGCCTGCCGCAATGCAGCGCACCCCCAGTTCCAACTCCTCGTTGTCTCTGGCCGTTCCTGATTGGCGCGCCTTGGCCAGTTCGCGCTCCAGTGTCGGCAGTTGGGTGATGCTGTTGCGTGTTTGCCCCGGCAGGCCGGTGCGCAGTGCGTAGGCGCGCACCCGTTGGGGATCGTCAGCGGCCAGAAAGAGCTTGCCCGTGGACGTGAGGTGCAGCGGGGCCCGGCCCCCAATGGCGCGCACCACCTGCATGCCCGAGCGCTCGCTGTAGGCACGCTCGACATAGATGATTTCGTCCCCCTGGCGCATGCTCAGGTTGACGGGCTGTTGGATCTGGCGGTGCAATTCCCGCATGGGCGCCAGCGCTGCATCCCGGATGCTGAGCCGCGCCTTGACCAGGTTGCCCAGCTCCAGCAGGCGCATGCCCAGGCGATAGGTTCCAGATTCCGGACGATCGACAAAGCGTCCAATCGTCAGGTCATTGAGGATACGGTGTGCTGTCGAAGGGTGCAGCCCCGTTTTCTCGCTGATTTCCTTGAGCGAAATGGCTTCCTCCCGCGAGGCCAGAACGTCGATGAGGGTGAACATCCTTTCCAGTACCTGCACGCTGGGTTTGGAAGGGAGATCCGGATCGATTCTTTTCATGGCAGTGCGGCGTAAAGCGGAATGCCAATTTTATCTTGTGAAATGCAATGCCATTGACTAGCTTGTTTGGCGTTGCCAGACCCCGTCGACCAGGGTTTCGTGGGGGCCGAAGCGGGCCTTGTATTCCATCTTGGGGCTGTTCTTGATCCAGTAGCCCAGATACAGGTACGGCAGACCCAGGCTTTTGGCTTGTTCGATTTGCCACAGGATGTTGAAGGTGCCATAGCTGGCACAGGGATCGGGTTCGTAGAAGGTGTAGACCGCTGAAAGGCCATCTTCCAGGATGTCCAGAATGGACACCATGCGCAGTGGCCCGGGAGCTCCATCCGGGCCGCTGTCGCGAAACTCTACGAGCCTGGAGTGCACCCGGCTTTGTAAAAGGAACTGGGCGTACTGATCCACGCTGTCGTGGTCCATGCCGCCGCCTGGGTGGCGGCCATTTTGGTACTTGAGGTACAGCTCGTAGTGCTCGGGTTCAAAACCGGGTTGCAAAACCCGGGCCTGCAAGGCGGCATGTTGCTTGAAAGCCCGGCGTTGGCTGCGGCTGGGTTGGAATTCCTGGGTGAGCACGCGCAGTGCGATGCAGGCCTGGCAGCCATCGCAGTACGGTCGGTAGGTGAACATGCCACTGCGCCTGAAACCCTGCGTGACCAACCGGGAATAGACTTCATTGCCCACCAAATGGCTGGGTGTGGCCACCTGGGACCGCGCCATTTGTCCCGGAAGATAGCTGCACGCATACGGGGCTGTGGCGTAGAACTGCAGTGTCTGGAACGGATAGTCGTTGAGCTGTGTCATTCCGGCGGGGCGATTCGGGCAAAAAGCCAATCCCAGTATAGGTCTTTGAAAGCCCAGTGCAGCGGTGCGTGACCAAGCGCCTGCTCCACACGTTGCACAAATACAGTCCTATCCAGCTCCCTGGCTCCCATCGACGCCAGGTGGGCGGTGTTCTGTTGGCAGTCGATCCATTGCGCGCCCTGGGCTCCGCACAAGGCAACCAGGGCCGCCAGGGCGGTCTTGGAGGCGTCGGTGCGTTGCGAAAACATGGATTCTCCAAACACTGCTTGCCCAATGCACACGCAATACAACCCGCCCACAAGCTCCCCATCGATCCAGGTTTCGACTGAATGGGCATGGCCTGCTGCATGCAGCGCCGCATAGGCGTCGATCATGGCGGGCACGATCCATGTGCCGTTCTGCCCGTCACGTGGCGCCATGGCGCAGGCAGTGATGACGCGCCGAAACTGGTGATCCACCCGAATCTCGCAGTGCGGGTTGCTGCGAAACCGTTGCAAGGTCTTGCGAAGGGAGCGATGGAGTCTGAATCGTTCGACATCCAACACCATGCGCGGATGGGGGGCCCACCAAAGAATGGGCTGTCCCTCGCTGAACCATGGAAACACACCGTGCGAATAGGCCTGCAGCAACCGGCTCACGGACAGGTCTCCTCCCGCTGCGAGCAGGCCGGGCGCGGGGGAGTCGGCTGGCCAGGCAATGCCAACATCTGGCAGTGGATCGGAGGCTTGAAGCCAAGGCAAGGGCGGGTTCATGGGCGTCTATGGAGTTGAACTACCCGCTGAGCCAAGCATCAGGCCGTATCCGGTGACCTTGTCAATTCTAGGCGATCGCCCAAAATGTCACTGGCTGCTCAGCGCAACGGGCTTGCCGTTCTTGAAGGTGTTGACCACTGTGGGGGCCTTCAGGCGGTTGCCCTTGTCGTCGTAGCCGTATTCGCCCAGCACACCCTGGTGGGGGTTCTTGCGCATCCAGTCGCCCACCTTGGCGGGGTCGATGGAGCCGCTCTTTTGCATGGCTTCGCCGATGAACATGACCTGGTCGTAGTAGGCCGGGCCATACACGTCGGGGTTCTGGCCGAAGCGCTTCTTGAACTTGTCCTGGAAGGCTTTGGTGGTGTCGTTGGCGTCCATCAGCATGCCTGCGTAGGCGCAGTAGACGAAGTCGTTGACGGCATCGCCTGCGAGTTTGGCGATTTCAGGGCTGCACAGTGTGTCGCCGCCCAGCAGCTTGGCGTTGATGCCCAACTGCTTCATCTGGCGTGCCATGGGGGCGGCCTGCGGCGCGTAGCCACCGTAGAAGATGGCTTCGGGCTGCTTGCCCTTGAGGCTGGTGAGAATGGCCATGAAGTCGGTGGCCTTGTCGTTGGTGAACTCGCGGCCCACCACGGTCAGGCCCAGCTTCTGTGCTTCCTTGGAGAACTCCTCGGCCACGCCTTGACCGAAGGCAGTGCGGTCATCGACCACGCCCACTTTCTTGAGCTTCATGGTGTTGGCGGCGTAGGCTGCCATGTTGCCGCCGATCTGCGAGTCGCTGGCAACGATGCGGAACAGGTTCTTGTAGCCGCCTTGCGTGACCTTGGGGTTGGTGCCCACGGTGGAGAGCATGGCACCGCCGCCGTCGTACACGCGCGATGCCGGAATGGCCACGCCCGAGCAGTAGGGGCCCATGACGTACTTCACGCCCTGATCCACCAGCTTTTGCGCCACGGCCACACCGGCACGGGCATCGCACTGGTCGTCTTCGGAGACCACCTCAAACTTCAGCGTCTTGCCGCCCACGGTGATCTTGCGGGCGTTGAGTTCCTCGACAGCCAGGCGCACGCCGTTGTCGTTGTCGCGCCCGGCAAAGGTGTTGGGGCCGGACAAGGGGCCGCTGTGGCCGATCTTGACGATTTGCTCCTGGGCCATGGCAGATGCGCAGCAGGCCAGGGCCGCAACGGCGACGAGGGAGGATTGGAGGGAAAGGGGACGCATGGGAGAGATGGACTTCCGAGGAGGGTTGCGGAAAGAGTGCCCTTGGGCGCCAGGCGGGTAGGCCTGGGCCCGTGGGCGGCGGTGTCTGGGTACAGACGGTTGCGCATCAAGCGCGTCGCGATTCTGCCGCAGCGAAGCGCAAATCCAGCGCCATTAATAAATGACGCGAGGGAGTAGCGCCTTGAATCCAGGTATGGCGCACAGGCTTGTGCCTCCACAGATCCAACCACGCACCCACGGGCTGTCGGCAGCCACGGAAATAATGGAAAAATATGCCTCTAGCGCCCTGTTTATAAGCGCTAAAAGCTATCAAAACAATAGCAATTTACTTCAGGATGTCGCCCATGCAGAGGTACTTGATCTCGACATAGTCATCCATGCCATGGTGCGAGCCCTCGCGGCCCAGGCCGGACTGCTTGACGCCGCCAAAGGGTACATGCTCGGTGGCCAGAATGCCCACGTTGATGCCCACCATGCCGTACTCCAGCGCCTCGCTGACACGGAAGATGCGGCCCACGTCGCGGCTGTAGAAGTAGCTGGCCAGCCCGAACTCGGTGTTGTTGGCCGCGGCAATGGCCTCCTGTTCGGTCTTGAACTTGAACACCGGCGCAAACGGCCCAAAGGTTTCTTCGCGCGCGCACAGCATGTCGGGCGTGGCATCGGCCACCACCGTGGGCTCGTAGAACTGGCCTGAGCCCAGGCTGCTCAGGCGCTTGCCGCCGGTGAGCACCTTGCCGCCCTTGGCCACGGCGTCGTCCACGTGGCGCTGCACTTTTTCCAGCGCGGCTTCCTCGATCAGCGGCCCCTGGTTCACGCCTTCTTCAAAGCCGTTGCCCACCTTGGCCGTTTGCACCTTGGCCGCGAACTTGGCAACGAACGCGTCGTACACGCCTTCCTGCACATAAAAGCGGTTGGAGCACACGCAGGTCTGCCCGGCGTTGCGGTACTTGCTGGCAAAGGCTCCTTCCACGGCGCTGTCGATATCGGCATCGTCAAACACAATGAAAGGCGCATTGCCGCCCAGCTCCAGCGACATCTTCTTGACCGTGGGCGCCGACTGGGCCATGAGGATACGGCCCACTTCGGTGCTGCCGGTGAAGCTGATGTGGCGCACCACATCGCTGGCGCACAGCACCTTGCCAATGGCAATGGAGTTGGTGGCATCGGCCGACAGGATGTTCAGCACCCCGGCCGGAATGCCCGCACGCACCGCCAGCTCGGCGGCGGCCAGGGCCGTGAGTGGCGTCAGCTCGGCTGGCTTGATGACCACCGGGCAACCCGCAGCCAGGGCCGGGGCCACCTTGCGCGTGATCATGGCCAGGGGGAAGTTCCAGGGCGTAATCGCTGCGCACACGCCAATGGGTTGCTTGAGCACCAAGAGGCGTCGGTTGTTGTCGAACTGCGGCAGGGTTTCGCCATTGACGCGCTTGGCTTCCTCGGCAAACCACTCGACAAAACTGGCGCCATAGGCGACCTCACCCTTGGCTTCTGGCAGAGGCTTGCCCTGCTCGGCGGTCATGATGGTCCCCAAGTCGTCCTGGTTCTGCATGAGCAGATCGAACCACTTGCGCAGCAGGATGGAGCGCTCCTTGGCGGTTTTCTGCTTCCAGGCGGGCCAGGCGGCGTTGGCAGCGGCGATGGCGGCCTGGGCATCCTGGGGGCCCAGGTTGGCCACGTCGGCCAGCTTGGCGCCGGTGGCCGGGTCGTGCACGGCGAAGCGGCTGGTGCCGGCGATCCATTGGCCGTCGATCAGCGCATCGGTCTTGAGCAGGCTGGGGTCATTGAGCAGCGAGAGCGGGGAGCTTGGGGTGTTCATGGCAAGGCTCGGTCGTGTCGGAAAGTTGAAAAGGGTAGCGCCAAATGCAGGGTTCGGGTGTCGCAAAGGATTACTTGCGCCGCCAGTGCCGCCCGAAAGGCCTGTGAGGCAGGCCGTTGGCCTCTAAAATGCCAGGTTCGCTCGTGCATGCCGCCGCTGCATGTAGATAGCCATCTATTCCAACACGCCATGACAACACCGTTCACCGTTGCCGACATCCGCAAGACCTTTCTGGACTTCTTTGCCTCCAAGGGCCACACCGTGGTGGCATCCAGCCCGCTGGTGCCGGGCAACGACCCCACGCTGATGTTCACCAACTCGGGCATGGTCCAGTTCAAGGACGTGTTTCTGGGCACCGACAAGCGCTCGTACAACCGCGCCGCGTCCGTGCAGGCCTGCCTGCGCGCAGGGGGCAAGCACAACGACCTGGAAAACGTGGGCTACACCGCGCGCCACCACACCTTTTTCGAGATGCTGGGCAACTGGAGCTTTGGCGACTACTTCAAGCGCGAGTCGCTCAAGTGGGCCTGGGAGCTGCTGACCGAGGTGTACAAGCTGCCCGCCGACCGCTTGCTGGCCACCGTATACCAGGAGGACGACGAAGCCTACGACATCTGGACCAAGGAAATCGGCCTGCCGCCCGAGCGCGTGATCCGCATCGGCGACAACAAGGGCGGCCGCTACAAGTCCGACAACTTCTGGATGATGGCCGACACCGGCCCCTGCGGCCCGTGCTCGGAAATCTTCTACGACCACGGCGACCACATTCCCGGCGGCCCTCCGGGCAGCCCCGACGAAGACGGCGACCGCTTCATCGAGATCTGGAACAACGTGTTCATGCAGTTCGACATGAAGGAAGACGGCTCCGTGGTGCCGCTGCCCGCACCCTGCGTGGACACCGGCATGGGCCTGGAGCGCCTGGCCGCCATCCTGCAGCATGTGCACAGCAACTACGAGATCGACATCTTCGATGCGCTGATCAAGGCCGCCGCACGCGAGACCGGTACCGCCGATCTGACCAACCCCTCGCTCAAGGTGATTGCCGACCATATCCGCGCCACCTCGTTCCTGATCAGCGACGGCGTGATCCCCAGCAACGAAGGCCGCGGCTATGTGCAGCGCCGCATCGTGCGCCGTGCCATCCGCCATGGCTACAAGCTGGGCCAGAAGACGCCGTTCTTCCACAAGCTGGTGGCCGATCTGGCGCGCCTGATGGGCGATGCCTACCCCGCCATTCGCGAACAACAGCAGCGCATCACCGAGGTACTCAAGACCGAGGAAGAGCGCTTCTACGAGACCCTGGCCAATGGCATGGAGATTCTGGACGCAGCGCTGGACGGCGGCGCCAAGGTGCTGCCGGGCGAAGTGGCCTTCAAGCTGCACGACACCTATGGCTTCCCGCTCGACCTGACCAACGACGTGTGCCGCGAGCGTGCCGTGGCGGTGGACGAGGCCGGCTTTGCCGCCGCCATGGACAAGCAGAAGGCCCAGGCCCGCGCCGCAGGCAAGTTCAAGATGGACAAGGCGCTGGATTATGCGGGTGACGCCAACCGCTTCACCGGCTACGAGCACCTGGCTGAAACCGCAAAAATCGTAGCGCTCTACGTAGATGGGGTAAGCGTTGCAGCCCTGAAAGCCGGTCAAAACGGTGTGGTCGTGCTGGACACGACCCCGTTCTACGCCGAAAGCGGCGGCCAGGTGGGTGACGAGGGCGTCATCACCAGTGGCTCGGCCCGGTTTGCGGTGGGCGACACGCTCAAGATCAAGGCCGACGTGTTTGGCCACCACGGCACGCTCGAAGAAGGCACGCTCAACGTGGGTGACACGGTGCAGGCACAGGTCAACACGGCGGTGCGCGCCGCCACCATGCGCAACCACTCGGTCACCCACCTCATGCACAAGGCCCTGCGCGAAGTGCTGGGCAGCCACGTGCAGCAAAAGGGCAGCCTGGTCAATGCCGAGCGCACCCGCTTCGACTTTGCGCACAACGCACCCGTGACCGCTGCTGAGATCCGTGAGATCGAGCGCCGCGTGAACGAGGAAATCCTGGCCAACGCGGCCACCCAGGCGCGTGTGATGGACATCGAATCGGCCCAGAAAACCGGCGCCATGATGCTGTTCGGCGAGAAGTACGGCGAGACCGTGCGCGTGCTGGACATCGGCAGCAGCCGTGAGCTGTGTGGCGGCACGCACGTGCAGCGCACGGGCGACATCGGCCTGTTCAAGGTCGTGGCCGAAGGCGGCGTGGCCGCTGGCGTGCGCCGCATCGAGGCCGTGACGGGCGCGAATGCGCTGGCCTACCTGCAAAGCCTGGAAGACACGGTGAACCAGGCCGCTGGCGCGCTCAAGGCGCCCGTGGCCGAGCTGAACGCCCGTATCGCACAGGCACTGGACAACGCCCGCGCTCTCGAAAAGGAAGTCGCCGCCCTCAAGGGCAAGCTGGCCTCGGCCCAGGGCGACGAATTGCTGGCCCAGGCCGTGGACGTCAAGGGCACCAATGGAACGATCAGGGTGCTGGCCGCAGCCCTGCCGGGCGCCGATGCCAAGACCTTGCGCGAGACCATGGACAAGCTCAAGGACAAGCTGAAGACCGCCGCCATCGTGCTGGCCGCTGTGGATGGCGACAAGGTGCAACTGGCCGCTGGCGTGACCCAGGATTCCATTGCCAAGGTCAAGGCGGGCGAATTGGTCAACTTTGTGGCCAGCCAGGTGGGCGGCAAGGGCGGCGGCAAGCCCGACTTGGCCATGGCCGGCGGCACCGATGCGGCCAAGTTGCCTGCGGCGCTGGCATCCGTGGCGGGCTGGGTGGGCGAGCGGCTCTGATGCACGGCCCGGCGGTGCGGGTGCTGCTGGGCTGGGCCTTGTGGGCTGCGGCACATGCGGCACACGCCGCAACCCCGGTGGCGCCAGTGCCAGTGCAGGTTGACAGCCTGCAAACGACCGGGGCAGAAGATGCCACCCGCCTGCGAGCCTGGTGGTATCCCGTGGTGGCTGCGCGCCCCGCACCGGCCGTGGTGCTGCTGCACGGCTGTGGCGGCATGCTCAACGCCCGTGGCGAGCCGTCCGCCAAAACACGCGAGTACGCAGACCTGCTCAACGGGCAGGGCTGGCAGGTGCTGGCGCTGGATTCGCTGACGGCACGCGGCGAAAAAGAGCTGTGCACCCAGCGCATCGGCACACGCAAGATCACCCAAACCGAGCGCCGCAGGGATGCCCTGGGCGCCTTGCAATGGCTTTCTGCCCAGCCGCAGGTCGATGCCTCTCGCCTGGCGCTGCTGGGCTGGTCCAATGGCGGCAGCACGGTGCTGGCTGCCAACAACCGCACCCACCCGCTGGTCGAGGGTTTTGCCGTGCGGCCCCGGCTGGCGGTGGCCTTTTACCCAGGGTGCGAGACGGATCTGAAGCGTGGCTACCGGCCCGCATCGGACACCTTGCTGCTGGTGGGGCTGGCCGACGACTGGACGCCTGCCGCGCCGTGCCAGCAACTGGAACGCGCTGACCCGCCCTGGGTGAAGGTACAGGCCTATGAAGGCGCCTACCATGGCTTTGACGGCAAGTCCCCCGTGCGCCTGCGCACCGATGTGCCCAACGGCGTGCGCCCCGGCGCGGGTGTGCATGTGGGCGGCAACCCTGCCGCGCGCCAGGCGGCGCAGCAGGCTCTAGTGCAGGCCCTGGAAAAAGCCTTTGCGGTGCCTTGAGGGGCTGGACTAGAACAGCTCCACGTCGTCGTTGCTGACCTGCTTGCTTTGCAGCAAACCGGCAGCCACCAGGTCGTCGTAGTAGCGCACCTGGTTGCGGCCGTTTTCCTTGGCAAAGTACAGGGCCTGGTCGGCACGGCCCAGCACTTCCACGGGCGAGCCGTTCTCGGCCGACACAAAGCCCACGCTCACGGTGACCTGGCCGACCTGGGGGAAGTAGTAATCCTCGACGTTCTTGCGGAAGCGGTTGAATACCTTGTGGGCCGTGGCCAGATTGGTCGAGCGCAGCAGCACCACGAACTCCTCGCCGCCAAAACGGAAGATGCGGTCATGGCTGCGAAAGGACGAGCGCAGGATGTTGGCCACCAGAATCAGCACTTCGTCGCCGTACAAGTGGCCGAAACGGTCGTTCACCATCTTGAAGTGGTCGATGTCCACCACGGCCAGCCATTGCCGCGCCGCTCCGTCGGTGGCCCAGCCTTCCGGCTCACGGGGCAACTCCAGGGCCATGGGGCCGCTGGCTTCATGGGCGGTGGCGCGCGAGAACTGCTCGTCGAAGGTCTTGCGGTTGAACAGGCCCGTGAGCGCGTCGCGTTCGCTGTAGTCGAGCAGGCTCTGGTAGTTCTGGAAGACCTGGAACACATTGGTGATGGTGTCGATCTTCTGGCCTGAGAACGGGCGGGTCTGAATGACTTCCAGGCAGGTGTCCACCTTTTCGTTCATCCACACGGGGAGCCACAGGCCATGGCGCCCCTTGCCCAGCATGGTGACGGCATGGCTGCCCTGGTTTTGCAGGCACTCGTCCAATGCAGGCAGGTCGGAAACGGGCTTGCGCTGCGGGTCTGTCAGCGCTTCGGTACTGGCGCTGAGCCACTGGCCGTCGGCTCCCAGCCAGGTACGGGGCCGGAAATAGCGCTGCCCGCCCTGCATGAAGACCTCCAGAGAGCGCACGCCCACAATGCCGCTGAGCGATTGCAGGGTGGAGAGCACAGAGACCTCCAGCCGCAGGTGGTCGCGGTGGCCCGTCATTTCGACCAGGTTCTGCAGAATGGGCTTCATGCTCGGGTGCTCCAGCAAATCAGGTGCGGCGTTGGAACACAAGGTCCCAGACGCCGTGGCCCAGACGCAGTCCGCGGTTTTCGAACTTGGTCAGCGGGCGGTAGTCGGGCTTGTCGGCATAGCCCTGCGCGGTGTTGGCAAGCAAGGGCTCGGCGCTCAGCACTTCGAGCATTTGCTCGGCGTAGGGCTGCCAGTCCGTGGCGCAGTGGATGTAGCCGCCAGGGCGCAGGCGCGCGGCGAGCTTGGCCACCAGGGGCGATTGGATCAGGCGGCGCTTGTTGTGCTTGGTCTTGTGCCAAGGGTCGGGGAAGAACACGTGTACCCCCGACAGGCTGGCGGGCGCGAGCATGTGGTCCATGACCTCGACCGCGTCGTGCTGCAGGATACGGATGTTCTGCAGCCCTTGTTCGCCAATGCGCTTGAGCAACGCGCCCACGCCGGGTTCGTGCACTTCGCAGCACAGGAAGTTGTCCTGCGGGCGCACGCGGGCGATGTAGGCCGTGGCCTCGCCCATGCCAAAGCCAATTTCGAGGATCAGCGGCGCCTCGCGCCCAAAGGCGGTGGGCGCGTCGAGCAGTGCAGCGGCGTAGGGCAGGATGAAGCGCGGCCCGAAGTCGGCAAAGGCCTTGGCCTGGCCGGTGGTGGTGCGGCCTGCACGGCGCACAAAGCTCTTGATGGTCTTGGGGTGGAGCACGCCCTCGGGCGCGCTGCCGGGCGCTGTGGCACCGGCCTGCGGCGGTGCAGAGACGGCGGGCGCCAGCAGGGTGGGGGCTGGATGCATGGTTTCGATCACGATGCCCGATTGTAGAGAGGTGCCCAGGCCTTGACCCACTGCGCAAGCGCCTGGGCCAGCGTGGTGTTGTGGGGATGCACCAGTGGCGGCAGCCCGAGCACGGCAGCCGCCTGCCCCAATGCGGTCAATGGGTCGTCCAGCGCCAGCGGTGCGGCGCCGTGCTGTTTGGAGAGTTTTTCGCCATCGCTGCCGCGCACCAGCGGGGTGTGCAGGTAGTGCGGGGTGGGCACACCCAGTGCATGCTGCAGCAGCATCTGGCGCGGGGTGTTGTCGGCCAGGTCTTCGCCGCGCACGATATGGGTGATGTGCTGCGCGGCATCGTCCACCACCACGGCCAGTTGGTAGGCCCACAGGCCGTCGGCGCGCAGGAGCACGAAGTCGCCCACGCTCTGCGCCACATCCTGTTGCTGGAGGCCCAGGCGCCGGTCGTGCCAATGCAGCACAGTATTTGCTATCAAAAAAGGAGCTGCTTGCGCTTGTCCAACGGACGCTGGAGGCCATTTTTGTATGTAATCCGTGGTGGCAAAGCGCCAGGCGCGGGGGCTGCGCCCGCGCAAGCCCCGGCGGCAGGTGCCGGGGTAGGGCAAGCCCGCGTGGCGGGTGCGCTGGTGCCCAGCGTCCAGCAGCGCGGCTTCGATGTCCTTGCGGCTGCAGGCGCAGGGGTAGGCCAGGCCGGCTTGCACCAATTGGTGCAGCGCTTGCTGGTAGCGGCTGCCCCGGTGGGATTGCCAGACCGGAGCTTCGTCGGGTACCAGGCCGCAGGCGGCCAGTTGGGCCAGGATGAGCTCGCCCGCACCTGGCTGGCAGCGCGGGGTGTCCACGTCTTCGATGCGCACCAGCCAGCGGCCGCCGGGGTGGGCGCGCGCATCCAACCAACTGGCCAGGGCGGCCACGAGCGAGCCCGCGTGCAAGGGGCCGGTGGGAGAAGGAGCAAACCGGCCTACATAAGAACTTGTCCGTAAATTATTTGGTGCCACGCAGCGCTCTTTTCGGGATGGGGTGCAAGGCGCGGTGCGCAGCCCATAGCCCAGCTATGGGCAAGCGCCGCAACGCCGCAGACCGCCCGAAAAGAGCACTGCCCGTCGGGTTGGGGCGCAATCGGGCGATTTCGCGCCCTTGCCGCTTGCATGGGCCACCAGCCCATGCGGCGCGCCAAGACCTCGAACTCATCCCGATTGCACCCCAACGTGGCATCAAATAATTTGCGGACAAGTTCAAAGATCCTGGCGCCGCCAGGCTCATGCCACGGCCAGGGCCAGCTCCAGGCCCGAGACGAAGGCATCTTCCACGCGGTGGCCCAGGCACCAGTCGCCGCACACGCCCAGGCCCGTCGGGGCGTCCCACAGGTGGCTCTGGCCCAGGGGCCGCAGGGTACGGGCGTGGCGCCAGCGTTGCAGTTCGGTATGGGCAGGTTCGGTGCGGATGCCGGTGATCTCGGCAAAGGCCTTGCGCAGCTTGGCCTGCACGCGGGCGGGGTCGTCCTCCAGGTGCTCGGCAGACCATTCGGGGCTGGCCTGCACGGTCCAGCGCTCGATCAGGCTGCGCCCCGGCTTGGACGATTCGCGTGCCACCCAGGCAATGCGGTGGTGCGTGCTGCGCGCGGCATTCCATTGCGGGCCCAGGGTGGTCAGGCCCGGCTGCATGGCCTGGGGATAGGCCAGCATCAAGGCCCAGCAGGGGGCCATGGCCACGTCTGCAAGGGCTTTGGCTAAGGGGCTGCCCGCATCGGCCAGCAAGGCCTGGGCCGGTACGGCGGGCATGGCCAGCAGCACGGCGTCATATCCTGCATGCACGTGGCGTGCGCCGTCCTTGCCCTGGGTGGCCAGTTGCCAGGCGCCAGGGCGCAGGCGGTCGGGCTCGACGTGCACCACTTGCGCATCGGTGTGCAGGTGCCCCGCATCCTGCAGGGGTGTGGCCCAGGTTTGCACCAGCGCATCCATGCGTGGGGCGGCCACCCAGTGCGGGTCTTTGGGCACAGGGCTGGCGGCCACGATGCGCCCGGCAGCGTCGAGCACGCGCACGGTGCTGGCGCTCCAGGGGCGGCACAGGCCAGGCTGGGTTTGCAGCACGCGCTCCAGGCGCGGGTCGCGCACGGTGAAATACTGGGCTCCGGCGTCAAAGCTGCCGAAGGGGCTGTCCACGCTGCGGGTGCGCCCGCCGGGCTCGGTGTGCTGCTCGAACACGCTGACCTGGTGCCCGGCCTGCACCAGCGTGCGTGCGCAGGCAATGCCGGCAACCCCGGCGCCTACGATGGCGATGTGGCGCGGCGCTTGCGCGGAGGCTTTTCGGCGGACTTTGGCTGGGGAGGTTTGGGGGGCTTTGGGCATGGCAGCAGCTTTCTGGCGGTTTTGGCACCACTCTACACGCCCTGCAGCCCACGGTGCAGCGTTTGGGGTCAGAAATGGTGGTGGTTTTCCAGTAGAGCGCGGCGCGTGGTGGGGCTTTGCAGCTGCTCCAGCCACCATTGCAGCGCGCGCCCTGGCGCCGTGAAGCCCGGCCCACCCCAGGCATAGTGCAGCGACACCAGCCGCTCTGGGCGGGCCACCTTGCGCTCGACCAGGCGGCCTGCATCCAGATAGGGGCGCACCATGGACTCGGGCAGAAAGCCGCCGCCCAGACCGCGCAACTGGGCCTGTATCTTGGCCTGCATGCTGTCCACGGTGAACACGTCCTGCCCGCCCAGCAGTCCCATGGTCAGGCCCCCGCGCAGCGCAGAATCGGCCACGGCAATCGCTCGGTGCCCGCGCAGCACGGTGTCGGCAATCGGCTCGGCCGCTTGGGCCAAGGGGTGGTGGGGCGCCACCACGTAGATGAAGCGCTGGCTGCCCAGCGGCATTTGCTGTAGCCCCGCCACGGCGGGCCCCAGGGCGCCCACGCCAATGGCCAGGTCGGCCCGCCCCGAGGTCAGGGCTTCAAGCGTGCCGGACATGATGCCGTCGCGCAGCTTCAGCCGTGTGGGTGGCGCCATGGCATAGAACGCCTCGACCAGTTCCAGCATGGTGTGCGGAGAGATCACGCCATCGACCGAGATGGTGAGCTGCGGTTCCCAGCCCGTGGCCACGCGCCGCACGCGGTGGGCCACGGCGTCGATGTCCTGCAGCAGGCGCGTGCCCTCGCGCAGCAGTTCCGCTCCGGCCTCGGTGGGGCGCGCCTGGCGCGCGCTGCGGTCGAACAGCAGCACGTCCAGTGCATCCTCGATCTGGCGCACGCGGTAGGTCAGTGCGCTGGGCACCAGGCCCAGCTTGCGCGCGGCTGCGGCAAAGCTGCCTTCCTCGGCAATCACCTGCAGCATGGCGAGGTTCTCTGGGGTCAGGGCATCGCGTGTGTCTTGCATGGTCTGGTGGGTTTGTTTCAATGATTTTGAATCATTCCATCAAAGCACCCGTCCCTATCGTTGCCGATGCAGTCCTAAAGTCTTTACCGAAGGAGCACACCATGCTGACACTGCGCAAATCCCAGGACAGAGGCTACGCTGACCACGGCTGGCTGCGGTCGTTTCACAGTTTTTCGTTTGCGGGCTACCACGACCCGCGCTTCATGGGCTTTGGCAACCTGCGTGTCATCAACGAAGACCGCATTGCGCCGGGCACCGGCTTTGCCACCCATTCCCACCGCGACATGGAGATCATCAGCGTGGTGCTCTCAGGGGCGCTGGCCCACCGCGACAGCATGGGCAACACCACAGAGATCCCGGCGGGCGACGTGCAGGTCATGAGCGCCGGCAGCGGCGTGACGCACAGCGAATACAACCACGCCAGCGGCGAGGAAACGCATTTCCTGCAGATCTGGATCGAGCCGTCCCAGCGCGGGCTGCCACCCAGCTACGACCAGATGCCCTTTGGCTGGCAACCCGGGCAGGGGCTGCGGCTGCTGGCCTCGGGACAAGACGAGGCGGGCGCACTGCGCATCCACGCCGATGCGGCACTGTGGGCGGGCCACCTGGCGGCGGGCGAAACGGCGGAGCTGGCGCTCGATGCCACACGCAAAACCTATGTGCACCTGGTGCGCGGAGGGGTGCATGTCCATGGGCAAGCCCTGCAGACGGGCGATGCGGCCATGCTGGAAGGCGAGGCGCAGTTGCGGCTGGAGGCGGGGCCGGAAGGCGCGCTGGTGCTGGTGTTTGATTTGAAGGCCTGAGCCAGTCTTCAGGCAGACCGGCCCAGCAGCGCTTCCTCGATCTTGCCTGCCAGTTGCGCAATGGCCAGCGCCGCCGGGCAGCCCGGAAGCTGCAGCAGCAACAATTGGCGCCGCATCACCGCGTCGCGCACGGCCGGGTCGGCCGGAATGTCGCCCATGTGGATAAGCCGCAGGGCACGCCCAGTGGTGGTGGTCACAAAACGCTCCAGCACCTGCTGCAATTGGCCAGTGATGGCGCGGCCGTCGCCGGGGCGGGCGGTCTGGTTGATGACCATGCGCACATGCTGGCGCTTTTGCTGCATGGCCAGCACCTTGATGGCGGCGTAGGCGTCGGTCAAGGAGGTGGGTTCGGGCGTGGCCACGATCAGCACCTCGGAGGCCAGCGAGATCGAGAACAGCACCACGTCGGAAATGCCCGCGCCCGTGTCCAGCAGGATCACGTCGTAACGTGGCGCCAGTGTCTGGATCACGTTCAAGAACTGTGTGCGCACCTCGGGTGTGAGGCGCGAGTACTCGACCATGCCCGAGCCTGCCAGCAGCACGGAAAAGCCCCCTGGGGCCTCGATCACCGCATCTTCCAGGGTGGACTTGCCAGTGAACACGTCGTGCAGCGTGGTCTTGGGATACAGGTTCAGCACCACGTCCAGGTTGGCCAGGCCCAGGTCGGCATCGAGCACGAGCACGCGTTGGCCGCGACGGGTGAGGGCGGCGGCCAGGTTGGCCGACACAAAGGTCTTGCCCACGCCCCCCTTGCCACTGGTGATGGCAATGATGCGGGCACCCGTGGGCGCTCCCGCGGGCGGGACGGTGGAGGAGGGGATGGAATTGGACGACGCTGGGCTCATGGGTTTGCCTTCAGGGGGCGTTGTCTTTGGGGGGCATGGCGGTCAGGTCGCCCCAACCCGAGGGGGTGTAGAGCGGGCCGATGAGCATGCCTTTCTCCTCGGCGCTGACCGTGCTGTCGGGCTGGGGTTCGATGCACACGCGGTTGCGGCCCTCGGCCTTGGCCAGGTAGAGCTGGTGGTCGGCGCGGTCGGTCCAGAGGATGGGGGAGGAGCGAATCCACTGCATGGCGTAGGCCCCGCCAATGCTGATGGTCACGTCCAGACGGGTGGCAGCGTCGATCTGTACCGGCGACGCCGCCACGGCACGCCGGATGCGCTCTGCCACCACCATGCCGAAGGCGGCCTGGCAGGCGGGCATGACGATGGCGAACTCCTCGCCGCCGTAGCGCGCCAGGGTGTCCATGGGGCGCACGCACTGTGCCAGGGTGCGCGCAACGGCCTGCAGCACCCGGTCACCGGCAATGTGGCCATGGGTGTCGTTGACCTGCTTGAAGCGGTCAATGTCCAACATCAGCAACAACGCCGCTTCGCCCGAGCGCGCCACGCGGTCGATCTCGCGGTCCAGCACGGCCTGGAAATGACGCCGGTTGGCCAGGCCCGTGAGGGGGTCCTTGAGCGACAGGGTGCACAGGCCGTCGACGATTTCCTGCAGGAACTGCGCAGGCGTTTGCCCAGGCGCAGGCAGGGCGCTGGCATCCAGGCCCACCAGCGCACAGGCCGTTTCCAGGCGCAGGTCGCGCACATCGACATGGGGGTGGTCAGGTTGGGGCAGCACAGGCGTGATCGGAGCAGATGGGAAAGTATACCTGCGCCCCGGCCAGGAAAAGCGGCAAATGGCAGGAGGGACTTGCAGAATTCCTCAACCCAGCCGAATTTGCCTCTGCGTGAGGCGCAAAAAAAGTTGCGGGCACCGCCCAAAAGGCTGGAAGATCAGGGTATCGAAGTCTGAACTTGGTGCCCGCCCATGAATACTACCC
>JAKLLE010000132.1 GCA_023150295.1 Giesbergeria sp. | reverse complement strand
GCCCCGTCCTTGTTCGCCTGCGCGGGCGGCCTCTACGGCGGCGTTGAGCGCAAGGATGTTGGTCTGGAAGGCGATGCCGTCGATCACGCCGATGATGTCGGCGATCTTGTTGCTGGCCGTGCTGATGCCTTTCATGGTCTGCACCACCTCGGCCACCACCTCGCCGCCCTGCTGCGCCACGCTGGAGGCGTTGACCGCCAACTGGTTGGCCTGGCGTGCGTTGTCTGCGTTCTGGCGCACGGTCGAGCCCAGTTCTTCCATCGATGCCGCTGTTTCTTCCAGCGCGCTGGCCTGGCTTTCGGTGCGGGCCGAGAGGTCGTGGTTGCCCTGGGCGATTTCGGCGCTGGCGGTGGACACATGTTCAGAGCCCTGGCGCACGCGCAGCACCACGCCGGCCAGGCTGTCGCGCATGGCCTGGATGCCGTGCAGGACGCTGTTGCCCGATGCGGAGGCGGGAATCTCTACCGCAAGGTCCCCCTGGGCGATCTGGTGGGTGATGTGGTTGAGCTGGGTGGGCTCACCACCCAACTGGCGCAGGATGCTGCGCGAGATCATCCAGCCGACGGCCACCAGCAACAGTGCCAGCACCACAGCAATGCCTGTGGCCTGCAGCAGACGGTTCACAAAGGTGGCCTGCACGGTATCGACATAAACCCCGGAGCCCACGATCCAGCCCCAGGGGGCAAAGCCCTTGACGTAAGCTGCCTTGTCTACCGGCACATCGCTGCCCGGCTTGGGTGTAGTCCACGTAGCCACCACCGCTCTTCTTGACGATCTCCACGAACTCTACCTAGAGCAGCTTGCCGTTGGGATCCTTGCGCTGGCTCTGATCCTGACCGTCCAGTTCAGGGCGAATGGGGTGCATCACCACCTTGGGATGCATGTCGTTCATCCAGAAATACTCCTCGCCGCTGTAACGCAAGGCCCGCACTGCCTCTTTGGCACGCTTCTTCGCCTCTTCTTCCGGCATGTCTCCCTTGGCCGCCAGGCCATGGAAATGCACCAGAATGCCATGCGCCGTTTCGACTGCCTGGCGCACGCTGTCCTGGCGCTCGCGCAGCAGCATGGCGCGCTCGGACGTCATGAGAATGCCCACCAAAATCGCCATGGCAGCCACGGCAAAGGCCACCATCACCACCAGGCGCCGCGAGACGCTGAGTCTGAACAGTGCATCCATGGTTCGTCTCCTTTGTTGAGTGTTGCCGGTCGGGTTCAAGGCCCGGCGTGTACCCTGCCGCCACGCCAAGCCTGCGCGGGGCGCGCGATTATGCGTAGCACGCTACTCTTTTTGATGTGCTTTGGCGAGAGCAGCAACCCGGCAATCTGCGCCTGGCCCGTTGGGTTTGGAGAGTGGCGTCCAAATAGCGTGCGCCTATTTGCGACAAAATGCAACAACCTCCAGGCCACTGCTTCGGGGGACTGTCCCGCACCACCCTCCACGATGCCCCTGCCTTTTCGACAAGCCGCCAGCGACCCCAACGCTGTGCCCCCGCCCGGCCTGCACCTGCTGGCCATGGAGTTCCGCGCCCCCTGGGAGTTTGGCGCTGTGCTGCCCGCCTGGCCGCTGCTGCAGAACGCGCCGCTGGGCGATGGCCACGCCATCATCGTGTTTCCGGGGCTCACCGCCGGCGATGCCTCCACCCTGCCCCTGCGGCGCTACCTGGAGTCGCGCAACTACCACCCCTATGGCTGGGGACAGGGCCTGAATCTGGGCCCACGCCACGGAGTGCTGGACACCGCCAAGCGCAAACTCGACGAGGCCTGCCAGCGCAGCGGCGCGCGTGTAAGCCTGGTGGGCTGGAGCCTGGGCGGCCTGTACGCCCGCGAACTGGCCAAGGAAATGCCCGACCGTGTGCGCTGCGTGGTCACGCTGGGCAGCCCTTTTGCGGGCGAGCACACCTGCACCAACGCCTGGCGCATCTACCAATGGGTCAGTGGCCGCGATCCAAAACGCGAGACCGAGCACTACGACCTGCCTGCGGCCCCGCCGGTGCCAACCACCAGCATCTATTCGCGAAGCGACGGTGTGGTGGCCTGGCGCGGCAGCGTGCAGGCGCCCGCGCCCCACAACCCGCACACCGAGAACATCGAGGTCATGGCCAGCCATTTCGGCCTGGGCCTGAACCCCAGCGCCTGGTGGGCCGTGGCCGACCGCCTGAGCCAAAGCAGCGCAGCAGGTGCCTGGCGCCCGTTCGAACGCCCCCGCCTTCCGGGCCTGCAGTGGCTCTACCCCGACCCGCAGCGCGGTGCACAGGGCTAGATTGCTATTATTTTTATAGCTGCTTGCGCTTTATCAATAAGGGCGGATTCAAGTCCAAGTGCAACATTTTTTCAATGCACTGAATCAGCCTGGAGGCTTAGCCGCTGCAAGTGCTGCGCATAGACCTCCAGGGGCGTGGAGTAACCCAGGGTCATCCTGGGACGCCCGTTGAGCTCATCGGCCACGGCATCGAGCTGCTCCTGGGTGTAGCCGCTCAGATCGGTGCCCTTGGGAAAGTATTGGCGCAGCAGCCCATTGGTGTTCTCGTTGCTGCCGCGCTGCCAAGGGCTGTAGGGGTCGCAGAAGTACACCTTCATACCCGTGTTCTCGGTGAGCTTGGCGTGCTCGGCCATCTCCCTGCCCCTGTCGTAGGTCAGGCTCTGGCGCATGGGGCTTGCTATTGCATTGAGCTTGTCGCTGAACGCCTGCAGCACATGCGCGGCTGTCGCTGGATTGGGATGGGGTAGCTTGACCAGCAATACCAGGCGCGTGGTGCGCTCGACCAGGGTGCCAATGGCGCTGGCGTTGTTCGCTCCCTTGATGAGATCTCCCTCCCAGTGGCCTGGAAGCTGGCGATCCTCGATCTCGGGAGGGCGCACATGGATGCTCAGCAAGTCCTGGATTTCCCCACGCCGGTCCTTGCCCTTGGAGCGGGGCCAGCGCTTGGCGTGGGTCATGCGCAGACAGGACACGAGCTCCTTCTTGAGCTCGCCCCGGGGTTGGGCGTAGATGCAGGTATAGATGCTCTCGTGTGACACTCGCGCGCGCCTGTCGTGGGGGTGGAGTTTCTTCAGGTACCCAGCAATTTGCTCAGGCGACCAGCGCTGGTGCAGATGGTCGCACACGAATCGGTACAAGGCCCCCTGGCGATGCAGCTTGGGCTGGGGACGACTGTGAGTGCGCCGCCTGCAGCTGCGCTGATGAGCAAACCGGCTGGCGTAGCCATTGCCCCCTCCATTGCGATGAATCTCCCGGCTGATGGTGCTGGGGCTGCGTCCCAGAGCCCTGGCGATGGCTCGGATGCTTTGCTTTTGCTGTAGCCCCAGTGCTATCGCGTAGCGCTCTGACTCTTGGATCTGCTCGTATGTTTTCTTGCTCATGG